>SLKI01000112.1 GCA_007134695.1 Balneolaceae bacterium
GTGATGACTGCAGAAGATAATGTGGCCGGGTATTCTGTATCCCAAAGTTCATTGAAAATGTGTGCGGTCATAATCATATCGGCGTGACCGCTCTCAATCAGATCTCGGTATGGTTCGACCTCGACCTCTTGCCAGAGTTCTGTAACGTCTACCATGCCAAGGTGCGAATCCTCTTTTGAACTGCCGTGGCCGGGAAAATGTTTGAGAGCTGTCATAACTCCATATTGGCGGTGAGACTCAATAAAAATCTCCGCATGCCGGGCGACTACTTCCGGATCATCGGAAAAGCTTCTTCCGATTTTACCGATGATCGGGTTTTCCGGATTCAGATTCAGGTCCACAACCGGAGCGAGGTTGACATTGATGCCGAGCTCGGACAGGGTTCGGGCGATCTTTCTACTGTAAGATTGGGTCGTGTCGGCATGATGTTGCTCTCCGAGGTGTTGAGCTGAAACGGTCATCGGAAAGCCTCTGTCGGGTTTCAGTCTGGCCACACTGCCCCCTTCCTGATCGATGGCAATCAGTAGTGGATTGTTTGCGGTTTCCTGCAGCTGCGAAACCAGTCCTTTCAGTTGTTGCGGAGATTCAACATTTCTTTCGGGGATTCCCCGGGGAACATCGTAGTCGAACAGAACCACACCTCCCAGATGATACTCATTCAGATCCCGCCTGATATGCTCACTCTCATCAATTGAATAGCCCCGAAAACCGACCATGAGCATACGGCCGATTTTAAGATCCAGTTCCGTACTATCCTGCTCCGGGTGATCGGTAATCTGGTTGAGTGGAGGACTATTGGCAGGGGAATGAAGTGGAATTAGCAAAATAACTGAAAAAAAATAAGTAAACAGATTGAGTTCTATGTTATTGATAAAATTAATCATAGTTAGGTTATGTCAGGCGAGGTTCAATTTTTTTTCAATTTTTTTTGTAACAAATGGCCTCCTGATGTCTCTTGTATATAAAACGGACAGGTGAATGTAGAATTTGAACTCTTCACCTGACAGTCGGGTAATATCGGCTGATGATACCAATTTGATTTAAGGTTGTTTATATTTGTAATTCTTGAAAACTCAAGGCTATGACACATAAAACAAATATTGCTCCAGAACTCGAAGAGAAAATCGAGCAGTATGTAAATGAGCAGTTGACTCAGCAACAGATCGATGATCTGTGGGCGGAGCTTATTCGGAACGAAGAAGCTCTTGACTACCTGAAAACCGTGGCCACCCTCAGAAAAATCGCCGATGAGGAAGATACGTCGGGATTGGTAAGCGATCAAAACAACGACAGCTTCAATCGGGTTCAACGAAACTGGTTAATCGCAGCTGCCGCTGCTGTAGTCTTGATTGTGGCGTCATTCGGAATCGTACAAACAATTTTAGAACCGGATGTTGTAGAACCGATCGCATCCATTGAACTCGATTATTACCGGTCTGCTGACGGTCTGGCTGAAGCAGAAGATTCGGTGGGTGAAGCGAAAATCAGAGAAGCGATCATCATGGCCAATCAGGGTGAGTATCAGCAAGCTCTTCAAATTCTTGAAGAAGGATTAATTACAGTTTCCGATACCTCAATTCGAGCCATGATGCATATGAATGCCGGTTCGATTCTGTACAATATCAATCAATACGAAGAGGCGGCGAGTCAATTTGAGCAGGCACTTTCCATTGAACACGAGGATGATTTAATCCAGGAGCGTGCCTACTGGCTTCTGGGAAATACCTACTTCCAGCTGAATATGCGAGAGGAGGCGAGAGCCGCCTTTCAGAGTGCATACGAGCTAAATGGTGCTTACAGCCGGGTTGCTCAAAGTTACATTCGAGCACTGGCCAGCAGCTGATCTCTGTTTCTCTATCCTGATCTCTGATATCGAGTCAAGATCAATCCGCCCGCCAGAATCAATGCCAATACAATTGTAGCGGTATTATGGCCGGGCGGATTGACCACCGGCCGATCGGCGCCGTTCATGACATAAGGTCCCCAGAAATGCGGATTGGCATTCTTGTTTCTTAAAAAATGGATCTTGGCCTGTTGTAATGCTCCGGACTTTGATTTGCCGACATTCATATTTTTATAAAATTGCTGGGCGAACTCAGATGCCAGCTGGTCGTTGACTGACCATGAATTGAGAACCAGGCTGCCGGCTCCAGCATATCGAAGTGCCCTGCTGATCCCCATAATTCCTGCACCCTGAAAATAATCACCAGAGCCTGATTCGCAGGAGTTAAGCATAATCAGGTCGTTTGACAAGTTCATGTCGAAGAGTTGATAAGCGTAGATGATTCCCGACTCATTCCGTCCAGCTTCTGCAGACCCGGGGTGGAGATATATTCTGGAAAAGAGAGGGTCATCTTCAGAGATCTGACTGTGAGAGGCAAGGTGTACAATTCTTGATTGACCGACTCCCTGTCTGAATGCGGACACTGTGGCATCTGTCTCTAGTAACGTATCATGCGACTTCAGACGATCGAGTGAATTGGAAATACTTGTCACTTCCAGCGGTGCCTTTGGCAGTGAAATCAGTTCAGAATCGGGGATCGATTGAAAGTCGGAAATTCCGATACCCGTAAAGTCTGTGCGATACCGCCGTACAGTATTTCTTCTGAAAAGATCCTGGAGATTATTCAGATATCGAACCCGTCTCAATTCGACGAGGTATTCTGTAGCACCATAACTGGTGGCCGAAGGAGGACGTGATACAGGGAGAACGTCCAGGGGCAGTTGATAGAGATAGCTGTCGGGTACAACAATCAATGTGTGAACCTGTTCCGGCAAAATATCGAGCTCAAGCCAGTTGTAGATTTCATACAATTTTTCAAGATCGGTATCACCGCTTGTCAGACCTGCTATCGCCTCTTCAAAAAGTTGTTGTTGCTCAAAATCAAATCGAAGCTTTTTCTGATCAATATTCTGATTGTCGATTTTTATCAGGTAAAATGAATCCAGGATACGGGTAACGTGAAGGATCATCTCACCCTGTTTCAGCCTGGATTGAATTTTCCAGGTCTGCAGAGGCCTGAAAAGTACTTCGGTTGATTGTCTGCGTGTCAGCCGGTTTTTTTCGGCGGTCAGCAGGGAGATATCATTCTGTATCGAAAGGCGTGTCTCCTCATCCGCCGCCAGAAATCTTTTACGCAACTCGTCGAGTTCATCATTTATTCTGTTGCTTTCACGAAGTTCTTCGTCACTTAATTCATCAGCACGGATCAGTGGATTGTCGATCAGAGAAGCGTCGTTAATAGTCTTCAGCTGATCCAGAATTCTGACCAGATCACCCGGGCGGTTCATAGTCCGAAGCAGGTCAGCATAGAGCTGAAAAAGGTTAAGGTACTCATCCTCTACATGCCAATATCCTCCTTCGGGGTCCGACATATCTCGGGCTCGTTCGATCACTTGTTGATAGACGGGGTCGATAATCCGTTCAGCCCGGTTAAGGTCACCCTGTATGATAGCCAGTTCTGCTTCTATCCTGCGTGCATCGACCAGATCTACAAAATCGACACTTGTAATATCATGAACATTGAATTCCCGGATATATTGACGGGCTCGATCTGTTTCTCCTTTTAACAGGTGCGTATTTGCAAGATCGATAATCGCAGTCAGATACATCTGGTTATTGCTGTTCTCTGCACCGATATCGACGATCTCTTCGAAAATTTCACGCCCCCTGTCAAATTCTCTTCGCTGAATATAAAGCTTGGCCATTTCGTCCATTACACGTACAGAAAGTCGATAATTGATGGTCTCATCCAACAGCAATTCAGCTTCTTTTAAAAGTCTGTATGCCTCATCCAGGTTATTGAGATACTGGTTGTTGTAGACCGATTTGGAGATGAGAATTGAAGCAAGCTCCTCTTTATCCTCTGTTTCGCCGGCCAGTTCAAGTGCCGCTTCGATATATTGCTGAGAGAGATCCCAGTTACGGTTGTTTCGGTAGTAGATATGGAGCGCCCTATAGATGCTGAGCTGGTCACGTATATTTCCGCTCTCGACTGCGAAATCAAGGGCCCTGAGTTGATTTTCAATATATTGATTGCTATCCCCCAGCTTGTAATATACCAGGCTCAGATTGTGGAGCAGGCTGGTTTTAATGCCGGTAGTTAAATGAGTCGTATCGGCCAGGGAGGCGGTAAAAACCTCCTCGGCTTCGTCATAACGGCCGAGATTGTATAGGTAGGCGCCGTGAGAAGCAAGAATAGCGTTAAGTGCTCCATAATCTTCCAGATGATGGGAAAGCGGGATCGTATGCCGCCTCTGGACCTCCAGGCTTCGGTCGATGTAGCCTGTGCGGAAGAGGGCAAAATCCAATGCCCAATACATATTTAGTTTCATTGATGTATTGGGGATTAACGGAAGATCTGCATATAAATCGTAGTTGTCATTTATTAGAGCAAATGCATCTTCTAAATAAAGAGCCTGAAAGGCGGCAGCTCGTAACATATCTGACTCGATAGGTGAGAAAGAGTCATCGCTAGTTCTGATTTTTTCCAATAAGAACTGTCCCAGCTCCAGGTAGAAGTTTTCATTTTCTGA
>SLKI01000028.1 GCA_007134695.1 Balneolaceae bacterium
AGGTCGAACCATACCGAGATCTGATTGAGAGCGGTCACGCCGATATGATTATGACCGCACACATTTTCAATGAACTTTGGGATACAGAATACCCGGCCACATTATCTTCTGCAGTCATCACAGAAATATTGCGCAATGAACTCGGCTTCGAGGGTGTGGTTATTTCCGACGACATGCAGATGGATGCGATACGAGACCATTACGGGCTGGAAACTGCGATTAAACAGGCAATTCTGGCCGGTGTCGATATCCTGATCTTTGCCAACAACTCAATTTATGATCCGGATATCGTACCAACCGCCCATCAGATTATCCGCCGGCTCATAGACCAGGGAGAGATCTCTGAAGAACGCATTGATGAATCGTATCGCCGGATTCAGAACCTTCATTACTCCCCACGTTAGGGAATACCACAATCGGCTGAAACCGGCTGTCAGCCGTGTTGGGTCACTCTCCCCGATAGGGAACTCCCACCGTAATCCACTCAGGGGCTGGAGTACCTTTCAGATAGTGATCGAAATACTCTTTCATTTTGATAGCATAATCCAGCCGGTTTGCATACTTCTGAAGGTGATGCGGCTCGTCGTGATACTGTAGAAAAACCGACTCCTTGCCAAGCCGCCGAAGTGCCAGATAAAGTTCGATTCCCTGCTCCCAGGGTACAGCTCCATCCACATCACCAAACTGTAACATCAAAGGTGTGTTGATGCGGTCCGCCCAGAAAACCGGGGAGTTTTCGATATAGGGACTCAGGTTCTCCCACATACTCACTCCGAGACGGCTCTGAGTCTGTTCATACTGAAACTGTCGTGCAAGCCCCGTTCCCCATCGGATTCCGCTATATGCACTTGTCATATTGGAAACCGGCGCACCGGCAACTGCCGCAGCAAAGATATCGGTCTGCGTTACGACCTGGGCAGTCAGGTATCCGCTCCAGGAGTGACCGTGAAGCCCGATAGCCTCCGGATCGGCTACACCCATTTCGATCAACTTCTGTACTCCAGGAACCAGGTTTTTGGTAGCAGAGTAGCCTGGAATCGGAATATCAAACCAGATGTCGGGAAGAAACACAGCATAACCGTCGCTCGCATACTGAGCCAGGACCGGCCGGTGATTGGTATAGATATGGTCGAATTGGTGCAGTCGCTGAGAGAAGCGCTCATAATAGTAGATCATAACCGGATAGCGCTCCCCCTCTTCATATCCACCTGGATAGATCAACACACCCTGGACCTTTTTTCCATCTGCATTATACCAATCGATCAGTTCTGCGTGCCCCCAGGCAAACCGGTCGGTCAGATCGTCGTGCAGGGCAGTTACCTTCTTGATGCGTTCAAAATCGGAACTTTCACTTAGCCAGAGGTTCGGGAATTTGTCGTATCTCTCCACGGTAAACAGAATTGTTTCCGCCTGGTCAGCCTGTGCGAGAAAGTTGTAGCGCACATCCTCTTCCAGTAACCGGGTGACTCCTGGATTTCCAATTGCAGCACGATAATAACCGAAATTCTTCTCACGGTCGTGATACATGCTCAGCAGAAGTTCCTCTCCGCTTGCAAATCTTTCACTATCGGGATCGAGATCGATGATCCGAAAAATTCTCTCCTCTTCCCGTCCGGCTCCATCTGTGATCGCTGTCACCTCGCCACTTCGGGTATCGAACTGCCAAATGTCATATTTGTCGTATATCAACACCGATCGATCCCCTTCTGTCCAACCTGCAATTCCGTAGGGAGGTGACGGCATCGGCCGATCGTTATCTTCGTTGTAAAACGGTATGTCCAGGGTGCCGGTCAGATTGATTTCCGAACCGCTTCCGGTATCGGCAAGATGCCAGTCTTTACCGTCAAACCAAGCCACAAAACTACCATTCGGAGAAAGTTGTGCGGGGAATCGCGACTTTTCAAGCAGTCTTGATCGCTCTCCATTGGTTAAATCCACCAGATAGTAATCGTGATAGACCCCATCCCAGGTGCGCAGTTTTCGATATGGAAGCTGGGACCGGCCGAGGGCGATTTCCGGATTGTTGGTAAATGACAGGTTCGGCATCTCCGTATCGGCCAACTGTACCGAACGACCCGAATCCAGATGATAGACAGCCCGGTAGAGGTGATTCTTCCGGCTGCTCCAGGTTCGCTTCTCGTTGGGCTTGATCAACGGATCGTCCGGATGCCAGACGTCCGATTCCACCCCATCCAGGATATAGTCGAGATCATAGAGATTCTCTTGGCTGAGGGTATCGCGCTCACGCTCCATCTCGTCCAGGCGAACCATCTCCTTGAGTTTTACTCCATAAAAAAGTCGTTCTCCATCATTACTCCAGGTGAGATGATTGTCGGGCCTGAGCCGAAACGCATCGCCGATATTTTCGGGTGAGACCAACCGTTGCGGATCCTCAAGAAAAACCTGCCAGCTGTAAATTTGAGCATCGGACGGCCGAAAATCCCGCTCCGGGTCCAGTTCCGCCCTTGTAAAAGCGATTCTACCGCGTTCATGATCCCAGGCCAGATTGTCAAAGTAGGAGTTTTCCCCTCCCATCACCCTTCCAGGCACCAGGCTCTCTTCAAGTTCCACCGCATAGAGTCCGTTTTCAGCTCCCGTCGTATCTACAACACCGAACAGCAGATAACTGGACGTACTGTCGATGGCTGATGTGTTGACAAAATCGTAACCCCTCTCCTCCCCGGAGTCCAGGTCGACCAGCGTAACCGGTAAACCGATATAGGAATTTTCCCGCCGATACTCTCTGACTTCATCCGGGAGTGTGTGTCCTACAAGCAGCCAGCGGCCGTCGTTCGAAAACTCATAGCTGCGTACATTTTCATAGATTAACTTCTCTCCGCTATCGTTGTTTAAAAGTGACAGAGATGGATCGGGGCGATCACTGCCGGCATTTTCTGCTTCGATAAATGGTGGCTCCACCCGAACGGCTGTCCAGTTCCCATCCGTACTCAGTATCGGGCTGCGGCCCCGTTCGATGATATAGACGGTTTCACTTTCCGGGTGCTTGATGCGGGCTTCTCCGTCACCGCGCTCCGGCCAGACATCGAACGCGATCCATTCCCCGTTTCCGGAAATGACCGGATTGTGCAACTCTTCGAACTTCATCACATCTTCGAATGTGAGCTGCCCCTGGGCCCAGGCTCCGGTGGAGAGGGTGGCCAGAAATATCACCAACAGGGTGGCGGATATCAGCAGTTTGAGGGAAGAGATCAAAATTGCCGGCTTGAAAACTGCCGGTTTGAATGACCTGACCCGCCGCATTTGCAGGGCCGGTTTATACGGATGGGTAACGTTTGGCCGGTAAAACTTCGGAGAGTTTCGCATGACGTTTTTGTTTGACAGTTCCATTTTTAAAATTTCAATGGCGTAAAAGAACAAAAAACTGCACCTTTCTGCCAGTCACCAATCGTTCTTTTTTAAATTTTTCTACTTCCTACCGAAACCAGCCGTCAAAACCGACATCGATGGAACATCAAGAAAAGCCCCGTTATCAATTGAACCTTGAGGAGTTAAAAGCGAAGTATGAAGACGCCGACCGTCAAATATCATCTTACCGAACTGAACCGGCCGAAAAAATGTTGTTCAAGCCATCCAAAACCGGCTGGAGCGCAACGGAGGTATGCAGACATCTGATCGAATTCGGCAAAGGATATCTCCATCAGATGGATCAGGCAGTCGAGCATATCCGCCCGACCCCTCAGTCCGACGGCCCATTCCGTCCGCGCTGGAGGTATCGAAAAATGGCGGCTTTTTTTGAACCACCATACAGACTCAAGGTCAAGACGCTGCCGATCTTCAGTCCGGGTGACAGCCAGTCGGTGGAACAGGCACTCGAGGAGCTATCTGACATCCAGCAGAATGTTCTCTACTTGATCGAACGAGCCGCCAGGGACAGATGGGATCTTAACAGAATTCGCGGCCGAAACCCGGCATTCAAGATGCTTTCAATGAGTCTGATCGAATTTCTGGTTCTTATGGAAACCCATCAGCGAAGACATTTCTGGCAGATCGATCAGAATTTTAAAAGATATGAAGAAGCCGGCTGAGACGGCAGGTTACGTCTCGGCGGCAGCATATCGCACCTTGGTGACAGGCTACATTCCGGCGGTAGTTTATCGTATTTCAGTAGAAACATATCGCACCTCGGTGGAAACATTTTACATCTTGACAACAATGGATCACCCCCTGGTGTAACCAGTTACTCCTTGGTAGTTACATATTTGAGAATCTCCACCACCTGGCCCGGAGTCTCGGCAACCGCAAGGGCAGCGGCATCCACCTCTTTTAATGCATGTGTATGCTCAGGTGGATGAAGGATGATCAGCTTTTTGCCCAGAGCTGCGGCATAACCGGCATCAAATGCAGCGTTCCACTGCCTGTACTTCTCCCCAAACTTGACAACAACAATGTCGGCCAGTTCAATAAGTGTTCTGGTCCGGATAGCATTTATCTTTGCTCCTTTGTGATCTTTCCAGAAATCACTCTCCTCCTCCCCCAGAATTTCCACGCCGCAATTATCACTGGC
>SLKI01000091.1 GCA_007134695.1 Balneolaceae bacterium
AAAATCAGAGGGGCATTTATCCCTGTAAAAATCACATTGAATCAGTAAGTCATTTTAAAATCTGTTTTCCATGAGGGTATTAAAAAAATATAGCAAGGCTTTTATTGTAAAGGATCCGAAAACCTACATGAACGCCGAGGAAGCCTGGTATCAATTTCAGGCAAAGAAGAAAGAATGTATATTATTCATTATCTATCCAAGAACGAACCCGCTACAGACATTTGAAAGGCTAAACGAGGTGATTGATAAAAAAAAATGGAATGAGATCATATGGATAAAGACAGCCAGCAATACGTATGAAGAAGGGTTCAAAAAAATATTGCAAAAAAAACGATGGCTAAAAAAAATTATGAGTTACAGAGAACTCCTGTTCAATTATATCGACAGAGTCAGAATCGATTCAATTGCAAAAAACTATCAGTCAGTGGAAGTAGTTTTTTCCGGATATAAAAACACGCAGGAACACTTAACTGCGAATCTGAAACCGGAAAAGCTATACTTGTTGGAGACCGGCAGAAGAACATTGGAAAGATTAAAAAAGTCTGACTATATCGATCATCGAAAACATGCAAACAAAAAGAGATTGCTTCGGATTGTACACAAATATTTTATCCGTTTTCAAGTCTTTGATAGAAAAAAAACAGCAGTATTTACATCTTATAAGGATAAGATAGAAACAAAACATGCATTGGTTCATAATGACCAGTCTTATAAAAAAGAGAGAATCAAACAGAAGGCTGTGGGTGATTATATACTCTGGATTAGCTCTGACCTTGTACTTAAAATAGATACAACTGACATCAGGGTATACACTGAGTACATAAAAGCTTCGATGAGACATCTGAAATGTGACTATTCCAAGATCAGGTACATCCCCCATCCCCTCAAGGAAACAGACAGCGACATTGAATATGTGAGAGATTCTCTTAACTGTGAAATAGACGACAGAATGATTCCCGTGGAGATGAAATTGATCAATTACCCGTCACTTCCGTATGCTTGTGTATCTCCTTTGTCATCAGCCCTGGTGAACATATCCTTTCTGGCAGAAAAAAAATTTAAAATTTATTCTGCCTGGCATTATGAATTTAATCATTTTCAGGATTTAACAGAATGGCGGAAAAATATTGAGCATAACAAGAATCTTGATATCAATTTTATTGAGGTTCAGGATTGTATTTCGTTATTTCAGATTAAGTATGGTGAAACGGATGATTTTCCCATATATAGAAATTTTCGAGACTATTCCGGCAAAAAAACCGCTGAGCTTTAAATCCACTAAACTTATCCGTGTCATATGGAACCGAAACAATTCCAACCCCCTTCCGCTGTTGTTATAGTTTTCATTTCGACAAACTTACCAGATGGATAGAATATGTTCAAAAATTCAGAATAAATGCCCCGATTGTTTATTGGTCGAAGACAAAAATTTAAACTTCGGTACTTTCATTGCAGGGTGGTTTATTTTATTAATTATATAGGCTTTTAGTTTGATTCACTGTGTATACTATATAAATATCCTTAAATTCGATGCATGACTATACAAATTACAACATCTACATTTGGTAAAGCGGGTATAAAACCAATAACCTATTTAAAGGAAAAAAATCTGGACTTTAGGTTAAATCCTCTTGGGCGCAAATTAACCGAAAAAGAAGCCATTGAAATTATACTTGATGCGGAGGGTATTATTGCCGGAACTGAACCTTTATCTGACAGGGTACTGAGAAATCTTCCAAATCTGAGGGTAATTTCACGGTGTGGCACCGGATTAAATAACGTAGATTTGGAGACAGCAAAAAAATTGGGCATAAAAGTACTTAATACCCCGGATATCCATGTTGACGCAGTTGCGGAATTGGCTTTGACCGGAGCTCTTTGTGCATTAAGGAAAATAACACATGGTGACAGAAATATCCGCTCGGGTACCTGGGGAAAAAGTATGGGTTATTCGTTGTATAATAAAAGAGTAGGAATAATTGGATTTGGTAAAGTTGGAAAACGTTTTGCAAATTTACTCAGCGTTTTTACAGATAATATTGTTTACTATGATCCTTATCTAAAAAATGAGCAGGATCATGTGTCACACGCCGCTGTAAAAAATGTGAGCTTTCATGAATTAATTTCAACTTCAGATATTATTTCACTGCATGTCCCCTTTACAAATGAAAATCGGAATCTGATTTCAGAATCTGAGTTCAATCTTTGTAAATCCAATGTGGCTATTCTAAATACTTCAAGAGGTGGTTTGATTAATGAAAAGGATTTATATCATTTTTTGAATCATAACAAAGATGCGGCAGCTTTTTTGGATGTGTTTGAAGAGGAACCTTATCATGGTAATCTGACTGAGCTTCAGAATGTTATTCTTACGCCGCATATTGGAACAACAACAAAAGAAACCCGGGAAGAAATGGAACTTCAGGCATGCAAAAATTTATTGAAAGGATTGCAGGAATATGAAAAGTAAAAATATTCTTGTAACCGGAGGTGCAGGCTTTCTTGGAAGCCATATTGCAGACGAATTATCAGCAAGGGGGCATCATGTAACCATTACCGACCTGAATGAGTCCAAATGGAAGAAAAAGGATCAGGAAATGGTTGTTGGAGATATAACTGACGATAAATTTCTTTTGGATGTCGTTAAAGGGAAAGATGTGATTTATCATCTTGCCGCACTTGCTGATTTAAATGCTGCAAGAACCAAACCAATAGAAACGGCCAAAATTAATATTGTAGGTACAGTAAAACTGCTTGAAATGGCAAAGAATTTAAAAATTGAAAAATTTTTATTTGCGAGCAGTGTTTATGTTTATAGTCGTGAAGGAGGGTTCTACAGATGCAGTAAGCAAGCCTGTGAGACATATATTGAAGAGTTTAACCGGACATATAATTTAAATTATACTATACTTCGTTATGGCAGCCTTTATGGGCCAAGAGCTGATATTTCAAATGGTGTATACCGGCTGTTGAAACAGGCTATGATAGATGGCAAGGTGGATCATAAAGGTACTCCGGAAGATAAAAGAGAATACATTCATGTGAAAGATGCGGCAAAGCTGTCAGCAGATGTAATTGCACCGGAATATAACAATACACATATTGTTTTAACCGGAAACGATTTACTAAAGATTGAAGATCTTTTTTTTATGTTTTCTGAAATGCTTGGAAAACAAATTGAACAAAATTACATCACAAATGAAAGTGCAGATGGCCACTATCGTGTAACACCATATGCTTTCACACCAAGAGCCGGTAAAAAATTAACAACACCTCACTATGTTGATATGGGACAGGGCATACTGCAAATTATTGAGCAAATATATAAAGAAATGAATGGATTATGAGTTTAACTCCTGAATATGCCTTTCAATATTCTGAGAATTTTTTTACTCGTAGCTGAAGATTTCCTGCCATTCCCATTTAATAAACCATTATTTAATTTAAGGATTAAATTCATTAGTGTAACTGATAAATCTTCTACCTCCAGTCCATCATTTTTAGTGGTAGTGTCCGTAGCTGGCATTGGAAATAATGCTCCGTTATCAGTTCCATCGAAATAGGATTTCATTACATTTTCATTCGAATTAAAGTAGTGATTATAAAGTTCAACTCTTTGTTCATTACTTAAAAAATCGTAATGCTTATTCGTTTTATTTGCTTCAATTTCTTTAAATAGTTCACGAAAAAATTTTCTATCGGTTCTGTTGAAGTGTTTATTGCATGTTCTCATTAATTCAAGAGATTGCCTGTTAAAACCGCTGTTAGCTATTTGTGTTTCGTCATAATTTTCTAAAAAATTACTGCTAACGCATTTTCCAAAAATATTGATTAAACTGTTTTTGTGTGGCAAAAAGGTTTTTCCATATCTTAATACAATAACATTATCTGCGCCAAAATAATGTGAATAAGCATGGATTAGTTTATCCCAATAAAAGGAATATATATCTACAATATCTATAAACTCCTGAAAACTATACGACTCCCCACTGAAAATTCTTTGAGCATAAGTAGATTCAATAAAATCAGATTGCCGGCGAATAAAAACGATAATTTTTACATTTAGATGCAGATGTTTGGTTGCTTCATATAATGTTTTAGCAATGATTCCAACATTATTGTAGGAAGTCACTTTATCTCCGGTAAATTTCTCATTGCTTAGAATATAAGAGTGCCCGGGTACACCGTTAGATTCGATTGCCGAAGTTTTATGTTCAATTTCGTTGGCGATATAACTTGTTAGATTCTGATCATATTTGGTAATGCTCCTGAGTATTCTTGCATGGCTCTGTAACATTCCCAAATAATAGATGTTCTCTCTTTCAAGTTCTTCCGTATGCTTAGACAGGGTGTTTTGAATGGTTGTAGATCCGGTTTTATGTGTGCCAATATGAATGTAAAGAGTTCCGTTGACCATTGTAGTTAATATAGTTACCATAACCTACGGTTACGGC
>SLKI01000106.1 GCA_007134695.1 Balneolaceae bacterium
CCCCAGCAAGTGAGCTCGTTCACGCATCCCGGTAATCCCCAATGAATCTGGTTTGTCAAGCTCCTCATGTTCTATTCCAACCCCGTCATCTTTCACTGTCAGATTCAAATAATTTCCCGTTTTCTCCAATCGAACCTTCACCCTTGATGCTTCGGCGTGCCGCAAAATATTGGTCATCGTCTCCTGCAAAATTCTGAAAATAGAGATCGTACTGTCCTGTGTGAGACCACCCAGGTTGTCTGTCATATTTTCAAACTCTGTTTTGATCCGGGTATTTTTTTCAAACTCTTTGAGATGCCAGACGATTGCATCCTCCAGCCCGAGTTCATTGAGAATTTCGGGCCTCAATTCCGAAGAAATTCGCTGTACAGAGTGAATGATCGTATCGATGCGGCTGAAGATCCGATCCATCTCGGGTGACCAGCTTTCAATAAAAGTTTTACCATACCGTTTTTTTGCTTTGTCCCGGGCGAGATAGATATCCATCTTCAGTACGCTTAACATCTGTCCGAGCTCATCATGCAGCTCCCTGGCAATTCTGATTCGCTCTTCTTCTCTAACTTTCTCCAGATGTGCCGTCAGACGCTGCAGTTGTTCACTGTAGTTGCGGAGTTTGATCGTTGCTTTCTTAATCTCGGTAATATCCTGCATCGTACCGATCATCCGGACCGAACCGTACAACTCATCATAAACCACTTCTCCCCTGCCGTAGAGGGTGCGTTCAAAGCCGTCCGGTCGGAGAATCTGGAATTCGAAACCGATCTCCTTTTGCTTTCGGTAGTTTTCAAGTATCCGATTTCTGACTTGTTGCCGCTGATCGTTTCGTAAATAATTGAGAAAGTTTTCGAATGTACGGGGATATTGGTCCGACCCGATCCCAAAGATTCTGCATAACTCCGCCGACCAGGTCATTTCATTTGTTTTGGGATCGAACTCCCAGCTGCCAAACCGGCCGATTTGTTGCGCTTTGACAAGTTGCTGTTCACTTCTTTTTAATTTTTCCCTGGCGACGACCCGATCCGTCACCTCTCTTGAATTGACAATCATGCAATCCCCTGCAATCGGATCTACAACCTGACTGGCGATACTCTCAAGAAAAATCCAGGATCCATCTTTATGCCGGATGCGGTATTCAGCGCCTACTGCCCGCTCTGAATTATTAATAATCTCCTGAATCCGTTTTCGAACCAGATTCACATCTTCCGGGTGTATAAGGTCAAACGTATTCTTGCCTATCAACTCATAAGGCTGATACCCGAGAATTCGATGAACCGATGGACTTTCAAATAGAATGACTCCATCAAAATCGATCATCGTAATGATATCCAGAGCGTTCTCGATCAAGTTTTGAAAATGTCGCTTGCTTTTGGCAAGTTTCAGTTCCATCTGTTTCCTTTTTTCCACTTCATCCTGCAACTCCCGATTCTGCTCGTTTAGCCTGAATATCAAATCCCTGAAACCTCGATGCCTCATGTCGAACGGTGCGATACATTCCGATAATATTTCCATCGATAGTGTGAGAAATTCCACCGATTGAATCTCCGGATGCGTCCGTTGCATCTCTTTCATGGTATCCGCATATAGATGAACCAATTGTAAAGCACCCATCCCCTCATTTGCAGCACGTCTGCCCAACTCGTAAGCACGATTCAATGTTTCCTCACCGCGGGCATCGAAAAAATCGCGGCACATCTCCAGGAACTCCCCTTGTATATCCTTTTTTAATCGTTTCATTGAAGCCATTTGGCCATTATTACCTCGGTTCCCTTTCCTCGTTCGGAGCTAATTTTGAACTTATCCATTATCCGTTTGGTTCCCGGCAAGCCAAACCCCATCCCATCTCCTGATGAGAAGCCATCCCGCATCGCCCGATCAATATTTTCAATGCCCAGCCCATCATCCCGCACAATTATCCTGATACCGCACGGATCATCCTGAAGAGATTCGATCATTATCTCTCCCCGCTCTGCGTGCTCTATCACATTTCTGCAGATCTCCGAAACTGCTGTTGCGATCAACGTCCGATCCTTTGAATCAAACCCGATTTTAAATGCCACCTGCCTGGCACACTCTCGTGCTTTAATGATATCTTTTTCTGATGTGACGCGAAGTGAAACCACATCTGCCACTCCCTGATGTTGAACTTTCTCTCCTTTCATAATTGTGTTCTATTTATGATGCGGATACAACCCCAACTGTAAAAAACATCCTGACTACAATACGAAACCACCTACATTCATCAACATGTCTACACGCCCTGCTGAGGATCGTTGTATCTATTCGATCTGTAAAGCGTTATTAAATCGGAACCCGAATTCAACCGTTCGACTTCATCGTATCGTCATATTGATGATTCAGCTTTGTCAGTGCTTCCTTTACAGTCGGTACAGATTCGATTTTTAGATTCAATCCCAACTGATTCATCGCCGAAAACACATCGGAACGTAATCCAATAACTACAATCATTCCCCCCTCTTTTTTGACTCCTACAGCCATCTCATTCAACATGCGTGTTGCATAAGAGTCCAGAATATCCACATAAGAGGCATCAACAATAACTCCTTTGGGTTTATGGACAGTTACCTGATGAATCAGGTTGTCATAGAAATGTAAAAATTCAACATCACTTAGTCCGGTCAGTAATGAAGCGAACAGATATTCGCCTTCCTTCCAAATTGGTACCTGCATCAATGTCGGTAATTGTATTTAACGATCAATTTTTTACAGATTCTGATACAGACCCCGATCAGGCACTACTTACATTTCCTGACAATTCTAAGAGACTGCAAAGAATCATTATATTTTTTTCAAAATCACAGTAAAAAATGTACCGATTGAAAGTCAGAAAATAAGTAAACCGAATTCTGAAAATGTTGTAGCAATTTGTGTTACATGAAGTCACAAAAACTGTTAGATGATACAACGAATGAAGAAGGCCTTGTCGGCCTTACGACTCAGGACTGTACAGCGTCGTTCCTGAATAGCCGCACCTGACCTCGTGCTCGAGCCAGTACATTGACGATTAAAATACATCATGCTGAACCTTCAATACGACTGTATAAAAAAAGCCGTCCCGACAGACTCGGAACGGCTTTGCAAACGCAAAGGTGAATAAAGCTTACCCTCTATTCTTGATATCCTGAATTTCCAGTCGAATTTCCTGCGACAACTTCTTCAACTCCTGAAGATGCTTTCGGGCCCGAGTACCGGCAGCCTTGTTCCCCTTTCCATAAAATTTATCCAGCTCAGGTTCCAGTTCCCCCATCAGGGCTTTAACTTGATCTAATCTGCTCATAATGATTTCTCCAAATTGAGTTAGTTGTATTTATAACGAGTGGCGCAAATTAACACTCTTTTTCTAAAATGCATCTTTTTTATCAACTGCAACGCTATTTTTTTCTCAGATCCCTGTTTTTATTTACCCCACGGGTCTAAAAAACTCTATCGACCGGCTGTTCTGCCAGAGTTTTCTTCATAGGCATCTGCTGTCACTTCCCCACGCTTCTGGCTTACAAACAAACAAAATACAATTGCCAAAAGAAACAGGACAGCGCAGAAGAGTACCGCCACCTGCAGGCCGAATTGCGCCTGAAGCAATCCCAGGCCGATAATTCCGAAAATGCCTGCCATCTTGTAGAAAAGCCCCCAGAAACCGTAAAACTCTGCCGCTTTTTCGTGAGGTGTAAACAGCCCCACCAGTGTACGACTTGCAGATTGACTCGAACCGAGACACGATCCGGCCAGCACCCCGACGTAGAGAAATATATGCTGCTCTTCCATCTCCGCATCAAAAAATGAATTAATCCACTCCGTAATATCCATCACCCCGTAGATGGCCAGAACAGCAAAGAACCATAGGATCAGAATCAGGATATTGGTAAAGAGGGCTCCGATCTTGTCCTGGATAAAGCCAAAGAAGAAAGCTCCTGCCGCCGCTGTAATCTGTACAACCACGAACATCATAATTCGAACATCCTCATCCCACTGGACTACCTGATCTCCATAGATAAAGGCAAATGTGATGACGATATAGATAGCTGCCATCTCAAAGAATACGGAGATCAGAAAGATCGACAAGTCCCGGAACTGTCCGATATCCCGTATCGTCCGGCCAAGCCGTGCAAATCCGATGGTCACATAGCTTTCACCCTCCGGAAGCTTCAGCGCACGCCCGGGTTCACGAACCCATAAAATTGTCGGGTTTGCTGCAAGCAGAAAGAAGAGAGCGGCAAAAGGGCCCACCCAGCGAATCCGGTCAAAATTCTCCAGAATCGGCTCCCCGAGGTAAACGATCACAAATCCGGCGGAAACCAGCCCCCCGATATATCCGAGCCCCCATCCGAACCCGGAGATCTTGCCCAGATCTTGAGGTGGACCCAGACTCGGAAGAAATGCGGCAATGATCGTCTCTCCCATCGAGTAGGCATAGTTGGAGAGGATTAAAAGAATAACGCCAAGCACAATCATGCCCGGTTCAACCAGATAGAGCAGTGTGGTTGCCACAATGGTCACGATATAGCTGTAAAACAGAAATCGCTTTTTACTCGCCTGAAAATCGATGATTGCGCCCAGGACAGGAGCCGTCAGCACGACCAGCAGATAGCTGATCGACAGGGCCACACTCCAGAGCAGGTTGCCGAGCTGGTACTGATCCTCCGCATCGCCAACAATCACGGTGGTAAAAAGGACCGGAAAGATCACGGTGATGATCAGAAGCGTGTAGGCCTGGTTGGCAAAGTCGAACATCGCCCACCCGAGAATCTCTTTCCGGGGAGCACGAGGTTCGTTATGTCGTCGTCGCTGATTCAATCCACAAGAGGCTGTTTACATGCCGGACATAAAATCTGTAAAGCAGATGGCAATTCAAATCCAAACTTTCTGTGATTCGGTATGGCTGTAGTTGAGTCCAATAATCCCTATCTTTAAGAGCCCTAAAAATTTGAATAAATAATGCACACACTTTTATGCATGATATTGTATTGATACCCGGAGACGGTATTGGCCCGGAAATCACCCGATCGGTAACCAAAATCCTGGAGAAAGCCGGCGCCGAAATCAACTGGATCGAATGTGAAGCGGGAGAAGAGACCTATAACAAAAGCGGAACTCCATTGCCCGATAAGACCCTGGATGCCATCAAGAAGCATCGAATAGCTCTTAAAGGACCTCTTGCAACTCCGGTCGGCTCCGGTTTCCGTTCCGTCAATGTGAGCCTTCGACAGGAATTTAATCTCTACAGCAATATCCGGCCGGCCAAATCCCTGCCCAACATCGAATCCCCTTTCCAGAATGTGGATATAGTCACCTTTCGGGAGAATACGCAAGGACTTTATATCGGCAAGGAGCAGTGGGCCAAAGAGGGTGAGCATGCCGAAAGTATTGCCGTAGTCACACGCGAGGCAAGCCGCAAAATCATTACGGCGGCATTTGAGTATGCCAAATCCCACAACCGAAAAAAGGTGACCCTGGTCCACAAGGCCAACATTTTGAAATTGACAACCGGCCTATTCCTTGAAGTTGGCAGAGAGGTTGCCAAATCCTATCCAGACATTGAATTCGAGGACCTGATCGTTGACAATATGGCGATGCAGATGGTATTGCGTCCACAGCAGTTCGATATCATCGTGACGACCAACCTGTTCGGGGATATCCTCTCCGATCTGGCGTCCGGCCTGGTCGGCGGCCTGGGAGTTACGGGCGCGGCCAATATCGGCGACGACGCCGCGATCTTCGAAGCGGTCCACGGTTCGGCTCCGGATATCGCCGGAAAGAACCTGGCCAATCCGACCGCACTACTTTTCTCTGCCATGATGATGCTCGACTATCTGGGTGAAAAGACCGTCATGAATCGTATTTTGTCGGCACTCTACCGGGTATTACAAGATCAGAAATATGTCTGCACGCCCGATATCGGCGGCAGCGGAAACACGGCAACCTATACCGAAGCGATCTGCGCGGCACTCGACTTTTGAATGAGCCGCAACGGCAACTTGCAGACGGACCGCATCAACAAGAGCAGACAGGCCGCACCGGTAAAAGTAGCAGAAAGCAGGTGAATTCTTTATCATTCAGGCGAACCAATTCGATACTTTTATGGCTGTTACCAGCGACGATGTAAAATATATAGCGGATCTGGCCCGCCTTCAGTTGCCCGACGATGAGGTTGAATCTCTCAAACAGGACCTCAATAAAATCCTCGGGTATATGGAGAAACTGGATGAGCTCGACACTACGGATGTGGAGCCGCTCGAGCATGTCACCGACCCTGAAGTACCCTTCAGAAAAGATGAGGCCGGCGATCCGATCCCACACGAAGACGCCCTGAAAAATGCACCCGATGCCGACGCCGATTACTTCCGGGTTCCGCGGGTGATTGAATAACCATGGCGAAAAACGACGTCCCACGTCCCAAAGAAGATCTCTTCTCGCGACTGACCGGCAGACGTGAAGCCGCAGTTGCCCTCTCCATCCTTTTGGTTTTACCCGTCTTGCTCTTTTACGCCACTGTTCTCGGAGACAAACAGTTTATGGGGCACGACACCGTTCAGTGGAGAGCAAGTGCCGAATCGATTTTTGAGCACCGAGCCGAACACGACGGTGAAGATCCGCTCTGGACCTCCAGTATGTTCGGAGGCATGCCCGCCTACACGGTTCACGTTGCCAAATCGGTCCCCCACCTGGACAATATGGTTTTCGACCGGCTCAGAGTTATCTGGCCGGCCGTACCTTTCTGGGTCCTGCTTGGCGGAGCCTATCTCTTTTTTATTCTGATGGGGTTTCGCCCGCTGGCCGCATCCCTTGGAGCGATATTTATCGGTTTTACCACCTATATCCCCATCATTATCGGGGCGGGCCATAACACCAAATTTATAGCGTACAGCTATATCCCCTGGATGCTGGCCGGCTACTGGATGATGACCCGATCGGAAAAGCGCTGGTGGGGATTTTTTCTCTTTGCCGTTGCCTGCACACTTAATTTCCGTGCCGGACACCCCCAGGTCACCTACTACTTTATCTACCTGTTTGCCGGACTCTTTCTCTACGACTCCTGGCGGCACTACAGCAGCCAGGAATTGGCCCGATGGGGAAAGACAACAGCGCTTATTGCCGCAGCGGTAATCCTGGCTTTCCTGGGCACCGCCGAGCAGTACCTGAAACTGATGGAGTACTCGCCTTACAGCATCCGGGGCGGTTCGGCGATCGCCGGAGATGCCACACCCGGCGGGCTTACCCTGGAGTACGCCTTTTCCTGGTCGCAGGGAATTCTCGAAACGCTGACGCTACTTGTGCCCAATCTATACGGGGGCGACAGCGGCCTGGCCTACTGGGGTGAGAAGCCGGGGACCAGCGGCCCGCACTATCTCGGAGCAGTTGCCTTTCTGCTGTTTCTGATCGGCCTGTTACGCAGCCGCCGAACCGTACGTTTTCTCTTTCTCGCCGTTGGCCTTCTCACCCTGACGTTTTCCTGGGGCTACAACTTTCCGCTGAACGAACTCTGGTTCAACATACTTCCCGGGTTCGACAAATTCCGGACACCGGAGATGTGGCTGATTGTAACCGTGGTCACCTTTTCGGTGATCGCCCTCTTCGGAATTGAAACAATTTTTGACCTTTTCAAAAAGGGTAAAGAAGGGCTGAAGGTACTTTATCTGCCGGCAGGCATATCGCTTGCGGCCGGCATATTGATCCTGGCTGCAAGCGGCCTGGTTCTCTCTTTTGAGAGTGAACGTGAACGAGCACAAATCAGCCAGCAGATTGCAGCCCAAAGCGACCTCTCCCCCGACAATCGGCAAGTTCAGCAGCAAACCACCCGTTTTATTGATACCCGTCTTAAACCGGAACGGCGCGAACTGGCCCGAAACGACACCTTCCGCTACCTGCTGCTGGTGGGCGGCGCTATTCTGATGATCTACTTTTACTTCCAGGCCAAAATCAGCGGTTCATTTATGCTGCTCTCCCTCCTGGTGCTGGCAGCTCTCGATTTGCTGACCGTCGGAAACCGTTATATCAGCGATCATGCACTGGTCGACCGGCAGCTTGAGATCACTGATGTGGTCGAGATGCAGGCGAGCCCGGTTGATTCGTACCTGGGCGAAGCAGTGCAGAGCCCGGATGGATACCCCTACCGCGTCTTCCCGCTCGACGACAATCCCTTCAACAACGCTGTCCCCAGCTACTTCTACCCCTCGCTCGGCGGCTATTCGGGAGCCAAATTAAGCGTTATTCAGGATCTGATCGACGAGGGGCTTTTCACCGGGCAGTATGGGCTCAATCTGGCAGCGCTGGATATGCTCAACGTCCGATATATCTCGGCTCGCCGAAATATTCCGCTCCCCGGTTATGAAGAGGTACATAGTGCAAATGATCACCGCGTCTTCGAAAACCAAAACGTGATGCCCAAAGCATGGTTTGCCGACAGTATCCGCTATGCGGGATCTCCGCTTGAGGCGTTCGGAATGATTCAGCCACAGGAAGAGTTCGACCCGAGGCAGACGGCTGTTGTCGAGGGAGCCGCCCCGGGAGGGATCGACGTATCGCCCGACTCCGAGGCCACGATCCGGATCGACTCCTACAACGATCGCCGAATCTCGCTCGACGTGGAACGCAGCGAGCCCGGCTTTCTGGTTCTGAGCGAAATCTACTACCCGCCCGGTTGGACCGCCCTGCTGAACGGAGAGGAGGTTCCGATCTACAAAACCAATTATCTACTGCGCGGGGTACCGGTGCCGGCCGGCCGTCACGAACTTCGCCTGGAGTTTCATCCGCGATCTCATATCCTTGGCTCACAGATCAGTTGGGCTGCCAATCTGATTCAGTGGCTGATCGGGCTGGGTCTGCTTGCAGTCTGGTGGAGGAGGCGGTGACTTCAACAACTCGGTGACTACAAGCAACATTATATTTCGGCTTAATTGTTTCGAGAAGTGAATCGTTTGTTTTTTATTTTGAAGTGAAACCCATGAGTCGAAAAGTTCTGATTGTCACATATTACTGGCCGCCCAGCGGCGGCCCGGGCGTTCAGCGATACCTGAAATTCGCCCGCTATCTTCCCGAATTCGGGATTGAGCCGGTGGTATTGACTGTCGAAAACCCGACCTATCCGACCCGGGATCCGACTCTTGCCCGGGAAATCCCCACGGATCTGAAGATCTACAGCACCCGCACGGTCGAACCGTTTGGGCTCTATGCCGGGCTGAGCGGCAAAAAAGCCGAAAGCATCAAACCAACGGTCGAATTGAAGGGCCGGACGTTCAAATCGAGGGTCGGAAGCTGGATCCGGGCCAACATATTTATTCCCGACGCACGCGCCGGCTGGTTGTTGACCGCCCGGGGCAAAGCGGACGAACTGGTCCTGAAACACAGTATCGAGACCGTTATCACGACCGGCCCACCCCACTCGGTTCATTTTGTCGGAAAGTATATGAAAACCAGGCAGGGGCTGAGATGGCTGGCTGATTTTCGCGACCCCTGGTCTTCGATTCACTACAATCAGCTCCTGCCCAGAACGCGCCTGGCCGAACGGGTCGACGAGACGCTCGAAAAATCGATTCTCCAACTGGCCGATGAGGTGATCGTTGTTTCCAGGAAGCAGGCCGAAGAGTTTGGTAAAATCTACGATCGAACCTACCGGGTGATCACCAACGGATTCGATCCCGGTGATTTTAAAGTAGTGGAGACAGAAATGGCTAGAGATCGATCCACCCCTTCCGGCCCGAACAAACCCTTGCTGGTCCGGCACGTCGGGTCGATCGGCGAGGCTTCTATTCCCGAAGCACTGCTGAAAGCCCTGAAGGATCATATAACCCCCGGAAGCGTCCGGCTGGAATTTGTGGGAGAGGTGCACAGCAAGCTGCCCGGCCTCGTTGAAAAGATGGGATTAACCGATCATGTTGCGTTCGAAGGGTACCAACCGCATCAGAAAGCACTCCAGAGGATGTGTGATGCGGATGCCCTCCTGCTTTCGATCCCCAATGTCGATGAGGCCCTCAATATTATCCCCGGCAAACTTTTTGAATATCTTGCCAGCGGAAGGCCCATTTTGCTGATCGGGCCAAATGATGGAGAGTCGGCCCGGATCATCCGTGAAGAGGAGGCCGGCCTGGTTGCACCGTTTGGTGATGCAGCCGCTGTCGCACAAGCCCTCGAAGCCCTGATCGAAGGGAAGGTTCAGCCGAGGCCGATCGTCACGCAGAAGGATCACCCCTATTCCCGTCATACACTGACCCGGCAATTGGCCCAACTGATTTCCGGCGAATCGATCCGCAGTGCCGTTACATCCCGAACTTCCTAAACGATTTTCCGATACGCTTCGATCAGGTTTCCACCCGTTTTATCCCAGTTCCATCGCTCCCTGACGGCCCTCACAGCTTTCTCTCCCATCTCTCTCCCAACACCCGGATTTTCAGCCAAATCGGCGACCGCATCAGCAAGATCATCAGCTTCTCCCGCACGATGTATCCGACCGCATCCCTCCTGCCGGATCAAATCCGCCTGAGCCGGGCAATCACTGGCTACTGTCGGCAAGCCGCCAGCCATATAGAGGAACAGCTTGTTGGCATAGGTTGTATCGTGATGCGGGTTTCGCAGCAACGGCGAGAGGCCGACATCTGAAGCCCGGACGTAAGCAGGCAGTTTTGAGGGAGGCTGCCACCCTTCAAAACGGACCTGATTCTCAAGCCCTTTATTGGCCACAAATTGCCGCAGCGCATCATCTTCGCTGCCGCTTCCGACGATCAGCAGAAGAAGCTCCGGGATCCGGTTTTTCAGCCGTTCGGCCGCCTCAAGCATCGTCATCGTCCCTCTCCGCACGGATGTGTCTCCGATATAGAGCAGGGTAAATCGATCTGCCGTTAATTTTTTCAGGTTCGACTCAAACTCCGTTTCAGCCGGAGGGCCGCTTGGCCCGACCTCATCCAGACGAACCACATTCGGCAGGGCTGTAAATTTACCGAGGGGTAATCCTGATTCCGCTGATGCCTGTTGTCGCGCCTGTTCGGTTACCACAACCACATGATCAGCCGTATTCATATAATCGGCCATTTTTCGCTTCCAGAGATCGGGGCGGATCAGCCAGCGGCCCGGCCATCGAACAACGTGCCGGTAGTGTTTCATGATCTCCGGACGGTTTTCGTGCAGATCCAGGATGGTGGGCAGCAAAAATGACCGGTTGGTACGAAAAACCGCGCCGGCAATCAACATATCGTGAATATGGAGCAAATCAACCCCGGCAACACGGATGAACTCCTTCAGAACCGGCGCCATCCACCGTTCGAAAAGAGGCAGTTCGCATGCCAGTGCCGAACTTTTATAGAGAACCCGGCCGCCGGAATATCCGTAGAGTTCAATTCCCCGGTAGACCTTCTGTTCAAAAACTGAATTTGAATCACCCAAATTCCTCAGCCCAAAGTGATTCACGGTCTCGGCTGTTCCATCGTCCTGCCCCGCCTCGTACTCCTCTGTTGCCTGACTAGTTAGCTCCTTATCACTGCCCTGGCCCGATTCGGCCCGGCGAGCCCTCTGATACAGCACTCCGCTCGTCCAGTTGATATGGAACAGAGCAACCTCATACCCCCGTTCAAGCAGTGTCCGGGCTTCGTGTTCCACCCTGCGGTCGGGCGGGAAAGGAGCGTCCAGTATCATACCGATTCGCATCGGCCCAATATATCAATTTGGTACGGTTTTGTTTTCAACCCCACGGTTTCCCTATTATAGCGCTGAATCGGAATCAATCGAAATCTCTTGGGGCTGATAGCAAAACAGAGTATCACCAATGCACTCTATACCTACCTGGGGATAGGGCTGGGGTTTGTAACTACGATATTCCTCTACCCCTGGATACTCAACCCCGACCAATACGGGTTGACCCGGGTACTTGTCTCCGCATCCATCATCGGTGCGCAATTTGCTCATCTGGGAATTCGCAACACCGTGATCCGGTTTTTTCCCTTTTTCCGAAATGCCGGTGGTAAAAAGAGCGGGCTGCTGTTTCTCGCCCTGGTCGTCCCCCTGCTCGGGTACCTGATTTTCTCTCTTCTGTTCTGGCTCTTTCGCGAGCAATTGATCGCCTTCTACATCGATCGTTCACCACTGTTTGTCGATTTCTTCTTCTACATTCTGCCGATCACCTTATTTATCCTCTATTTCGAGGTGCTCAACAGTTATTTGCGCTCCCTGAAAGACTCAACCACCGGCCAGCTTGTATCGGAGGTGATTTTGCGGCTCGCCGTTATTGTAAACCTCGGTCTCTACTTTTTCGGCTGGATCGGCTTCGATACATTTATTCTGCTATTCGCCGCCTCTTACGGCCTTCAACCGCTGCTGCTGATTCGAACCCTGTTGAGAATGGGTGAGCTTCACGCGGGGCCCGATTTTTCCCTGATGCGCAGGCCGCTGGCCCGAGGGATGGCAGGGTATGGGCTGTACACCCTGCTCGGCGGGCTGACCACCGTTATTGTCTGGAACGTCGACATCATGATGCTCGGCTCCCTCACCGGGCTCGAGCAGACTGCGGTTTACGCCATCGCCTTTTATATCGGCACCGTGATCGCCGTCCCGCAGCGGGCGATTGAACGGATCGCTGCACCGTTGATTGCCGACCATATCCGAAGCAAAAACTGGGGCCAGGTTGAGGAGATCTACCGGAGAAGCTCTCTCACCCAGACCATTGCAGGGATGCTGATTCTGCTGCTGGTCTGGAGCAATGCCGAGCCGCTGCTTGCCCTTCTGCCCGAGATTTATGCCGGCGGGAAATATGTCGTCCTCTTCATCGGGCTCGGGAAACTGTTCGATATGGCCACCGGCACCAACGGCAGCATCATCCTTAACTCAAAGCATTACCGATTCGACCTGTCTGCCAACCTGCTCCTTGTTGCTTTCACCATCTCGCTCAATCTAGTGCTGATCCCCCGCTACGGCATCGAAGGCGCAGCGGTCGCCACCATGCTCTCAATCATCCTCTACAACCTGATCAAATATCTCTTTGTCTGGCAGCGCTTTTCGATGCAGCCCTTTACAAAAAACTATCTTCTGCTGATCTTTTTCGCCCTTTTGAGCCTGGGCGCGGCATCCCTGCTTCCAGACTTTACTCTGATTCCGAATCTGTTCCTGACCGGACTGATCCACACCGCACTATTCCTCCTGCCGGTCTGGAAACTGGAACTCTCCGAAGATCTGAACAATTATCTGAATAAGTTGAAAAACCGCATACTCCGGCAACGAGATGAACAGTAATTTAAAGCCACAAATAACGATCCTTCATCGAAGGAGTATCAACCCCCTTTGGTCGAAGGAGATCGATAAATCAATCATAACGATCGGTTGATGAAGACAATAGATTGAGGAATTTGATAACTCGATGAAAGAATGTGATCGATAAAAACGATAATTCGACAAATAACTGTGATCGATGAAAGCACTCCTGGTTGACAACCGCTCCTCCCGGCCTGTGATGAGGGTCGGTGATCACCCCGACCCCGAACCGAAGAAGCAGGAACTGCTGGTTAAAATAGAAGCGACGGCCCTCAACCGGGCAGATCTTCTTCAAAAATCCGGCCGCTACCCGCCCCCCGAAGGTGCCTCCCCTATCCTCGGTCTGGAGATGGCCGGCGAGGTGTTAGAAACGGGGGCTGATGCGGATCGATTTCAGCCCGGCGACCGGGTGTTCGGACTCCTTCCCGGCGGCGGATATGCCGATTACTGCACCATCCATCAGAACTTAGCAATGAAGATCCCGGAAGCACTGAGCTATGAAGAGGCGGCGGCTGTGCCGGAGGTCTTTCTGACCGCCTGGCAGGCGCTCTCCTGGCTGGGTGAGTTGAAAAAGCAGGAGAGGGTTCTGATCCACGCAGGAGCGAGCGGGGTCGGTACGGCGGCGATCCAGATCGCCCGACAGATCTTCGACTGCCGGATCCTGACCACTGCTGGTCGGGAAGACAAGCTTGAACGCTGTAAAGAGCTGGGTGCCGACCTGGCGGTCAATTACAAAAAGGAGGAGTTCGATGATCTGATCGAACAGGCTGAGGGGGCCGATTCGGTGGATCTGATCGTCGATTTTGTGGGTGCACCCTACTGGAAATCCAATCTCCGGCTTCTGGCAATGGATGGACGGCTCGTAGTTCTGGGGCTGATGGGGGGCGCTTCTGTCGACCGCATCAGCCTGGTTCCGCTCCTCCGTAAACGGTTGACGATTCGCGGATCCACCCTGCGCAACCGTTCCAAAAAGTACAAAGTCGAGCTGACGGAGAGCTTTCGGCAGAACGTTCTGAAGAAGATCGAAAGCGGTGAGATCCGGCCGGTGATCGACTCCATTTACGACTGGAGTGAGGTGGAAAAAGCGCATCAAAAGATGGCCGAAAACCGCAACATCGGCAAGATCATCCTGACGGGTATGTGACTTTTTCGGGCCGGCTCACCGGGCAAGCTCATACAACGCAATGCCGGCAGCCACAGCTGCATTCAGGCTCTCTACTGCGTTCTGTACTCCCTCTATCCTGATGCGCCGGCGCTCATTTCGAAACAAATCGGGATTTACACCGTGCGCTTCACTTCCGATAACGATCAACGGCCGGTCCGGCAATCCCTCTCCTGCAGACTGCGAATGTCCCTCTTCACCGGCCAGCAATTGCTCTTCGCCAGACTGCAATCGCTTCTTTCCGCTGACCAGTGAGCCTCCATCTTCACTGGATTGTGACCCTGTTTTTCCGCCGAATTGCGATCGCCCTTCGCCGGCAAGCGATTGCAAACTCATAGATCCCTCTCCCGAATCGAGTAAAATCACATTCCACCCTTCCCCCTCAAAAGTATCCAGCAGCGGATTCAAGTCGCCGCTGATCACCGGCAGAGCCCCGGTGGCTCCCGCCGTACTGCGCACCACTTTTGGATGCCAGGGGTCAACTGTACCGCTGCCACAAAGCAGTCCGGCGGCTCCGAACCAGACCGCCGTTCGAAGGATCGTCCCCAGATTTCCCGGGTCTTGCAGCGCATCGACAGCCACCATCACCCCTTTTCTATTCACCAGCTCTTCGGGCTCCGGCATATTCGGAATATGGCAGATCGCCGCTACCCCCTGGGGAGTCTCCGTATCGACGATCGATTGAAAATCCTCATCTCGCAGTTCGTAAAGAGGGATATTCATTCCCTCCTCCGGCTTCCAGTCCGGCTTTCCGGCTTGCAGCAGCGCCTCAATCTCGATCCTTTGATTCCGAAGAAGTTGCTCAACACACCGGATACCTTCGGCCAGAAACAACCCCGATTTCTGCCGGTGCTTCTTCTGATGAAGCTTTCTCCAGGTAGTAAGCTGGCGGTTAGATGGTGAGTGCAAATTCATGGTATCCGAAAGTCCCCTTTCATCGGGTAGAAATCAAGTCGGCCGGAAGGGTAGAAACCAAGTCAGCCGGGAGGGTGGAGGTCAGGTCAGTCAGAAGGGCAGAAGTCAAGTCGGCCGGGAGAGCGGAGGTCAGGTCAGCCGGGATGGCAGATCTGTAATTTTCAAGATGCAGGCAGGGTGCAGGTTCAAAAGCTCAGAAGAAATAGGATTGGTTATGCCCGCTGCTCCTTCTATATTTCAGCAAATAAACAGTCCAGAAAAGAGAACTCCAGACAGTTATGAACAAGCAAGCTGCCACTGAACCGGCTATCAAAGATCTACTCAAAACTTTTGAGATCAAAGAGCACAACAGCGGCTCATCGACCGGAACCCGGTTTTTTGAAGACCCGGATGCCGATTCCATTGAGAGTTTTACACCGATCGACGGATCCAAAATCGCGTCGGTACGAATGACTACTCGTGAAGAGTATGACCGCATCGTAGAATCCTCTCAGGAAGCGTTTAAAACCTGGCGCATGACCCCTGCACCTGTCCGGGGTGAGATTGTCCGGCAGATCGGCGACCGGCTGCGCAGATACAAGGAGCCCCTCGGCAAACTGGTCAGTTACGA
>SLKI01000105.1 GCA_007134695.1 Balneolaceae bacterium
CCTCTCGTGTCAACTCGGCAAGATGTTCAATGCTTCGCACAGGCGCTTCTTCCCCCAGTGATTCAAAATATTTATTCAATCCATCCTTGAACTCATAGAGCAGAACCTGAAAAGAGTCACCGCCGATATTTTCACCGGCGATCTGGTCTATTTCGACGATTTCGGCACCCAGAGACTCCAGCAACCGCACGGTTTCGTGCATCAGTGTATCAACCCGAAAATGATTGCCAAGCGGAGCTTTATAGAAACCGATCCGTTTGCCTGCCAGGCCATCCGGATTCAAAAATTGTGTGTAGTCCTCGTGGATGTGGCCAGCACTGTCATGGGTTTTCGGATCATCCGGATCCACTCCAGTCAGAGCACTCAACAATACGGCCGCATCTTCCACAGTTCGAGTCATCGGACCGGCGCTGTCTGTAGTATATGAGATCGGTATAATACCACTCCGGCTCCAGAGTCCAACAGTCGGTTTCAGACCGACGATACCATTTGCACTTGATGGACAAACGATCGAGCCGTTCGTTTCGGTCCCGATCGTTACGGTAGCAAGATTGGCTGAGGCAGCCACTCCAGATCCAGAACTTGAACCACACGGGTTTCTGGAAAGCTCATAGGGGTTATTTACCTGTCCGCCCAATCCGCTCCAGCCACTCGATGAAAAACTGCTGTGGAAGTTAGCCCATTCACTCAAGTTGGTTTTGCCGAGCACAACAGCACCTTGTTCACGTAACTTCTCAACAATATAAGCATCAGCGGGCGGAACCGAACCCTCCAGAAATCGTGAACCCGCAGTCGTTGGCATATCATATGTATCGATGTTGTCCTTCAATAACACCGGCACTCCGTGTAAAGCCCCTCTTGCCGTTCCATCAGCAAGCTCCCTGTCCAGCTCTGCAGCAATCTCCAGTGCATCCGGATGAACAGTTAACACAGAATTGAGGTTCGGACCGCTTTGATCAACTGCATTAATTCTTTCCAGATAGGCCTGGACCACCTGATAAACTGTAAATTCGCCCTCTTCATAGCCCTGCTGCAACTGGCTGATGGTGATCTCTTCCAGCCCGAGCCGATCATATAATGTATCCTGCTCAATCTGGCAAGCGGTCAGAAAAATAAAGATAGTAACGACAACAAAAGGTGTTTGTAACGGTTTCATAGAATCCCCGGATAACATTAAGAATTTTTGCTTACCGGCAGGCATGCTCCGATGAAATCTCCAACTCAAGCGAAAACAGTGCCTCGCACAGGAAAGTAGAAGTACGGAAAAATCGGAATTGGAGTCAATTGAATCAAATTTTCTCTAATTCTTAATCAAATCCTATTCAACCCCGAAGCTCTCACCCCTCCTCTGCTTATGTCTGCGCCTATCTGTACACAACTGATCCTCTGCATACACCGATGCTCTCCTAAACAAAAAGCTGAACCTCTGCAGACAGCGACCGCTCCACTGAAGACACTGACCGCTCCTCAGCATTCAGTTGGCCGGGCTCTTTTCTTGCTGGTAACACCTCCTTCGGTGACTATCAGCCGGAGTCACCTTCGTCTCCTATGCCCACTTCCCACCCTTCAAATTCAACACCGAATCTTTCGGCAAGCAGCCGCAGTTCGATGCAAATACGGTTCAGCAATTCATAATCAGGAACCATTTTTTTCACTACAGTACATTTATATACACCGGTTGCAGTAACCCCGCAGTGTACCACATAATATCCGTTCTCATTCAATTTATCTGATAACCGACGAATATTGTCATAAATGTGGGATACGAAACAGAAGTTCACCGGCCTGGCAATTTCCGGATTCCTCTCGAACCTTCGAATTGTTTCTACAGTCTGTCTGTTGGTTGCGTTTTCAATATTACCCATAAAGCCCTCTCGATTTTGTGGTTGATTTACTGTCGGCGATTCGTTGCTGAGTTGTTCGATTTTGCCTCCCGAAGACCGGGCTGTCCGGCATTGACCCCCGAGTGCTGATTCACCGAATGTTTCTGTTGTTCTAATTGAGATCGTTCCGGGCCGTAAACCTTACAACCGGACTCTCATTCCGGTGTAATGAGCCTGAATTTACTATTGCTCCTGCACCATCTTACTCTTAGAGAACCTATAACTTAATTGGTAATCATTTTTCAGGAGTGCACCTCTCTTTGTACATTGCCCCGAATCCTGAACCAACTATGAGCCGGATGAAAAGAGTTCTCACTTTTACCCTACTGCTGTTGATCCCCACGCTTCTGGCCGTTGGCCTTGCCAAAGCTCAAGATGAGGAAGACACATATCTCCGCATCGATTATCTGGAAATTCCGTCCGACAAAGAGTACCGTTTCCTAGACAAAGAGACAGAGCTGTGGAAGCCGATTTACAAGGAGCTGAAAAATCGCGGTGGTCTTGTGAGCTGGAGATTATATAAAGTCTTGGCAGCTGATCACGGCAGAAGCCATAACTACGTCATGATTCATGAATTCACTGAGATGAGCCTGCTGGACAGCAAGGAGTTAAATCAGTCTGTTCGAAAAGTTTACCCCGACAAACCTGAAACTTTCTACAAAAACTTGTCGGTTTACAGGTCGGTCGATCGTTCCGAGGTCTGGCAAATGAACGGAGACCTTACCGGAAGTGAAAGGAATCGTGCCGGTGGGCCCTTTCTGACATTCAACTACTTCGAAACCAGAGGGATGAGCGGCGAACACGCCGAGCTGGAGTTCGGGTTCTGGCGAAAAAACCACCAGCTTCGAATCGAACGAGGGATTCTTAACAGCTGGGTGATGTATACACTGCTGTATCCATCCGGTGAATCAACAGATTACACGTACAGTACGATCGACTACTACGATTCGCTCGAGCATCTGCTGCTCTCACCCGACATGGAACTGGCAAGTGCCGCTCACCCGGATCTCTCCGAAGAGGAGCTGGAACACTATTTTGATCGCACGGATGAGGCTCGGATTATCATCCTGAATGAGCTTTTGAAACGGGTTGCCGCAGTAGAATAGGAATTTTTTCAACATTCACGATGAGATCCAGAAGAGAGGAGATTGAATTTCTGAAATGGGCGCTGCCCCGGATGGGTTATCTCTGGAGCGGCTACAGGAAACCGAGAGGCCAGGTTATCAAGCGTCTACGGCACCGAATCGAAGAGTTGGAACTTCAGGGAGGAATCAGAGCGTATCGACGCTATTTGGAGGATCATCCCGAAGAGTGGGAGCATCTGGATCAATTGTGCAACATCACCATCAGTAAATTTTTTCGTGACAGAAAGATGTGGGACTTCCTGAAAGATGAATTGCTGCCAAAGATGCTTCAGGCCAATAATGAACCGTTTAAAGCCTGGTCGGCCGGCTGTTGCAACGGTGAAGAACCTTATAGTTTGGCGATAGTCATTCGTCTGGTCAAAGCTCGCCCCGGTAGATGGAAAGAGTATACGATCCTTGCCTCAGATCGGAACAGGAATTTATTGAAACGAGCTGAAGCAGGAAGCTATCCGCCGGAAGCATTAAAGGAGCTCACGAATGAAGAGCGTACTTTTTTTTTGACATAGTCTCCGAAAAGGCTGAAACAGATGACTCCAAGAAAACCGAACAGATCACCGTTTACAAACTCCACCCGGAAATAAAACAGTGTGTTAAGTTTGAAAAAAGGGATATCGGCAAGTCGATGCCGGACGAAAGGTTTGATCTGGTTTTCTGCCGAAATCTGGTATTTACATATTTTACCAGGAAGCGCCAGATCGAATTTCTTCGCCGCCTCTCACCGCATCTGAAGTCCGGCGGGGTGTTGATTCTCGGTGCTCACGAACAACTACCCCCCGGAGGGGAGAAAAGGTTTGAAAAAATTGTTGCCGCACATCCCCTTTATCGAAAAAAATAACAGCAGCCAATAACCGGCATCACAATAACCATAAATCGTCCTCCAGCCTCGAAATAAATGCTTCTCCTCTGCAAATAGCAGATGATATTTCCGGATTCTGACTGAACAACAGCATCCACATCCGGCCGGGAACCACCAGACTCCAGGTATTTGACAAGGCACGCATAAAACCGGGTTCGATGCGGCCGACAAGTTCCGCTCCTCCCCGTTTCCATGCATGGTAAATAAGAAAATCGAGCACTATCTGCTCTTTTCCGTTTTTTGACTGAATCTGCAGAACTTCACAACGTCCCCCCTTTTTCAGATAGTAGATAAACCACCCGGCAAAGTTGCCACGCTCATTTGATACACCGATCATCTGAATCTCTCCAAGCTGTCTTGCTTTACCAGCTGTATCGATCACCCATTTGAAGGTTTCAGGGGTATAATCCGGTTTCAGCAGACGATCTTTGGAAAATTCTCTCTGATATTTTACAACTTCTCCGGCAGTGAGTTGAAACATTCGGCCGGAAGGACGGCGGGGACGGACAGGAAATCCTATCAAATTTCTAATCAGCAGATCACCGGTTTTTGCCGCAGGTTTTAATATCCGGGGTAAACCCGAAGTTTTCCATCGCGACCCCAAATAGTTTAAACCGCTTTGAAGAGGTCGAATCTGTAATTTCCAGCCGAAACTGTACAGATAGCCGGTCACCCCACCGGTTTTTTTTGTAAAAAATTTGGATGCATCTCCGGATGAGCCGCTGATCACCAGATCCTGCGGGCCGTCAAACATCGATCTGATCAGCTTCGTGCCGGCAATTGCAGCATGTATCCCGGGCTCAACGACAAAATTGTGAAGTATTCCCACCCGAATCTGCTCCCCCTTAAACTCCATCGTTCGCGGACTGACTCCCATAAATCCCCTGACAGTCCCATCGGTATGTTCATAGACAAGGGACGGCATAGACTCATCGGCCCATGGATTTTGAAAAACCACCTCTTCCAGGGCCTTGGCTATAAAAATGGAATCAAGCTCTTCCGCAAACTCGAATGAGTCGGCGATCATCTCCGCAACCACCGGAGCGTCCTTCTCGGTAAATGGACGGATTTTACTCATGATCCGTTTCTATTGGTTATTGCACCAAGTCGGAACTTTCCATAGGAGTACCACATCTTGACAACACCCCTCTCTTTGAATTGAACGTCCAACAGCTTTCCCTCCCGGACGATCCGGTAATAAAGTTTTGCAAACAGGTGTAAAAACCTGAATGATGCTTTTTGCAAAAGCCCGGGACGCGGACCAAGCGGTATGGTAATCCGCCGATTTTTACGAGACTCCGATGCAAAATCAAATTTGTATCGTTCCGCTCCCCGCATCAGCTCTACCGTTGATGAGTTCTGCTGAATGGCATCTTCAATCATCCGGGCCAGCAATCCCAGTCCCGGCCGATGACGAGCCGATGGATAGGCATCATCAAATCCAGAGAGCCAGTCATATGTCGATTTACCATCATGGATCGCCATCCGTACTGCACTGCACCCTTGTTGATCTTCTGCCAACCCTATCCGGAGCCACCCTTTATCATATAACCTTCGGCTGACATCTTCGACAAAGTGAATATGCCTGCAATCATAAAAAGCACCAGGATACCCTATGCTGTTCCAGCGCCCCTGGTGCATCCGTATCACCTGGTTCAATCCATTCATCAACTCCTCTTCGGTCCCATGATCTGTTCCGTTTCGAGGTGGCGTATCCGCCGGGCCGGACACGGGTAATTCAACCTCGGATGGTATTTTTCGTACTGTATATTTTTTTCCTGCAGCTTCGAGGTTTTTTTTAAGGCGCCTTCGTCTCGAACTGGGGCCCGTCTGTTCAATATACTCACTCATCGTACCCGGAAGCGATATATATGGACATTCGTCGATCTCTTTCTGATGATAGCTCAAGTTGCGCTTTTCAACGGCAGGCAAGAGGTGTCTGACCACAAAACTATCCTCATGAACATGCTGCAGGATAACATAGTCCGCATCGAACACATTGCGCTGTAAAAGGTCTGCTATCTCACCGGCAACATACTCCTGATGATCGGGGTGAGCGATTATATCCAGAAAATCACTGTATCCATAGTCATTTAAAAATCCCAACAGCTCATTTCTGTCGGTTCCGCATCCCATCAGGTTGAGTCTTGTCTCCAGTTCGACTCTCCCCAGCTTCGACCTGCCCAGATAGAATGGCGCTATTCCGACAAGAGAACCCTGCCGGCTGATCGCAACAATACAGAGTGAACGTTTAGGATGACGGCCAAAATGTTCCCACCAGCAGTAAAGCCAGTCGAACCGGCAATGGACGGGAACTTCAGCTTCATCAGCAAGTGCATCCCATTCTCGGGCCAATTCGAAAAAAGAGTGTTCGTCCGAAACGATTCTGGTTTCCCTATTCTGTCGTTTAAATTTGGTTTTCATGGATAGTTCACTCTAGCCTGTACTGTTCGAAGGGTTGTCGACATAGCCGGATATCGGCAAAATCTCTCTGGAAACTTCGGAAGAAGATCTCTCATGCAATACGGAGTTGGCCTTAATCAAACGGTTGTCTTCGATGAACATCGGCCCCTTGATTAACACTCCCGGTTCAATTCGTACATGATCTCCGATAATAACCGGGCCCTCTCTGCAATCGATAGTGACAAATGGATCGATCTCTACAAATTTACCGATCACCAGATTCCGGCGATTCAGTACCGCAACATTATCCGGAAGTGGCGGTACCGGTAATCTCCTTAGCCTTTTACTGATGAAGCCGAAATCTTCCCGGATCATCCTGGAATGGTTATTGACAAGCTCCGGCCAGCTATTGACGATCAACGGACTTTTAAATGAGAGACTTGGCAACGGAAGATTTCCCAAATCGAACGAGCCGCCTCGCAACTCATTTTCCGTAAAAGGTACAGGGTGGTCGGGGAGATATACAGAGACCCATTGTTCACCATCTCTCCAGATATATGGCTTCCTCCGGGCAGCTTTTTCTCGCATTTCGCGAATCGATGAAGCCGACAGAAGAGCCCTTCCGTTGACAAGTAAAACATTACCCTCCTCCGGCAGGGTAAACAGGGCCCTGATTTTCTCCGAATGAAACCTCTGAGTATTCCAATCGGCTTCCAGCTGCGGCCTCATGACATAGTATACTTTATCCAACTCCGACCCTAGCAATTTCAACATGCGTTCTTCGAGTGTAAAACAACCGCATCGAAGCCCGAAAACGGGCCGGTTGTTTGCTGCCGGAAGGAACTCTCGATAGCATTGATCTTCGATAAATGTCAGCTTCATGGAGATCACCGGTTATTCATTTTTATTTCTGAAGCCCTGGCAGACAGATGTCCGGGGCGGGATGATCCGGCAGTCCGGCTGGAGATGAATTCGGCAATATTCTCGATACTTTGGAAGTAACTGATTTCCAGATCTTCCACTTCGATTCTGATTCCATACTTCTCCTCAATAAGTGCCGTAAGGTGGACAAAGTTGAGAGAATCCAGATAACCGGACTCCATCAAATCGAGTTTAACCGATGGAACTTCGAGCTCCAGTTCCGAGTCAAACAGTACCAGCAGTTCGTTTTTCAGTTGTTCGTTCATGATTTGATTTCTCCATTAGGTAATCAGATTTGGTCAGGTCGTAGAGCAACCTGTCGTAGGGTTTGCCATCGATAATGTGACACTTCCGAAATCGGCCGATAAATCGGAAATTGTTACCTTCCAGGACTCTTCTTCCACCCACATTATTCTCAAGGGTCCAGGCGAAAATCGAGTTGAAATTCATCTCCTCAAAAGCGATCCGAATCAACTTTCCGCAAGCTCTGCGGGTATAATCTTTTCGGGCAGCCATCTTGTTGCCAAGCATGCACCAGCCGATCGTCGTTTTAAAGACCGGGTTGATATCGCTCATGCCTACCAGCCCGATCGGTTCATCCGACTCATCGCCGGTATAAAGCCAGAGGCTGTGTGATTTCTTCTGGGTCATCAGCTTTAGTGTTGATGCTTCCACTTTCTGCACGCCGTTTCCAAAATCCAGCCATTGATAGTTTTCTTTCTTAGACAGCCAGGAAGCGGCAAGTTTGATCTCCTCATTGGTTTGCAGTGGTTTTATTTTCATAATTCTCGAATGTTGTTTTGATTTGATTTCGGTCTATTTTTCCATTCTTGTTTCTGGGTAGTGATACATATTCCTGCCATAGCGTCGGCACCATATAGGAGGGCATCAGTTCTGAAAGTTTCTGCCTGAGTGACCTCTCGTCTACCATCTTCCCGTCAGCCGAAACCCATGCACACCCAATTTTGTGTCCGAACAGTTCATCCGGTATTGCAACCACAGCACATTCCAGAGCGAGTTGCAGATTGTGAAGTGCATTTTCGATTTCTCCCAATTCAATTCGATATCCTCTGTGTTTTATTTGTCGATCTTCACGTCCGCGAAACCGGAAAAGCCGATCCGGACCATTTTCGGCCAGATCACCGGTTTTATAGATCAAATCTTCCGGGTTGTCTGAAAAAGGATTGGGGAAAAACGCTTGCTTCGTCTTTCCCGGATCATTCCAGTACCCACGGCTCACACCTCGTCCCGAAATGTATAGGTGGCCTGTCTCTCCCGATGCGACCGGCCTCATCTTTTCATCCAGCACATAGAGCTCTTCTCCCTTGCACGGACGGCCTATCGGGATCTCTTCGGTTTCCTCTTCAGGACATTTCTCAACCGTATAGTAACTGCTGGCAATTGTCGTCTCTGTCGGCCCATACAGATTTGTGAAATCGGCATGCGGAAGGCGCTTCATCAGATAGATCAATGTGGCGGTCGGTAATACTTCACCGCACCAGATCATCCGTCTGAGATCTGGAAAATCCGATTGACCAACCTCATCCGTATTTGCCAATAACGTCAGAACCGAGGGGACCGAAAACCACTGAGTCAATCGGCGATTTCTTATAAATTCTGCGATAAATTTGGGATATACATTGAACTTGGACGGTACCATATGAAGTTCGGCACCAGTAAAAATCGAAGAATAGATATCCATACTCGACATATCGAAATGTAATGGAGGATGACAAGAAAGCCGGTCGGATGAATTAATATCGAAATACCCGGTCGCCCAGTCGATAAAGTGAAGATCGTTTGAGTGGGTATTGACAACACCTTTCGGCTCACCGGTCGATCCGGATGTAAAGAGGATATGAGCCGGGTCTTCCGGTCGCACCTGATAGTCCGGAGGGGTATCCGGGTAGAATGGTATCTCCTCCGGCATGAAAGCCGAGCGATAGGGGAAGGACGGATAAGACCGATTTCTGTCGATCCAGCCGGCCGACAGGCCCGGTTTCAGACTCTCATCACGGAGGAGCCGGTCGAGTTTCTGTTCGACCGGCCCGGCAGCCAGGATCATTGTAGCCCCGCATTTTTTCACCATTTTTGCACTGCGTTTTACCGGACCGCCCGGATCCAGGGGTACGTAGATGCAGTCTGCCTTCAGAATTCCAAAGATTGCAACTATCGCTTCGGGACATTTCGGCATCAAAAGGCAGACTCTGTCTCCCTTCCGGCATTTGCGATCCTTGAGAATGTGGGCCAGCCGGTTGCTCTGAATTTCAAGCTCGGCGTAAGTCAGGCTTCTGCTGCCCGTTACAATTGCACGGGACTCCGGTCTTTTTTCGGCCTGAATGGTTAAACCCTCTTGTAGTAATTGGTATTTCATAATTCTCTGGTTTTCAAAACTTGATTTCAATACATTTTTTTAGCCCTTCACTTTACTCACGGGCCGTTCTCACCCAGCTGGTCGTCCGGCCCTTTACAAACATAATTTTCAAATAGAGCAGCAGCTTCCAGATCGCATACTTGGGTACATGAAGCAGTGAACTATAGGTTCTCCTGTCGACCCCAGCTGCAGCAAGGCCAATCAATGCATGTAAACTACCCGACAGCGCCAGTAACAGCCATAACCCTGTAAATAATCCGGAGTCGGTAACACCTGACCACCAGAGCATGGCGTTAAGCGAGGCCATCATCAGCATAAACAGCACCGTTGTTACCAGTGGCGGAGTTACCAGGTCGATCAGGGCATCTGCGATACGAAGAGAGCGATCTCTCACTGAAGCAATTGCCAGTTTGCCGGCATATTGTCTCAATACCGGAATGCGTCCCATCTCCCAACGTTCTCTCTGGCTTTCGGCAGTTTCGGCCCGTTCCGGAATCCGATTATAGCCGATCGTTTCCGGTGCGAATGTCACATCAACACCCTTTAAGAGCAATTCCAGCCCATATTCCAGATCCTCCGTCTGTCCAAAAGCATTCCAGGGGACTTGACGAAGTGTATGAATTGAAAAACACATTCCATTTCCGCGAAGCCCCGATGGCAACCCGAGGCGTTTTCGACCGAGCGGACGGATATAGTTATAGAGTGTCAACCCGATTCGGATCGATTCCGTCGTCCATGAATCGGGGTTTGGGGGGACTCCCAGAAATCCCTGAATAACCTCTGCTCCAGATTCTCTGTAACGGTTAAAAACCTGGAGTATATTCGGCTCCACATGACTGTCTGCATCCAGGACCACCACGGAATCATACGGTTTTTCAGTAAATTCCGACTGTAACAATATCCGGTCAAATGCCCATCGAAGTGCATAACCTTTCCCTTTTTTTGACTGATCTGTCCGGGCCCATACGATGGCGCCCCGTTCTTTTGCAATACGAGCCGTAGGATCTGAACAGTTATCGGCAATGACAATGAGGTCGTAGAGGTGGTCCGGGTAATCGAGGGTGGATAGCTGGGCCAGTGTACACCCGATGCAATCGGCTTCGTTATGAGCCGGTATAACGATGGCGAATTTCCTCACGGATCGTGCAGAAGAAAGCACTTTATTTCGGTGCCCGAAAGCCAGAATACTTAAGAGCACCAGATAAAGTGACATGAAGCCGAGAGGAATCATTATGATCAATTGAATAAGTTCAATCATCCTGTTGCTGATAAGGGTTCTTGTAAATGTGCTGTAGAATCACGGGAGCTATATAATTCATAGCACTCTCTTCTGATTCGAAATCGGAGAAATACCCCGATAAAAAGAGGTATGGGGCGGTATAGTTGATAGCAGGCTCATTAACCCGATAATTTTCATTGCGATCCTCCCACGCTTTTGCCGGATAGTACACCTGCCTCCCCCCTTCAAGCCGACTGTAAAAGTTGGGGCCGCCAACTACCATTCCCGGCACCGGTTCTCTATGATCGAGCTCCATTGAAAATTGGTGATACGGCTGCGAAACAGATCGGGATCCGACACCGGTAACCCATGAAATTCGAAACGGGTTTCTCCCGGCGATATAGTGCAACTGATCGAGAGCCGCCCATCTGAACTCCTCTCGCCCGCTCCATTCATAAGCCTGAAGCAGTAAAAACCCATAGCCAAGAGCAATACTGTTGGAACCCCAGTAAAATTCCTCTGCGGATAGGGAAATTCGGTAGCCGTTGGAATGGACTTTGTCGACCAATTGTTCGGCCAGATTTATTAAACCGGCAGCGAGATATCGCTTAACTTCCGGGTGCTGATTCTCTGCAGATAGTTGCAAATAGCTGTAAACAGCAAAGCCGTCCACCTCTTGCCAGCTGATCGGAGCCGGCCTTAATCCGTCCGGGTGCTGAAAATGGGCTTTAAACCAGTCGTGATACTCGTCAGAACCTGTAAGCCGATAGAGTTCGACAACCGCCCAAAGCCGTTCATCCAGATCGCGTGAGTCGGCAAACTCCCCGCCCTCTACCCCCGGCGGATTGGTGAAACCACCTTCCGGCAGAATCTCAGGATGAGCCAATAAAAATTGCCAGGCACGGATCGAAGCTCTCTCCAGCCGTTTTGCAAACTCCGGGTCAGCCTTCCGGAAATGGCGTGCTGCAATTGCTGTAACCGCCGAAAATCCGGCTGTGGCAGTCGTAGAAACCTCAAACAGATACCTGTCATCAGGATCCTGATGCGGAAGGTACTCTCCACTCCACCTCTTCTCGGATACTTTAAAATGAACACCGCCATGCTCGTTTTGCATTTTGAGCAGCCACTCCAGCCCCCATTGTACTTCGGATAACAGGTCTGTCCGAGGTTGTCTGTCGTAATCGGGGTTGCCAATAAAAGAATGAATTGCCAAATCACCTCTTAGTTCTCGTAAATAGAGCATATAGGCAGCACTGACAACCGTTGTCACGACAAACTTGGCATAATCTCCTGCATCGTGCCACCCGCCTGTTACATCTCTCTTTCTTTCCGGATTCTCAAATAGCGGGGCATCATCCAGATGGCAGCCCGGGTGGCTCCACGCGGTACCTCCCCCCACCTCTGTTCCGCACCGCTGAAAGTAGAAACTCTCAAGAGATAACCTGAAAGGTTCGTTATAGACCGAATGGCCTATTCGGAAAGGGGACGAAAGATCTCCGGTACCGGGGAGGCGGAGGCGATAGAGACCGGGAGCCTGAAATTCACTAAAATCTAGTATGTGGACCTTCTGCCCTGTCAACAGATCCGAACTATCACCAGACGTTTGGACTCTTGCTTCAAATAGCGGTTGCAATGTTTCCGCATCTATCAACTGGAAGAGATCGTCTGGTTCCAGTTCGGCCGGTGTGACGGCGATTTTGGGTTGTTCGGGCAGATAACCCGTCAGATTGACGGCAATCTGGCTATTCCCGGATTCGGACTGCCTCTCTAAGCAAGCAGCCATTCCGGCCAGCATTCCGGAAAAGAGTACAAGCATCTTGATTCGGATATAAAATTCTACTTTCATCTGTCAGCTGATCAGATTGTTGTTCAATTCATTCGGAAGATTATCCTGCTCGGTATTGTCCCGTACGCCATTCGCATACCTGTCCAGATATACCTGAATCACGCGACAAATCTTTTCGGGGTTCGAGAGTCTTGCCAGATCCCTGTTCTTGAATCGAATCCGAAACTCTTTTTCCAGTTCATCGATGAGTTGCAGATGGGTTATCGAGTCCCATCCTTCAACCGCGGTCGGCGAGATCGACAGATTTAGAGAATCGATATTCAGATGAGGTATCACCCTGCCAAAGACAGATATTACACGCTGGTAAGTTGACCCGGCACAGATCGGTTCCTTTGTTGACCGGGGCCAGCCTTCCATTTTGAATTCATTTTCGGGCGGTTCGAGGTGGCGGATCACACGTGCCGGGGCACCGGCCGCTACGACATAAGGCGGGATAACCCCGGATACAACACTCCCGGAAGCGATGATCGAACCCCTGCCGATCAGTGAACCCTTCAGAATAATTACACGCGTTGCAAGCCAGACTTCGGGTTCAATGATCACCGGATCTCCTTGTGCCCAGCTGAATCGAGATCCGGGAACGTGTCGATCGGAATCGTATATAAAGGTGTAGGGTGCAATCCGGGTGCGATCTCCGATGGAAACCTTCTCCTCTGCAACTATCGAGACCCCGAAATTGATACTGACTTCATTTCCGATCTCAATAATGCCATTCGGCCCGGTTACCAGGTCGGTCTGAACATTCCTGGAGTTGATATTGACATCATCGCCGATCTCGATCCTGCCAGAGTTTTCGATATAGGGTTTTTTTTGAGTCCTGACTCTTTTACCTACACGGTCACACTTTCGCAGATAGAAGGGAGCGGCCAGCAAGGACTTCAGGTAGATTCGGGTTTTGCGAAAAACCTGACTTGCCGGCAGGTTGCGATCCCGTTCAAGGCTGGCACTGATTCTGTTAAGCAGCGGGTGATTCCTTCGCTCTGCCCAAGGCTGGATTCGGCTGTGTAATCTCTGTATTAGCATTCCTTCAACCCTGTTCTCCTGTTATCAAATTCGATTCTCGCACCGTCTGAGCCGGGTTGCCGCCATGAACTACGTTCTCTTTACCCCGACCGCTCCTGTTCATTCGAACCCGAAACCGGTGCCAGACGTAAATTGCACTTTTTCGGTCTTCAGGATCGGGCATCGACAAGTTCCAAAGGTCCGGTTCATGCAGATCAGGGCGTATTTTAAAGGACCAACCCCGTTTTTTAATTTCCGGCAGTATTCTTTGCATTAGAAATCCCTGTTCGGAAATACCTGTGAAGTCGATTTGATGGAGCCACTGCCCGGCTTTCTCGAGATAGAGTATCATCAGTTCGGAGACCTTCGATTCAAACCCGGGCTCTACCGCAAGATCGATCCTCACTGTATCACATCGGTGGATTCCATTCAACTCTACTCCTCCGGCAAGCTGAAGCCTGTTGAACGGAGTTGTAAAAAACAGGGGCGTCTTTTCCAATACAAATGGAGCGATACCGACGACTCTGTGAAGTGATTTGAAGATCAAAATGTAGAGTTCTGACCCGGGATCGCTAAATTGGTGGTTAGCAGAAGCAGGAAGGTTCGGGGTTGTTGATTCGAATCCGCATTTTTCTGCCAATTCCCCCCACTCCCTGATAACAGATTCAAGTCCTGCCTTGTCATTTACCAGTTCACAACTAATAGGCTGATGAAGATCGGAGGCAGAACTCTCCGGGAGTTCAACCAGGTCTTCATCGCCGTCAGTCATTCGATATTCATCGATCAGTTTCATAATTCACACCTGATTTCATTTTCACTCCCGGGATATACCTCTACTCTTTTTGATCAGATTGTGGCGTACAGAAATCCCGTTGTCCAGCTCTTCTGCCGTTTTCATTTCGGGAGAACTTCCAGCGGAACCAGTCCAGGTACTCAATGGGAGTTTTAAGTCGTAACAGGAATTCTGAGAGACCCATTTTTCCATGAATGGTCATCCGCCGAATTTCAAATCTATCATCTCCAGTTTTTGGCGGACCTGTAAAAACACTGCAGGCAAAATCGAAGCCGGACTGCGCAACCAAACTTTTCACAACTGGATTAACGGATCCATAGGGATAGGAAAAAGAGTTGACCGAGGTGCCCAGCAGATCTTCTAACCGTTCTTTCCCCATACTGATTTCTTTATAGGCTTCTCGTTCGGAAACCATCGCGAGGTTCACATGATTCATGGAATGAGCTCCGATTTCAAAATCCCGATTATGAAGTTCGGTGATATGACTCTCCTCCATTAAAAATGCAACGGGAATGTCGGGATGGTGTTCATCCCAGTGATTGGTTTTGTGATCACGATTCCCCAGCACAAAAATGACGGCTCTCATTCCGAATTCCAGCAAGAGCGGATAGGCTATATGAAATGTGTCGAGGTATCCGTCATCGAACGTTAAAATGACCGGTTTTTGGGGTAATTGAATCTCACCCCGGTTGTACAATTCGTAGTCGTTAAAAGTAATCGGGGTATAGCCGTGCTGCATCAAAAGTTCGAGTTGCTTGCAGAACTCCTCTTTGTGGACACAGAATTCGGACCTCTCTGCAAGTTCTCTCTCTTCTGTAATTCGGTGATACATCAACACTTTCAAACCTGATACTCGCCGCCACAATTTGCTTTCGGCTGTTGGTTTGAACACGTGGTTCGAAGTGTCCGCATCGGCTATTCCATTCCTGCCGATCGGGAAAACCTCCCTTGAATCTCTCTCTCTGATTCGGATTGCATCACCCATGTAAACTGGATCAAATTAACATTGACTGATTCCATGAATGACAAGAAATGTGCCAAAGCTGCCGGTGATCGAAAAACTGCCCCCTGTTGAACGAAGAGTAAGGTTAAAAGAACCACTCAGGGCTCTCACTTACACCTCTGATCATTTTTTTTACACTCCGGCTGTTGAATTATTTCACAGCTTCCTGTTTCTGTTTTTTCTGGCGCCTCGGCCGGATCGATTCATAGATATCGAGCAGGGTATCTCCGATTACATTCCAGTCGTATCGGTTGGTTACCCGTTCATAGCCCTCTCGGACAAGCTGTTCGCGAAGCTTCCTCTCCCGGATCAGCCGGACAACCTCCCCGGCAAAGGCTTCCGCATCATCGGCGATCAGAATCGAGCGGCCGTGTTCCACATCGATCCCTTCGCAGCC
>SLKI01000100.1 GCA_007134695.1 Balneolaceae bacterium
CTCTTCAGCTTTTTCACGAAGATCGTCCAGGTCGATATTGCCATTCTCATCACATTTGGTCACCACAACCTTCAGCCCAGCCATCACGGCGCTTGCAGGATTGGTACCGTGTGCGGAGGAGGGGACGATACAGATATCGCGCTGGTCGTCTCCGCGGTCGCGGTGCCATGCACGTATAACCATCAAACCTGCAAATTCGCCCTGTGCACCGGAGTTCGGCTGAAGAGAGACACCGCTGTAACCGGTAAGCTCGGCCAGCCAGGCTTCGAGTTCATCAAACAGTTTGCGATATCCTTTTGCCTGATCGGACGGAGCAAAGGGGTGCAACTTGGCAAACTCGGGCCAGGATAGGGGAATCATCTCCGCTGTAGCATTCAGCTTCATCGTACAGGATCCCAGTGAGATCATGGAGTGGGTCAGATCAAGATCTCTGTTCTCGAGCGATTTCAGATATCGAAGCATCTCGTGCTCGGAATGGAATGAGTTGAACACCGGATGATCCATGTAGCTGCTTTCACGTTGCAGCTCCTCTGGAAGTTCAAGCTCAATCGATTCGGACTTTGACTCCGGATCAAAGCTATTCTTTTTACCGGCATACTCGGCAAAGATGTCGAGAATCAGTGAAACGTCATCCAGGTCTTTTGCCTCGTCAAAAGCCACCCCAACCTCTCCGTCTCCAACCCTTACATTCACCTGGCGCTGTAAAGCGATCTCTCTCAAACGCTCTGGATCATCCAGCTCGATGGTGAGCGTATCGAAGAAAAGCCGATTCTTCGGTTCCATGCCCAGTTTAGCAAGGCCCTGGGCGGCCAGTTTCGCCAGTCCGTGGATTTTGGCTGCGATCTTCTTCAACCCCTCCGGGCCATGGTAGACCCCGTAGAACCCGGCAATCACAGCGAGCAGAACCTGGGCCGTACAGATGTTGGAGGTCGCTTTCTCACGCCGGATATGCTGTTCACGCGTCTGAAGAGCCATTCGGTAGGCGGGGTTGCCTTCGGCATCCTGAGTTACACCGATGATACGTCCCGGCACACGACGTTTATGCTTTTCCCGGGTCGCAAAGTAGGCGGCGTGCGGTCCGCCGTACCCCATCGGGACGCCAAATCTTTGCGATGATCCGACGACCACATCTGCCCCCATGCTTCCAGGTGAACGGAGAATGGCCAGGCTCAGCAGGTCGGCCGAAACAGCTACAGTTATACCGTTCTCGTGTGCCGCCTCGATCAGCGCCGAATAGTCATGTAACGATCCGTCAGTTCCCGGGTATTGAAGCAGCAGGCCAAAAAGATCCGGGTCGGTCAGATCTACCAATGTGTGATCGCCGGTCACCAGCTCGATCCCGAGCGGTTCTGCCCTGCTGGTCAATACGGCAACCGTTTGCGGGTGGCACAGATCGGAAATAAAAAACTTGAAAGCGTTCTTCTTTTTCGCTCCCTTGCGCAAGTCAAACATCATCGCCATCGCCTCGGCCGCTGCCGTTGCTTCGTCGAGCAGTGAAGCGTTGGCGATCTCCATTCCCGTCAGGTCGCAGACCATCGTTTGATAGTTGATCAGTGCCTCCAGTCTGCCCTGTGATATTTCTGCCTGATATGGGGTATACGATGTGTACCAGCCCGGATTTTCCAAAACATTACGCAGGATCACGTTCGGCATCACCGTTTCGTAATAACCCATACCGATGAAGGAGCTGTAAACCCTGTTTTGCCCGGCTGTTTTTCGAATATCTTTCAGGTAATCTGTTTCACTTAACGGTTCGGGCAGCTGAAGCGGTTTGTCCAGCCGAATATTGGCCGGAATCGATTCATCCATCAGCTTGTCGAGATGATCGGACCCGACAACATCCAGCATCTCTTTAATTTGTTCTGCATCCGGCCCGATATGACGACTGGAAAATGCCTCTTTCTTAAAATTGATTTTCATAAAGCGTGTGGATCTGACTGTAAATGAATTACGGTTTTCTGTCTCGATAAAAAGGTGCTGAGCGGTCTGAAAATTTCATGTCATTGAAATCATGGAAAGATAGGACTTTTTAAGGGCAAACTCATTCTCCAACCTCGCCTCATAAAAGTTTAGCTAACACTAAAAATTTTTCAAAGTTTGGAGTAATTTGTACTTTTTGTGCTTACAAAATAAATAACAACAAGAGGACAGGGATGGAATTTGAAGCGTTGAAAGAGTGGTTTCTGGGGTTGGGCCCGGTTCATCAGGCATTGATCGCGGGAACCTGGTGCTGGATTACAACTTCGATCGGGGCCGCGGTGGTTTTTCTGAACCGCAATGTGAGCCGAAAGCTGCTCGACAGTATGCTCGGTTTTGCAGCCGGTGTGATGATCGCAGCGAGCATCTGGTCTCTGATCGAGCCCTCCATGGAGATGTCCGAACAGCTTGGGCTGATCAAATGGTTTCCGGCGACGATCGGTTTTGTTTTGGGCGCCCTCGCTATCCGGATCGCAGATGCCTATGTTCCTCACCTTCACCTCGGGATGCCAAAAGATGCAGCCGAAGGGGTCAAGACCACCTGGCGAAGGGCAACACTCCTGGTGATGGCGATCACGCTTCATAACATACCGGAGGGGCTGGCAGTCGGAGTACTTTTCGGTGCTGCAGCTTCCGGAATCGATCCGACCGGTACAGCGACGGTGATGGGAGCAATTGCTCTGGCGATCGGCATCAGCCTGCAAAATCTTCCCGAAGGAATGGCGGTTTCGATGCCGCTTCGAGGCGAAGGGGTTTCCAGGCTGCTCAGTTTCAATTATGGTCAGCTGTCGGGGATCGTCAATCCTCCATCTGCCGTCATCGGTGCGATGGCGGTGATTCTGATACAGCCGATTCTACCCTATGCACTCGGTTTCGCAGCCGGTGCGATGATCTTTGTGGTGATCGAAGAGCTGATCCCGACCTCCCAGCGACATGGTAATACTGATATCGCAACACTTGGAACCGTTATCGGATTTTGTGTGATGATGGTGCTGGATGTGACGCTCGGATAAAAGGAAGTGAGACGTGAATGTGACCATTTGAACTTTTTTTTGTCAAGTTGATCAATTCGATCCTATTCCTTCACACATCGCAACAATTATCGCCTCTCCTGGACAACCACACCGAATGACTTGGTCTGACGGACCAGGTTGCCCGAGGTAACTGCAAAAAAGGGGGTGATCGGGCATCCTGCACGCCTCAGAGCCCGAGCTGTCCATGTATTGGATGTTTTGGGTATATAGTAAAAGCCGTTTGCAAGAAAAAATGAGGATTGGTTGTAGCGGCCGTCGGTAACATACAGCAGTTCTCCCTCTTCATTGAGCCGAAAACGATCTGTAATAAAGTTTGCCAGCTCATCCATACCGGCAACCGAGATTTGAACCTGTATGATATCGCTCGCCGTAAAGTATCTTTCGACAGGAAGATCGAACCCGACAATATGAACAACACTCTGCGTCGGCAGCAGGGCTGCACTCAGCAAGCGGCCAAACCCTGGATCAGGGTCCGGGTAGTAATGCTTGTCGCCCCAGCCGAACTTCAAAAAGCGGCTTTCGGGAATCTTTTCATGGGCGGGCAGATGATCCAGAATATATTCACTCTGAAGGACCAGGCCGACGTGCCAGCCGTGTCGAACCAGATAGATCGTTACCGGGCGTTCCGCCTCATCTTCCGGGTAGAGTTCTTCAACAGGCCCGAGACAACCTGCAGTGATAATTCCGAATACCAATATAAAGCTCCAGACTGCTACTCTTGCTTTATGGCTACTCCGGCTATTCATCGGGTTGTTTTTTGGAATTGATTAATACTCGCGGGAGCGGTCCACCCGGTTTTTCAACGGTATATCGGAGGTCATCCTTTTATAATTTTCCAATAGTTCAACGGCCAGCTCTTCCGGTTCGGTCAATGCGGCAACATGCGGGGTGATCACAATGCCCGTTCGATTCCAGAAAGGGTGGTGATCGGGCAGCGGTTCCTTCTCAAAAACATCCAGCACAGCTCCGTCCAGTAATCCGGTGTCCAGCGCATAGACCAGATCTTCCTCTACAAGCTGCTCGCCCCTGCCAACATTGATCAGCCAGGCGGGACTTTTCAATTTTTTAAACAGGTCCAGGTCGAGAATACCTTCTGTTGCCAGTGTCAGCGGAAGCAGGGATATGGCGATATTTGTCTGCCGGAGAAAATTTTCAAGTTCCTCGTTACCTGCATAGGTGGTAATCTGATCGATCTCTTTGTGTGTCCGTGCCCAGCCGTTCACATTCCAGCCGTCGGCAGCCATTGCAGCAGCTACTTCCCTGCCGATCGACCCCAAACCCATAATTCCGACCGAAATCTGATCCTTCCGGAAATGGGGCTGAACCTTCCAGAGGTTTTTCCGTTTCTGCTGAAA
>SLKI01000122.1 GCA_007134695.1 Balneolaceae bacterium
CCGGGAATACCTTCCAGGTGCCGCACCCTGTTTAAAACGACCAAAACGCACAAAACATGCTCAGGAATTACCTGGTCAGCGCCTTGCGCTACATCAAACGATCCCTGCTCTACTCCATCATCAGCATTTTCTGCCTGGCCACCGGGATTACAGGCGCCATACTGATCACGATCTACCTCAACCACGAACTCTCGTACGACACCCACCATGAGCACCACAGGGACATATACCGGATGGAGGGTACCTACCACATGGCGGGAACAATCTATGAGATGGCCATCACGCCTTTTCCGCTGGCCATGGCCATGCAGGACGAGTTTGCGCAGGTCATGACCTATGCCCGTTTTTTTAAACAACACGAACAAGCCCAGGTCAGCATCCACGAAGATACCTTTTTCGAAGAAGGCATATTCCTGGCCGACTCCACCGTTTTTGACGTATTCACCCATCGCTTTATCCACGGTCAGGCCAGGGGAGCCTTATCCGAACCCAATACCCTCGTGCTGACCCGATCCCTGAGCGAGAAATATTTCGGGCAGGAAAATCCTGTTGGCCGCAACCTCCGGATCGAAGGAAGCAACTACCTGATCACGGCAGTGATCGAAGACCTGCCGTCAAACAGCCACCTGAAGTACAACGCATTGATATCCATGGCTTCAGCCAGTGCCGACCGGGTGTTTTCCATGGATCCGGAACTTTTCTGGAACATCAATGAGACCTACACCTACATCAGGTTGCACCCGGGACAGGACATGGAAGACATCACGGCGCTTATGCCAGGATTTCTGGAGAAATACGTCAACCCCCTGGGTGAAACATTCGGCGCCAGAGCCGAATATACGGGCACCCCATTGCGGGACACCCATTTCACGGAACGAATGATGGCTCCGGAAACGGGCAACAGAGCGATGATCTGGATACTCTTCGTCGTTTCTTTGTTCCTGGTCGTGATCGCAGCCATCAATTACACCAACCTGACCACGGCAAGGGCGGCCAAACGCGCCAGGGAGATCGGGGTCAGAAAGGTAAGCGGTGCCAACCGCAAACAACTGACCACGCAGTTCCTGTCGGAATCCGTGGTAACCGCCCTGATCGCCCTGCTCATTTCGGTGCTGGCCGCCGAACTGCTTATGCCCCTGTTCAACCAGTTTACCGGGAACGCTTTTTCACTGGCCGGGCTTTTTGAACGGGGGGTATGGGCCCAGGTACTGGGCATTACGCTCATTACCGGACTGGCTGCCGGGATATACCCCGCCCTGGTGATGAGCAGGATGAATCCCTCGCTGATCGTCAAGGGCTTTGTGCACAACCAGAAAACCTCGGCCCTGTTGCGAAAGGGCCTGGTCGTTTTCCAGTTCACCATCTCCATATTGCTCGTTACAGCCACCCTGACTGTTCAGGGACAGCTCAGGCATTTGCAAAACATGCAGCTGGGATTTGACCAGACAAACAGGCTGGTGGTGGGCGTGACCGGGACCGATAACAGGGCCAATATTGAAACCCTGGAGCATACCCTGAGGCAAAACCCCTTGGTGAAAGGCACCACCAAAGCCTTCTCCATCCCAGGCCAGGAGCATAATGTAAACGCCGTAAGGGCAGAAATAGACGGCGAAATGCGTGAAACCACCATAACCGTGAATTATGTGGACTTTGGGTTTATTGACCAGCTTGGCATCGGATTGATCCAGGGGCGGAACTTTGACCGGGAAAGCCGGACCGATATCTACCAGGCCATTCTGGTGAATGAGTCTGCCGTGCGTCAATTTGGCTGGCATGATGATCCCATTGGCAAGCAGATCCATATGCGCTTTGACCAGGAGGGTAATCCACAGGCCATGTTTCGGGTTGTGGGCGTTGTGGAGGACTTTCATTTTCTGTCACTGTCCAATCCCATTGGCCCCCATATGCTCATCATACCGCAAACCCCCGCCACATACAGACATATTATCGTTGAATATGAAGCAGGCAGGGAAGAAGAAGTGATGGCATCGACGGAGATGGCTGTCCGTGCATTTGACCCATCCCGGGTCCCCGAGATCAGCTGGCTCGACCAGGGTTTTCAGGATACGTTCGAAGCCGAAGAAAGACTGGGGCGCATTTTCGGGGTGTTTGCCCTGCTGACCATATTCATCTCTTTCCTGGGTTTGTTCGGCTTGTCATCGTTTATGGTTGAGCAACGGAAAAAAGAAATCGGTGTACGCAAAGTCCTCGGATCATCCGTATCCGGAATACTCGGCCTCTTATACAAAGAGTTCTCCTGGCTGGTCGTCATTGCCATTGTTTTATCCGTCCCCTTTGGCTGGTATTTCCTCAATGAATGGCTCAATGAGTTCATATTCCGGATCTCCATAACGGCGGCGCACTTCATGCTGCCTGCCCTGCTGGCACTGATCATCGCCCTGCTTACCGTAAGCTATCACAGCTACAAGGCAGCCCGTATGGACCCGGCCACCGTTGTCCGAACCGAATAAACCGAAACCCATGTTGCTGCACTACCTGAAAACCAGCTATGTCCACGTAACAAGAAACCTGTCCTTTTCCATCATCAATATGTTCGGGCTGGCCACTGCCATGGCTGTGTGCCTGATGATATTCCTCTATGTTGGACACGAACTGAGTTTCGACCGCTTCCATCCCCGGGCCGCCGACACCTACCGCATCGGCATCCGGATAAACATACAGGGCGATATCAGGACAGAGGCCATCAGCAGCCATGCCAAGGGACCCGACCTGCTGGAGCGGCTGCCCGAAGTGATCGCCATGACCCGGGTGTCGCACTGGTATGCACCGGTGCATGTATGGCACGACGACAGCTACATCAGGGTAGGAAACGGCATGTATGCCGAAAGCAGTTTCTTTGATGTATTCGCGTTTGAGCTGCTCAGGGGGAACCCGCACAGGGCGCTTGAGGAGCCTTTTTCGGTGGTCCTTACCGAATCTTTGGCCGAAGTGCTTTTCCCCGGCGAAGACGCCATGGGCAAATTGATCCGCCTCAACGACGAACAACAGGCTTACGCCGTTACGGGCATCGCCAGAGACTGCCCTGCGAACAGCCACCTGCAGTTCGGCATGCTCAGGTCGTATTCTACGCTCAGAGAGGTATCCCAGGCCAATTATTACGACTGGGACGCCAATTTGAGCGCCTTTACCTATGTAGTGGTGGAAGAAGGGACCGATATGGAGCTCCTGAACAGGAAAACCCGGGAGCTCACCGACGAGATGCTCAATTACCGTTTTGAAGGCATGGGGGTGCATTTCGAGCTTGATTATTACCCCATTGGCGATATCCGGCTGCGCAGCCCCTTTGGCAACGAAATGGTGGAAACGGCCACCCTGGGGAAGGTGAGGATATTTACCATGGTGGCCCTCTTTGTCTTGTTTATTGCAGGGTTCAACTATGTGAACCTGACCATTGCCAAGGCGGGCAAACGGGCCAGGGAAGTAGGGATGCGCAAGGTGCTTGGGGCCGGAAAGTCGGGGCTGAAAAAGCAGTTCGCCATCGAAACCCTCTTTATTACCGGCCTGAGTTTTGTCCTCGGACTCATCATCACCGAAACGGGGCTCCCGGTGTTCAACAGGCTGCTCGGAAGCAGCCTGAGCCTGACCGCCGCACCCTGGTGGACGCTGTTCGCAGCCTTTTTCCTGTTCTCAGGGCTCTTCGGGTTGATGGCAGGAATGTATCCTGCCTGGTATATGGCGTCATTCCAGCCCGTAAAGATCCTCAAGGGGGAGTTCTGGAGCCGGCCGGGCCGCTTTCAGCCGCGAAACCTCCTGCTCCTGATCCAGTTCATGGTTTCCATTGCCCTGATCGTCTGCACCCTGGTGATCCTGATGCAGATCCGCCATCTGCAGCACAGCGACCTGGGGTTCAACAGCAATAACCTGCTAACAGTAAGCACCCCCAGCATGGAAGATGCCCGGTTGTTCAGCCAGGCCATGTCGGCCTGGCCATGGACGGCTGCAACAACCATCAGCACGTCTGTCCCGGGCGGCAGCACCTATACCGAAGGCGTCGAGGCCGAAGACGCAGGGCCCGGCATCATGGCCCAGCGTCTCTGGGCAGATCAGCGCTATCTGGCCTCCATGGAGATGGAGCTGGCACAGGGGCGGTGGTTCGACAGCGAAGACGGCCTCGACAGGGAGCATGTGCTGATCAACCAGGCTTTTGCGCGTAAGGCCGGATGGGCCGACCCCCTCGGCAAGACCATCGGCAGGGGGGGCGAAACCTACAGGGTGATCGGTGTGGTCAGGGATTTTCATCTGCAATCCCTGCACAACGAGGTAGAACCCCTGACGATCAACACCCTGCTCAGCCGCCCCCAATACATTCGGTCTCTCTGGTGGGTAACCCTCAGGTACGAAA
>SLKI01000095.1 GCA_007134695.1 Balneolaceae bacterium
AACCGGTGGCGGAGTTTGAGAGTCTGATCGCTTCCGTCCATATTTTTCCCCTTCTGAGAAGCGATATCTCGGTGGGCCGGCTCGAAATCGACCGGCCGGTGGTCAACTACCGGGTTTATGAAGATGGGAGTAGTAATCTCGATTTTTTCTTCGACAGGCCCGACGAGAGGGTTGATACGGAGGAGAATGGAGTCACTCTCAATATCCCCCGCGTCGAAATCCGTCAGGCATCTCTCTTTTTCAATGACCAACCCAACCGAAGGGCTGTTTACCTTGAAGGCCTGGAAAGTACACTCTCCCTGCAATATGCAGAACAGATCGAAACCCGGGTTGAAGCAGAACTTCGGTCACTTACTGTCCGCAACGACGACCGAACCCTGATTTCCGGATTGCCAATTCGGCTCAGCCAGATCTCTACGCTGGACCTCGGCCTTGAAGAGCTGATGCTCGAGGAGGGTTCGCTATCGATCCGGGGACTGGAACTCGCACTGTCCGGATCATTTAAAAACTGGACCGGCGATACGCCGTCGCTGGACTTTTCATTCCGGTCCGCATCAGAAGATTTCAGTGAACTACTCCGGCTGGCACCGCCGGAATATGAAGCTTCGCTGGCGGATCTGGAGTCGCGCGGTTCGCTTCGCCTGGAGGGACGGGTATCCGGAGAGATCACCGAAGGGCAGATTCCGGAGTTCAACCTGATCGCAGAAGTCAGGGATGGGTATCTGAAAAATCCCGATCTGGCTGAACCGATAGAGGAGATTCACTTTTCGCTGACTGCCGACAATCAACTGATCAGACTTGAGCCGTTTACAGCCACGGCCGCCGGCAACCGTATCGACGGAAACGGAACGATCGAGCGCCCACTTGATGAGGATGCCAGGTTCTTTTTTCATCTGGCAGGCGATGTCGATCTGGAATCAGTTGGGCTATTCTACCCTCTTGCTGATGCGGGTATTGAGACACTTAACGGCCTGATGTCGCTCAATGCCGAAATCAGCGGTGAATTAAGAAACCTGGATGAAGCAGCCGTCAGCGGTCATTTTTTGATTCAGCAGGGAGTTCTGAAATTTACAGAGGCTCCCCGTCCGATCGAAGCGATAACATCCGACTTCCGGGGCGATCAGCAGCGAATCGATATCCGTTCAGCGTCGATGAGTGCAGAAGGAAATCGGCTCTCACTGCAGGGCTTTGTCTCCGAACCGCTTGGCGGCAGCCCTTTCATCGACCTCCGCGCAGAACTGGAGATCGACCTGGGAACACTTTCGAGATTTTACCCGATTGATGAGGACACGCTCGCTATCAGGGGTAAACTATCCGCCCAGGCTCATATTCAGGGAAGAACCGATTATCCGAAAAACCTTCTTACAAGCAGCCGGTTTGAATTGCAAAATGGATACCTAAACCATCAAATAGTTGCCAGACCGCTTGAAGAGATCAGTTTCATCGGTTCCGCTTCATCCGAACAGATCGATATTCAGGATGGCCGGTTTCGAAGCGGAGAAAACAGAATATCGATGGGAGGCCGGGTCAGCAACTATATGGAAGAGGTTCCTTTCTTTGATGTAACCATAGACGGGACCGGTAACTTGGCAGATTTGACTGCGTACTACTCGCTTGAGCCCTGGATTGATCAGTTGTCGGGTCATGCTTTAATGAACTTTCGAGCTGTGGGGCCGGCCGGAGACCCGAGAGATATCGCACTCAACGGGAGGCTGGAACTCTCCGATGTATCTGCCAGCGGTGATTCACTGGACTTCCCGGTAACCGACATGAGGGGCAGCCTGCTTATTGAACCGGAGTCGATGAGGCTGGAAGAGTTTTTCATGTATTACGGCAGTTCAGATTTTGCGCTCGAAGGAGTGCTGAGCAACTATCTGGCTTTCCTGAATGAAAGCCCGAACGAAACGGAACTGCCGGAGTTCCGGGGAACCTGGCACAGCAGACTTCTCAACTGGGATGAATTTGTCGACTGGGATGAAGAAGCGGAAGTGGAACCGATTCCGATTCACCTTCCACGATTAAACAGCCAGATTAATGCAACGATCGAAACGATCATGCTGTTCGGAGTTCCGATTCGACAGGTTACCGGGTCCGGAAGAACCACCCCCGATCGCATCTATATCGATCAGGCTACTGCCGAACTTTTTGGCGGAACCGCATCCGGTGAGTTGGAATGGAGAGTTCCCCGGCCGGATCGGACAGAACTGCATTTTTCGGGCCGGCTTGATTCGCTCCAGGCTTCCGCATTCTTTGATCAATACCAGTTTTTGGGTGAGCAGAGCCGTCTGCATCAATTTTTATCCGGAGGATTTAGCGCCCAGGTCGAATACGCAACAGAGTTGGACCGATATCTGGACCCGGTTATCGCCTCAACACAAGCCACCGGCACATTCGGCATGGACAGAGCCCGGTTGAGGGACCATCCTGTTCAGCGATCGCTCTCCAGCTGGCTGGGTGTTGCGGAGTTGAACAACCTTGCACTGGATGAGTGGACGGCTCAATTTGTCATTGAGGAATCGGTTTTGCGACTGGATGATTTCCGGATAACAAGTGAAAACCTCGGACTTTATCTCGATGGTACTCATCAACTGGAGAATAATCAGGTCGACTTTACGGCCCAGCTCCATCTGCCCCCCAGGTTTCGTCGGGGCATAGCCTCGGTCATTTCCGAACCGGCCGTTGATGCCCTGTCGCAGGAGGATGGAATTATAGTGGTACCGATTCAAATTACCGGAACGATGGATCAGCCCCGAATTTCACCCCGTCAGTCTGTTATCGAAGAGTTGCTCAGAGATGCAGGTCGGGATGTCTTACGCAGACTTTTGGATCGTGTGAACTGAATCCTCTCTGTCTGCCATAACACCTTGGCAGAACTGGAAGGCCACAGATCCAAAACCGATATGCCGGCAGAAAGAAGGGTAACTGCATCTCTGCCCCCCCTTTTGTATCTTCTGCGGGCAATCATAAAACAGTAATTTCTATGTATACGCACGAAGAGTTTTTCGTCTGGGATGGGGATCCCATACTTTTTACAATACCTGAATTTACGCTTCCATTCCCCATCACAGCCTGGGGGCTCATTATCGGAGCCATTCTGGCCCTACTGGGATGGCAAAAATTTATCCCGAACGATCTCAAATCAAGAGAATCACTACCCTTCTGGAAACCCTGGGCGGTTATCCTCGGAGGGCTGCTGGCCGGCCAATTGTTGACGCTGCCTTTTGGCCTGCCGACCATAGAAACTGTTGACCCATTTAATCCTCGATGGTACGGTCTCTTTTTTGCACTCTCATTCATCCTGGGATATATCCTCTGTTCAAAAATGTTGTTGGATGGAGGAAGGACTCAGGAGGAGATGGATCGGCTCCTGATCTATATCCTGATTGCGACCATTATCGGAGCCCGATTCGGGCACATCTTCTTCTATGAACTTGAATTCTACATGCAGAACCCGCAACTCATCCCTGCTATTTGGAGAGGTGGGCTGGCTTCCCACGGAGCTGCAATCGGTATTTTGCTGGCACTCTGGCTATTTGCAAAAAGAACGGATGGACTCACTTTTCTCTGGATTGCAGACCGGGTAGTACCGGCGGTTGCGATCGGCGGAATCTTTATCAGAATCGGAAATTTTTTCAATTCGGAAATACTGGGGAAAGTGACCGACGTCTCTTGGGCCGTCATCTTTCTGAATGCGCCTGGATTGTCAAACGCTGAACGGCTGCTGCCCCGGCACCCCTCAATGATCTACGAATCAATTTCTGCCCTCCTGGTATTGATTGTTCTGCTGACCATCTATTATCGTTACAAAAAGAACCCGCCTGAGGGAGCACTCTTCGGAACATTTCTGGCCATGCTATTCACCGGACGCTTCCTGATCGAGTTCACCAAGCTGCATCACGCCGATTTCGAAGCAGCCTGGATGCTCAACATGGGGCAATGGCTTTCGATTCCCCTGGTTGCATTCGGATTATGGCTGCTGATCAGCAAGGTGGACTGGTCGAAACAGGGACCGAATCGACGCAAGAAAAACTCTCGCAAATGAAATCCCGTTTTTTAAAAACGAACCTGAAATACAGCTAACGCCCCGGCTCGATCATCCCTGTACTTGTCGGTCAGATATTGCAAATTGAACTGCATCCTGATCAATCGCGTCGGCTGATAATTGAATCCCGCGATGAAAAGCGAAGAGAGCTCATCAATCTGGTTGTATGACAGATAATCCCACCGCGCCAGAATCATCAGACGATCCGTCAAATTTCTGCCGGCAGTTATATAACCACTATCGACCCGCTCTTGACCAAATCCGTTATCGAAAATTTCG
>SLKI01000119.1 GCA_007134695.1 Balneolaceae bacterium
CAGGATCTGCAATTGAACATCAATCAGGCGGTGCCATGCGGATTGATCTGTAATGAACTGTTAACCAACGCTCATAAATACGCTTTTGACCAGGTGGATGATGCTCGTCTGGAGTTTAGTTTAAAGGAGCGGCATGGAGAGGTTCGGATACGGATTGCCGATAACGGGGTTGGCCTGCCGGAAGAGATCGATTTTCAAAATCCAAAAACTTTTGGTTTTACCATTGTCAATACTTTGGTATCCCAGATCAATGCCGATCTCTCCGTCGACAAAAACGAAAAAGGCACAGAATTTATACTCACATTTGAAAAACGGGATTTAAGAGGGCCCGGCAGTTCTCTTCCATCCGAGATGGAATGACGGTTTCTTTATTTTTCAGTTGAACGTCAGACGACTCTTTGCTTTCTTCTGTTGTTTCTGTAACCGAACCAACCCCATTGATGAGCGAACGAGTCTGCTTTATTTTTAATCCCTCTGCCGGACGCGGCCACTCCCGGCAGCAGCTGGACCAGATTAAACAGAGAGCAAAACAGATTTGGCCGACCGTCGAATTCAAACTAACTCGTTTCGAAGAAGAAATTCGAAAATTTGCCGAACAAGCAGCTGGCCGTTATGATCTGGTGGTAGCTTGCGGCGGAGATGGAACCATCAACCAGGTGGTTAGCGGAATTGCCGAAACCGATACTCCGATGGGAGTATTACCACTCGGCAGCGGGAATGATTTTGCCAATGCTATCGGGCTGTCGGGAGATCTGGACGAGGCGTTTGATGTGTTACAATCAGATCATTTACGTAATACAGACCTGATTCGTGTAAAAGGAGATGCTGATGCCTGGTGCGCCAACACCCTGGGGATCGGGCTGGACGGCTGGGCCAACTATTACTCCTCGACCTTTCAGAAGCTTCGAGGCCAGGCGATCTATATATTTGGAGCTTTGAAAGCGGTCAAAGAGTTCCGCGGAAGTTCTATGAAATTGACCATCGATGGTGAAGAGACAATAGAGGACCTTCTGATGGTTACTGTATGCAACGGACAAGAGGAGGGCGGAGGATTTAAAGTAGCTCCGGGTGCTGATAACTCGGATGGATGGATCGACTTGCTGATCATCGAAAAACTCTCCCGCATCAGAATACTTTGGTATCTGCCGCTATTCATGATTCCGTCACGTAAAAATTTGAAAGGAATTCGATATCACAGGTGTAAATCATTTTCGTTCGAATCGGAAATTCCGCTGGCGGTTCACAGCGACGGGGAGTTGCTGGGCACGGAGATTCAAAACCTGGAGATCCATTTACGGCCCGGGCTGCTGAAGGTCAAGGCACCCGGAACTTCGTAAGTTGCGCGGCGTGAGTAAGCTTGGGGCGGGTTTTTTTAGCAACTGAAGTATTGTTGCTTACAAAATCGGCCAGGCTTACTGGATTTTGTAATATTGCTTGTAGACATAATCCCAAAAATCGGCAAGATCGGATCCGTTGTTATGCGGATTTTTGGATTTTGTCGATTTCATTGCATCTTTGCAGGCTTTTTCTCGCGCATCATAAAAGGCACGAAGCTGATGCCGGGTTGGATTTTCGATCATTTCCTCAAATTTCTTTTCATTACGACTCATATTCATTCGGGATTTGTTGAGGATATGGTGCTATCTTACTTGTATAATGCAAAAGGGTCAAATATCATTCACGAAATAGTTAAATAACTGATTTGCTTATGGATCTCTTTGACAAGCTGGAGACCCGTCCAGGGCCGTTGGGTGAGTTTACTTCGGATGGGTATGGGTACTACACATTTCCGAAGCTGGAAGGCCCCATCGGGCCCGAAATGAAATTCAACGGCAAAGAGGTGGTCGTCTGGAGCGTAAATGATTATCTGGGGCTGGCCAGTCATCCGGAAGTCCGGGAAGCGGATGAGGCTGCTGCACAGCGCTACGGTTTTAGTACTCCGATGGGGGCACGTCTGATGACTGGTAACTCGGATCAACACGAGATGCTGGAACAGGAATTGGCTGCTTTTGAACACAAACCGGACGCTCTGCTGCTGAACTACGGTTATCAGGGCATTATGAGTATCATTCACGCCCTGGTTGACCGTAACGACTGCCTGATCTACGACGAACTGAGTCATGCATGCATCGTAGACGGCAAACAGCTCGCCATGGGTGATAAAGCCGTTTATAAGCATAACGACATGGAGAGCCTGGAAAAGCAGCTGGAACGGGCGATGCGGAAGAAAAAGAAGAATTCATCCGTACTGGTAGTGACCGAAGGAGTGTTCGGGATGACCGGGGATCTTGGAAAATTGAATGAAATTGTCAGGCTCAAGGAGAAGTATCCATTTCGCCTGCTTGTCGACGACGCTCATGGGTTCGGGACGATGGGAGAAGATGGCTCGGGAGCAGGAACTCATCTCGGATGCCAGGATGGGATCGATATCTATTTTGGAACATTTGCCAAAGCGGTTGCCACGATAGGGGCTTTTGTTGCTACCGAACCAAGAGTGGTTACCTTCCTCCGGGCCAATGTCAGGAGCCAGATTTTTGCCAAATCTCTCCCGCTGGCCCTTGTGGTATCGGTCAGAGAACGCCTTCGCTTGATCTCGGAAAATCCGCAGTGGCGGGAAAGGCTCTGGGAGAACACCCGGAAGTTGCGAAACGGACTCAAAGAGCTCGGTTACAACGTGTTACCGTCGGAAAGTCCGGTAACACCGGTGATGACAGAGGGCAGTACCCGTCTCTGTATGAAAATTATGCAGGAGTTGAGAGAAGAGCACGGTGTCTTCGTCAGCGGAGTCGCTTACCCGGTGGTGCCTAAAGGGGTGGTACTGATTCGGCTCATACCGACAGCTGCGCATACCGACGCACATATCGAGAAGACCCTCTCCGGATTCGAAGCGATCCAGGGATCCCTTGTCTCCGAGGAAGACAGGATGACAGCATAATGAATTATGACCGGTATTTTAAGAGAAGAGCCTCTTGAAAAACCCTTTCAGCCCCTTTTCTTTCTTCTCCTTCTTCCCGGAACGACCACCGCTCAATTTATCGTAGCTCGGACGCGGGAGTCCCACAGGCTCCCTTTTTTGACCTTTTTTCGGCTTCTTCTTTGGCGGACGTTTCTTTTTGCTTTTCTGACGTGATCGATTTCGGCTTCGATCCTTGTCACGTCTGTTTTTGGTGCCTTCTGGCAGGGGGATCTCTTCCGGAGCATAGCCCAGCTCTTCGATAATACCCTTGATGTCACTACGATCTTGTTTGGATACGAGTGAGACGATGCGGGTCGCTTTTCCGCTGCCGATCAACTCCGCCCGCTTTTTATACTCCCCGACATCTTCCGGTACATCGTAATTGATCACCTGTGTTACCTGTTCAATGGGTAGTTCGGATGATGAGAATTCACCCGCAATCAGGTGCTGGACATTTCCACTGGTAAACCGTTGAAATCTTTCGTTATACGTTTTTTTGTCCAGTTGTTTATGGATGCTTACTACTCTTCTCCCGCTTTTTCGAAGAATTCTGTAGAGTCGATCGGCGGTTCTTCTCGAAGCAGTAAAAATCAATACCGTATCTGTCGGCGTCTGATCCAGATGTGCCAGCAGAGTAGATATTTTCATGCGAGGCGGAACCTTGATATAGTATTGCGTCAAATCCCGGGTGATACCGGAATCTCCGCCGGATCCACGCTGACCACGGCCGGAATCTTTGTCGGGCCCACTTCGGTTATTACCAGACTCTTTGCCAGCTCCACGCCGTTCATGAGCGGAATCTCTGTCAGGTTCACGCCGATCTCTGCCAGATGCAGCCCGGCCGTTACCAGCCGTTTTTGCCGGGGCCATTTCGATCACTTTCGGATCGTTCATTAACAACCTGAACCTTTCGGCAAGTTCGTCATCTGCTTTTTGAAGAGTGGCGACGATCTGGCATTTGCCGATGATTCGTTTTTTAATTCTCTCAACGGCATCCCAGGTTGAGATTTCGTCGGATCGGTCTAAAACAAGAAAACTGTTTTCCCGAAAAACGATCCGGTTTTCATCCATTAAATCCGCCAGTCTTTCCGGAGTGGCCACAATTATCGCCGGACCGGAAGAGAGTATGGATTTCTGCTCTTCGATATTGTCCGCATCGATGATAGGAGCACTCTCGATCCCTGCATGATATCCGACTCCCCAGATCCATTTGTCAAGTTCAGCTGCTCGTTCCGGGCTTTGTGTCAACAAGATCGCTTTTGTGCCCTGTCTTCGATCCTTTCTGGCAATGTTATCCAGTATCGGAACCAGATAACCCGTCTCGGGGCGTTTCTCGTCGGATGTCAAGACGATCAGATCGTTACCCTGCTGGGTTGCTGAGATCGTCTTTTTTTGCAGAGGTGACGGGCTTTCAATTTTTACATCTTTCAGACCTTTAAGTATGTCGGAACTGATACGTAGTTGGCTAAAGGACAATGTTCTTCACCTCTTTCTTTCAGGGGCCTGCAGATCGATTTCAATAGTGAATTCAAATACAGTATAGCACGAAATCCAAAAGAGCCGGCACGTAATATTTTATCTGTGCACCGGAACATTTTCGATATTCCGGCCATCGTTCGACATGTTTGGAGATAAGTCCGTCAGAAAAAGTCAATGCCTTGGAACCGATCCGGGATTTCTCGTCGATTCGCTCATTTTTGAGCTCTTCAAGACCTGCATATAGGCCCCCTGTTCAATATTTCAATTAACAATTACCACTTCACAAATATATGAAAAAAGTTAAAGCCTGCTTCCCTGTCATTCCAGTCAGGATAAACTTTTTTTAATAACGGAAGACCCTAATACTTCTTGTTTGAGCACCTGATGGAACCTGTTGTTGAATATCAGGGGGTTTTTTTGTTGGTTTCCGATGCCTTGAACCGTTAACATTATCTTGCACAACACCAGTAAAGAGATTCCAGGAGAATATGAGCCAGCGTATCGCATTTTTTTCGACTAAAGAAGAGATCGAAGAATTTTTTCAATTCGATTCCGGAAAGGAATCGATCTTCGAACCCCACTACAATTTGGCTCCGGCGCAATCAATACCGGTGATCTATCGAAAAGGTAAGCAGAAAGTTATCAATAGAGTTCGCTGGGGCCTGGAGGACCCAAAAGATCAAAATGAAGGTAACAGACATACGGTCGGTAAGCAGGAAGCTGCAGAAGGATTGAAATCGGGGGAATTTCAGCGGTGTGTCATTCCGATCAGCGGCTATTTCAAGTGGAAAACGGCAGGCAAACGAAAGGAATTTCCGTTCTTTGTACGTATGCTGGATGAACCGGTCATGGCGATTGCAGGAGTTGCACTGTCCGACGGAAAAAATGGTGATAAACCGGACAAATGTGCCATGATAGAGACCGATGCCAATGCATTGATTCAACCACTTGATGAAAAAATGCCTCTTCAGCTGAACAGGGATCTTTCCCGTCAGTGGCTGGGTGACACCGATCCAGAAGAAGTGCTTATGGATGCCGGGGAGCTTTATCTGCTCACCGACCTGACAGTATTGCGAGTCAGCAAGAAGGTGAATGATTTGAGTCAGAATTCACCGGATCTGATTCAGCCGCTTCCCAAGTAAACCTGCATCGTCTCTGGCGAACCTTATTCTTGTCGGTCAATTTGCTTAATCCCAGGTGGGTTAGTCGCTTGTTGGCGTGACCAGCCGTTGTTCGGCCTGAACAGCGACCTGTGAATATCAGTGAGTGTCCTGAGAACCGCCCTCACCGTCAATTTCTGTATCGGTTGCCGAGGCGCTCTCTTTTTTTGGTTTCAGTCCGCTTTTTCCCTCCATCGGGTTTTGATAGATGCGATATGTTTGATAAGCAAAGTCGATATCCGTCTCTTTTTGAAACCGTTCGAGGAGATCCTCCCAGATAATCATGGTGGTTTTCCGTCGCTTGCGAGGGTCACACAAGTGGCGCAGTGTGAGAGTTACACCGTTCTCCCGGACTTCCGAATAGACGATTGGAGTCAGGTATTTATACCGAATCAGATAGGAATCGGAGGCTTTGCGAACCTGCTCTTCGGCATTGCGGACAAAGTCCTCGAGATGGTCATTTGCCACATCATCGAGAATCTTTTTCGTTTTTTTCCAGTTACTCTCAAATGTGATGGTTACTTCAATTTCATTCCATATAAAATCTATATCACGTGTATAGTTTGCGATCGACTCGTTGAAAACCTGGTGGTTCGGAATGTGTAGTACACGGCCGGTACTTTGATCGGCGTGAACCCAGTTGCCGATCTCCAGCATCGTAAATTTAAACAATCGGATATCGATGATATCCCCCCTGTTATCTCCGATCTGGATACGATCTCCCACGTCGAACGGTTTTCGCCAGAGCAAAAAGATCCACCCGGCCATATCGACAATCGGGTCGCGAAGAGCGATAGCAAGGCCAGCTGAAAGGAGGCCAAGAAATGTGGCAAGTGACCCGACCCCTTCGAACCAGATGCGGCCGACCAGAAGAAATCCGACAAATCCCAGGATATAGACCAGGTTTTTCCGCCATTTGTAACGCGTCGACACATCCTGGATTCTCCGATTAACAATCCGCAAGATGACAAAACGGAGGAGGATCAGCACCAGGATGATGGCGATCGACTCCAGTATACTGGTAAAGTAGAGTGGCGTCTGATCGAGCCACTCGGCCCAACGGTCGCTAAAGTCGGTGATTTGGTCTGCCGGTTGGTTGTTCAAGTTTTTAATACTTTGGACAAATATGATCCGTTACCCTGCTGAAAGGATATTCTTGATTCTATCCTTTCTTTAGAAGGGAAATTTGGATATTTTTTGCGTTTCTAAAAAACACGATACACCAAGATAACATGCTGTACGGAATTATCATTGCGATTATTGTTGTGATCAGCGTTCTGCTGATCGTAGTTGTTTTACTTCAGCCGGGACAAAAAGAGGGACTTTCCGGAGGATTGGCTGCCGGTATGATGGGCAGTTCCGGTATGGGAGCCCGCCGAACGGCGGATCTGCTTTCGACAACGACGGCTGTTCTGGCCACTATTTTTCTGCTGTTAAGCCTTTTGGCCAATTTTGCGATCGATGCCGGAGGATCACCCGGCAGTGCAGTTCAGGACCGGGCACTGGAACCGGTTCAGACCGATTTTGGCACCCCGACAGAAACCCAGGCTCCTATTCCTCAGCAACAGGATGACGCCGAAGAGGTTGAGCTGCCGATCGATGGTTGAGCCGGTGATCGATTCATACGTCAACTGATTTTCTGATCTCGACCGTTCCTGCTTTGGTAGAACTTCTCAGTTTACCAGATCCAGCTCACACCGGTCATTATTCCTGCATTTCGAAACAGATCTCCCCTGTCGAACGCCAGAGCTATCTGAAAGGACAAATTCTCTCTGAAAGATGGCCTGTACTCCAGTTCTACCATTCCGTACCACTGGTGCTGAGGCGGGTTGAAAAAGTAGTCCTCCGGGTTGTTTTCTGGATTTTTACTACCCCATGACTCCCCGAAATTTAACCCCTTATAGGTTCCGTAATGGCGGATATAAGTAAGGAGTGTACGCCAGGAAACCCGGCCGCCAAGATACCCGTCCAATCCGATATGGTGTGCCAAAAACCGGTTGCTGACGATTAGACGGCGGTTGTTGTAGGTTTCGATCTCCGGATCTAAAAAATTGAGCTGCCGTTCGGTTAGAAAAAGCGGATTGCCGATTACGTTCATGTGGTATGTCCAGCCGGTCCGATAGAGATAGTTGTTATAATAATCATCCCGTCCGTTGAAACGGTATCCGCAGTTGATTTCTTCACAAAACGGCGGGGAATCTCCGGGGTTCGGATCGGTCAGGCCTGGGCCGGTCTGATGTTTGGTATAGATAAATTCATAAACGAAGTTTCCGACTCGGCCGGACCGGCTTACATTTTCAACTTCAAACCCATAGAGTCCATCCCTGAGGTTTCGGTAGACAAGACCCGAGTTGGTTTCGAAGAAATGCTGATAGTAGAGATAGAACTCCCGACCGGCAGTAGAGAAGGTGATTCCCCAGTCCCAGAACCCCAGATGATCGCCCAGAGCATTCATCCGTTCACCCTCCGGAGCCAATTCTCCCCCTTCATGTCCAACCACCACTTTCAGATAATCCCTGAAGCTCTGCGGCACCCGACCTTCGAATTCCGATACACCACCCCATTTGACATAGTGAACCAGTCCGGCAAACAGTTTAACCCCGGTGTTGCCTCCGGTCTGCAAATAGAACGATTTATCGTGCAACATCGCTCCCTGAACGGATCGGGTATCATTGAGCCATCCGTGGCCGTAATGTCCTTTGAACTCCAGCCACCCACGGGTCATAGGGACTTCAATAAATTCGGGAGCTTCTGCCAAAATTCGCGGCATCGGAGTAGCGTTGGGGCTGAAGCCCATAGATCCGGAAGAGAGGGAAGTGTTGAGATGTCCGTCGGTTTTCCTGAATCTTCCCGCTTGAAGGTGAATGCCTCCCAGAATGTTGGCCTCGATCCATGCCTCTTGAAAGTAGATTGAAGAATGGCTGGAAGCCCGGCCGATAACACTTATCCCTGCCCCCCAGTCAAAGCGGCCTGATCTGTCGAGCCCGGTGTTGGCCGAAAACCTCATCAAACCATTGGCACTCGACTCCTCAAACATCCCCCAGCGATTTCGGGTCAGCCAAAATGACTGATTTTGTTCGGCGGAAGCGGTCGAAAACAGAGACAGCTCCATATGGTCGAACTCCTGCAGGAATTGAGCGTTGACCGGAGCAAAAACCAACAGAAACATCGGCACAAGCAGGCATCCTGAAACGATAGATCTCATAAATAACAGTGAATTTCAAACATTCTATAAACGTTGGCCGGAGGGATATGAAGTTAAAAACTTTTGGAGTAAATCGGATCAATCCAGGCGAAGCAGAAACGGAAACTCAATATCACCCTCGTCAGGACGGCTTTCCAGAAGTGTAAGCGGGTAGAGTTCACCAGCTCTCCACGTTTCAATAAACTCGGTATAACGTGGAGAGCCCGGATTCCCGGTCTGTCCGCCGGGGTAGATTCCGTAGGCCCGAAGTTCGGGGCCAAATTCCACGATCATTCTCCAGGAAGGCCCGTGGCTGCCTCGTACGGCATTGAGCGACTCACCACTGCCATCGGTAAACAGGTTGCGTTTGCCAAGACCCGGAAATTGCCCGATATGTTGAAGGTTGGTATTGTTGACATACCCCCACTGCCAACTCTCCCCCGGTTCACCAAAACGGCGAGTCATTTGTTCGATAGTAGATCTGAAGGTTTGAGTGATCAATTCGGGAAGGCTGTTATCCGGGCTGTCTCCCGGGATACGATACCACGGTGACTCATTTTCCTCCAGCAATATTTCCACGGTTCGGTCGCGGCGGGGAAGACGCATCGGTTCCGGGGCTTCCATCAAATCTCTCCAGATCGTCTGAAATAGCTGCTGCCACCATTCATGAAAAACCGAAGGTGCGATGAGCGCACCGCTGTTGTCGAAATGCCAGTCTTGAAGCTTATCAACCAGACGGAGCTCTGATTCGTTCAGACGAGTTGTATCAAGCCGCTCAAGCATTAGTGGCAGTGCTTTGGCGGCGTGATAGCTGAAATTGTCGATCTGAAGACGGCGCATCTGGTCGACTGTTACTGACTCCAGCTCCGAGAGGCGATCATTCAGCCGGGCACCCCGCTCAAAAGGTGCAAAATGATCTCCCAGATAGTAGGGATAGTTCTCATCTACCGGCTTCTGATTCGCAGAGCTGACGAAACCGCGTTCCGGATTTACCGATGCAGGGTTCTGCTCATAAGGGATCCATCCCTGCCAGTCGAATCGGGAGTCGCGTCCGTCACCGACCTTGCGGCCCTGGCCTTCCCATTTGACCGGCAGCTTTCCAGCCACCTGCATGGCAATCGACCCATGTCGGTCGGCCAGGGCGAAATTTTGTGCCGGTGCTGTGAAGTAACGAAGCGACTCGATCGCATCATCGACACTTTCTGCCCGGTTTATTTTGTAATAGGCACGCAGCTCATCCGAAGGAACGTGACCGATCCAGCGGATCGCATAGTCAATATTCGGGTCGATCTTATCGTCATCCATCTGTTCATTCAACCCCCTCACCGGTCCGTGATGGGTATAAAGAACGGTATCGACAACCGTTTCACCGCCTCGAACGTGAATCTTTTCGATTCGTTCCCGCACCGGAGTCCACTCTCCCTCATGGAGGTATTCAGAGCGGGTTTCATCACGGAACTCAATCTCATACCAATCGAGTACGTCAGCCCCCGAATTGGTGTTGATCCAGGCGATATCGCGGTTAAACCCCTTGATAATCGAAGGCGTACCCGGAATGCCAACCCCGTAAACTTGAATGCCGGGAGCGTTGAGCTGCATCTCGTACCAGATGGATGGCAGCGACATCTGCAGATGCGGATCCCCTGCAAGTATCGGATAGCCGCTTGCTGTACGGCTGCCGCTGACAGCCCAGTTGTTGCTGCCGCTTTTCGGTTCAAAGGGGTAAGGTTCGATGCGGCTGGACCACTGAGGCAGGAAGTTTTCATTCGGCCGTTCCGCCTGGTAAGCTTCGAAGTTCCATTCCTGACCGGGCGGAATAATCGGGTCGGTCCATCGGGAAGGTGAAATATACTCCTCAAGAAAATCCTCCCCCATTAGAGCAAGCGTATTACTCGTTTGAAGATCATAGCTTCTTCCGGCCAGCATCTGAGTCATATATTTGAGTAGCAGTGTCGAGTGCAGATAGGTCCACTGCCTGGGTTCGGCACGGAGAATTTTATATTCCAGCGGATAGTCGCGCGGGTGGAGTGATTCAATCCAGGCATTTATACCATCTGTGTATGCTTCCAGCATTCTCTCCACTTCATCACCTTGCAGTTGCTCCAGAGTCTTTTCAGCACCGTAGGTCATACCATGTCTGCGCTGCCGGCGGTCGTTTTCGACTAGCGGCTGACCGAACCATTCGGCCAGTCTTCCGCCCGCACTCCGAACCTGGAGTTCGAGCTGAAATAATCGGTCTCTTGCTGTTACATATCCCTGAGCAAAGTAGAGGTCATATTCGTTTTCGGCGAAAATGTGAGGAACGCCGCGCCGATTGTAATAGATTTCGACCGGGCGGTTCAGATACCCAACAGGGATTTCAACAGTTCCGACCGACCGGTTGGTTTCTGCGTTGTTCCAGAAGCCTTCTCCGGGGTGAAAAAAGCTGCCGGGTGCAGGAAGAGGGCCGACAGGCCGGGAAAAGAGCGCCACCACAAGAACGGCGGCCAGCAAGGCGAATAACAGATGGAGACGAGGGCTCATCGGAAGTTCTGAATCGAAAATCGTTAAAAATGTCTGTTACGTGAATTCACGGCGAATCTCATACACTATTTCTACCAGAGCAAAAGCTTCATGCAAAAAACGCTGCCGCCGCTCTTGAGAAACTCGTAGGTGCTCAATTCATGAACCTGAAAACCGTGATTCCGAAGTTTTTTATTGATGTCGGTACACCCTTGTTGAATCAATACATTTTTTCCATCGGGACAAGTTGCATTGACTGCCAAAAGATTTACAGCCTCATACTGGGTCGCCTCAATTACCAGATCAAACTGACTGTTGATCAGTTGTAAGCTCGAGTCGTCAAATGCATCGGGATAAATCATCACTGTCGACTCATTCAATACTGAGAAACAGGTGTCCAGGTGATAAAACCGTTCGTCGACCAGATGAAGCAAAATTACAGGTACGTCGAGCAATCTGGATATCTCCTCATAAGCGCTCTTGGATGTACGTACACCATACCCTCCCCATAACAACTTTTTGCGGGGATGCCAGATCGCATCACCCATGCCTTCGAAAAAACTGGAGTTGTTTTCGTCGAGATGAAAAATTTCATACCCGTCCTGCCGATACCACTGTTCAAACCAGGCTACTTCTTCTCTGCGCTGTTCAGCATGCATCCGGCTCATAACGGCAAATTTATCTCCATTCTGATCGATATACGGGAGACTCTGATTGGCGGTAAAAACCATATCCGGCAATCCGCGGACACCTTCCAGTGTGATCACCTCGAGTCCAATGTTTTCAAAGGCATCTTTTATATGCTGCCATTCGTTATAGGCCTGAATTGTGTCCACCATCCCGATCTGATCGGCCATATGCGGGTTGATCACATATTCGACGTCAAAGTATGTGGGTTCGACCATTAGCACACGATTCGGAGGAGGCATGGATGAGAGATCCTCCAGTTTGAAATCGATCTGGTCGGCTGAACTGTAAATAGTTGGTTTCGACATGTTAGAACGGTTAATGAGCGGGTTTGGAATAACGCTCTTGAAGTTGAAATGTATTCAGACCCCCGGATTTGGCAAAACAATAAATTAAAGAACTTTCGATAAAATCAGATGAAAAAAAGAAGTTTGTTTCACTCAACCCATCTTGTAGTTTTTTAACCATGTTGCTCAATTCCGAAATACTTACGAGACTGGCCCCGCTGGAATTGAAAGCCCGGACGATTGTAGAGGGCTTTATCTCCGGCTTACACCGGAGTCCTTATCACGGTTTCAGTGTGGAATTTGCCGAACACAGGGCCTACAATCCAGGTGACGATTTTAAACATATCGACTGGAAAGTGTATGGCAAAACCGAACGGTTTTACGTCAAACGATATGAGGAAGAGACCAATCTCCGCGCTCATATCGTGCTCGATGTCAGCAGTTCCATGTATTTCAAATATTTTGCCAACTGGAGCAAACTACATTATGCAATCCATTTCGCTGCTGCACTGGCCTATTTGATGAACCGGCAGCGTGATGCGTGTGGGCTTGTGACATTTGATCGTGAAATTCAAAATCGGCTTCCGGCAAAATCGTCGCAAAGTCATCTGAACAGGTTGTTTTCCGAAATGGAGAAGATTCTGGAAGAGGAGAAGAGAGCATCTGCCGAAAAACGGGTATCGGCATCAGCCAATGCGCTTCATGAACTGGCCGACAGGCTCAAACATCGCAGCCTGATTATCATTTTGAGCGACCTATTCGAAAATGTAGACGACCACGAAGAGTTGATCTCCGCACTTAAACATCTGCGCCACCGGAAGCATGAAGTTTTACTTTTCAATGTGCTGGAACAGAAAAGTGAACGCGATCTTGATTTCCCCGACGGCAGCTATCTGTTCGAAGATATGGAGACCGGCTCCGAACTGGAAGTAACACCGGCACAGGTTCGGGAAAACTATAAACAGAAGGTGGAAGAGTACACCTACAAATTCAAGCTGGCTTGCAGCCAGGCCCGAATCGATTTTGAGGAGATCGATACGCAAAGTTCGTTTGATCTGGCACTGCTCGCCTTCCTCAACAAGCGAAAACGCCTCACGTAACGTGAGCGGTTCGTGACAACGTTGCTCTATTCTGTTTGTCTGTTACACGGATCCCCACCCTGCCGTGCCCGAATAATCTGGAGTATACGGCTCAGTTCCTCCAGTGAACTGCTAAAAGATTTAAAGGGCATCCGGCGTTCTATACCTTTTCAAATCTTTCCTTCTGGTCACATCAGAATATCTTTTCTAATGAGGAGCCCAGCGTAAATCTTTTTAAACGCAGTTCACGTCGGAACTGCGAGACGCCGCATATCTCCAAGGCTTATCCAGACACGGCAGGGCGGGGAATAGATTGTACAGACTTAAACAGGGTTGCTCTTGCCGCCTGCTCACGTTACGCTGACGCGTTTGAGCAAACCATCCAGCAGCCCGGGGAAGAAGCGTTTCAGATAGACGGGGATCACTTCGCGCCCGCCTATGTAGATCTCCTTTTTTCGTTTGGCCAGTTTCGGCAGGAGCTTGTCCACAAACTGATCCGGTTCCATTCCAGCCATCTGTCCCGCCCCCATTCTGTTGAGCTGAGTACCGTCGGCCCGCAGTGCATTGAGAGTTACATTGGTTTTCACATATCCGGGGCAGACGAGAGAAACGTCGATGTTATGAACTCCCACTTCCTGCCGGAGACAGTCATACCAGCCGTGCAAAGCGTGTTTCGAAGCGGCATAAGCAGACCGGAGCCGTGTGCCAAACTTACCCATCACGCTACTCATAACTACGATATGGCCCGATTTTCTCTCTATCATGAAAGGCAGCAGCCGCTTTGTTATGTTGACCGTCCCGAAAAAATTGACCTCCATAATCTGGCGAACTACATCGAGCCGGGTTTCATGGGCCAATCCTCGCTGACTGATGCCTCCGTTGTTGATCAACATATCAACCTTGCCAAAACGTCCGACGGCGTTCGTAACGACCTCTTCGTGAGAAGTGATATCCGCCAGGTCAAACGGCAGTATCTCGATATCGGAGTTCTGGCCGTTACTGTGACTCCGAACTCGCTCAAGCTCCGTTTCTCTTCGTGCCGACAAGATCAATTTAGCCCCTTTCTGGTCAAGTGCGTACGCGAGGGCTTCTCCGATTCCGGAAGAGGCTCCGGTAATCCAGATGACGCGATCTTTAAATGGACTGCTCATATGAATACCTGTAGAAGCTTAAACACAGTTCTGGTTGACAGTTCTGATTGATTTGAAGAGGTAGTTGACTATTGTTGGAAAAATGATTGTTCGGTAATGAACAACCTCACCAATTAAATCTCTTAAAATAAGGCTTTTCAGAATGATTCGTTACTATTGTGAATCGACCCTCATTATGCCGAATGGTTGAAAGAGCGTTATATTGCCCTGGTCCTTAACAATCATGCAACGTTCGAAATTTCGTGAGTCCGAAACAGACTATCCTGCTTGTCGAAGATGAAAAAGAACCAGCCGAAATGATGGCCAGTTTTCTGGAGATGAACAACTACAGGGTACTGGTTGCGAATGAAGGCGGCCAGGCTCTTGAGATTATCGACCAGGAGGGAGGGAATATCCATCTGGCATTACTGGATATTATGGTTCCTGGTGTTGATGGAAAGGAGATCTGCAGGGAGATACGCAAACATCCGGTGATCGGAGATATCCCGGTCATTTTTTTAACAGCCCGAGATCGTGAAAAAGATGAGATCGAAGGGCTGGAGCTTGGAGCGGATGACTACATTTCAAAGCCTGCAAGCCTGAAACTGGTCAAAGCCCGTATCGAATCGCTTCTTCGGCGGCAAGATCCGAAAACCAGTACCTGGATCCGTTATGCAGAGACCCATCTGGATATCGAAAGCAAGGAGCTATATGTGGGTAAAGACCGGGTCGAGCTTACAACGACCGAATACACCATTCTCGAACTTTTTTATAAAAACCCCAGGCGCGTATACAGTCGCCAGGAGATCCTTGAAAAGATATCGGGTGAAGATCGATTTGTATTTGACCGGACGGTCGACGTCCATATCAAAAATTTAAGGCTGAAACTGGGAAGTGCCTCGGATCTCATCAAGACCTATCGGGGGATGGGTTACGGCCTGAACAGGGAGAAGGTAGACGTATGAGTATTCGATCCAAACTGGCCTGGACTTTTATTCTGCTTTTGATTTTCGGTATTACAGCGATCAGCAGTTATTCGATCCTCTTTATTCGAAACTACCTTCTGGAGGAGGGAGAGCAGCAGATCGAAAGTGATGCCCGATGGCTGGCGATCACGGTTCAAAACCTGCCTGC
>SLKI01000065.1 GCA_007134695.1 Balneolaceae bacterium
AGCCCGCTTACCTAACGAACAACACCCCGGAAAGTTTTACCAGATTTAGTTCCGGTCGCGCATGTAGATCTCTCCTTTCCGGTTGGAGAAATGGCTCTGCGAGGTGTAGATCGAATCGATCCGGCCTACATTACGGATTCGCTCTTCGGCCAGAATGTTGGATGCCGCGTAGGGCGGGGTATCGTTCTCATCGGAGAAGGTGAGAATGTCGAGAATAGTATCGTAGATGCGGGAGGCTTTTTTGTGTGCCCGCTCGCTGTCGTACCCTTCGAGCTCTCCGGTTACATTGATCAGGCCTCCGGCGTTGATCACATAGTCGGGCGCGTAGGTGATATCGTGATCCATCAACAGACGGCCATGTTCGGCTTCATCATCCAGAATGTTGTTGGCACCACCGGCGATGATGGCGCATTTGAACTGGTCGATCGTATCGTCGTTGACCACTCCGCCGAGGGCGCAGGGGCTGAAGATGTCGACGTCGAGGCTGTAGATATCGTCCGGGTCGACCACCTCGGCGCCGGTCTCCGAGGCCACTTTTTCTGCCTTCTCTTCGTAGATATCGCTGACATAGAGCTTGGCGCCCTCTTTGCTCATGTAATCGGCCAGGTAGGAGGCGACATTGCCTGCTCCCTGGATCGCAATTTTCTTCTTCTCGAGCGAGTCGCTGCCGAACACTTTTTTGGCGCACGCCTTGGCTCCCATGTAGACGCCGTAGGCGGTTACCGGCGAGGGATCGCCGCTGCCGCCCAGCGCTTTAGGGATACCGGTCACAAATTTGGTTTCGGCATAGATATACTCCATATCCTGAACGCTCATGCCCACATCTTCGGCCGTGATATAACGCCCGCCGAGACCATCCACATAGCGGCCGAATGCACGGAAAAGCATCTCGCTCTTGTCTTTGCGGGGGTCGCCGATAATCACCGCCTTGCCGCCGCCCAGGTTCAGACCGGAGATCGCTGCCTTGTAGGTCATGCCGCGAGAGAGCCGCAGGGCATCGCGGATCGCCTCCTGCTCATTTGCATAGGGCCACATCCGTGCTCCGCCCAGCGCCGGGCCGAGCGTGGTGTTGTGGATGGCGATGATCGCTTTGAGCCCCGATTCCGGCTCCGAACAGAGAACGATCTGTTCATGTTCTTTTGAATCGAGCTGGCCGAAGATTGGGAACCTGGTGTCGGTTTTGGTGTTGCTTTCCAGAATGGTGGTTGAGTCGCTCATAATCAAATGATTTAGACGTCAAAGAATTTCAGGTTGTTGGGGGACAACAGTCGACTGACCGGTGATAACTTGACTCCCTCTATTTTACGGTCATTTCCTGGATTACAGGCAGGATTGGAACCGCTTCCACAAATATACAGGATTTGTGCGGTTTTGAGAAAAAAGTTTGCCGGGAGCGCTGTTAAATCCGGTAAATGACGCTGCCGGCAGGGTTTAGGACGGGCCCGCATCAGGCCGGGAAAGAGAGGACGAAAAGTTGTAACGCCGCACGGGCAGATTGCCGGTTAGGGAGATATAAAGACAGCCCGCATCAGGCCGATAAAAAGTTTTACGAATGAGGGGTGATTTTCGGGTGCATACTTTTATTTTATGCGTGACAAACAATTGGTGCTGGTCTGGCCGGCTGACCCCGTCAGGTCTCTTTAATGACAATAAAACCGACATATTTTTATGGCGTACCGATGGGTGTACTCCGAACCCGAAAGCGTGGAGTCTGTCCGGGAGCTGAAGCAGAAGCTTGGCGTCCCCGACGAGATCGCCCGCCTGCTCGTTTTACGAAATGTCCGCTCTTTTGATGATGCCAAAACGTTTTTCCGGCCCGAAACTGTAGAGCTGCACGACCCGTTTCTGATGCGGGATATGGAGGCGGCCGCGGATCGGCTCTCTGCGGCGGTCCGGGGCACGGAAAAGGTACTGATCTACGGCGATTATGATGTGGATGGGACCACCGCGACGGCGCTCCTCTACCTTTTTTTGAAACAGTTTGGCGCGGATGTTTCCTACTATATCCCGCACCGTTTCAAGGAGGGGTATGGAATCAGCTCCGACGGGGTGCAGCACGCGATCGATGAGGGGGTGGACCTGGTGGTATCGGTGGATTGCGGCATTTCTGCCGTGGAGGAGGCGGAGGTGCTGCGCAAAAATGGCGTGGACCTGATTGTCTGTGACCATCACACCGTGGGAGAAGTGCTGCCTGATGCGGTCGCGGTTCTGGATCCGAAGCGCCCCGACTGCGGCTATCCGTTTGACGGGTTGTCTGGTGCGGGGGTCGGCTTTAAACTGGCGCAGGCGGCGACCCGGAAGCTGGGGCTGCCGCCCGATACGGTGGAGGGGTTTCTGGACCTGGTGGCGGTGTCGATCGCATCGGATATTGTGCCGGTGGTGGGGGAGAACCGGATGATGATGCGGGAGGGGCTCGACCTGATCAACCGGCAACCAAGGCCGGGGATAAGGGCGCTGATGGATGCGTGCAACATGAAACCGGGCCAGGTTTCGACAACGGATATCGTGTTTAATATCGGCCCGCGGATCAATGCGGCCGGTCGGATGGGGGATGCGTCGCTGGCGGTGGAGCTGATGATTTCGCAGGAACCGGCGGGTGCGGCGAGACGGGCGGGGGAGCTGGAGCAGATCAACCGCAAGCGCAGGAAGACCGACAGCCAGACGATGGAGGAGGCGCAGCAGCGTCTTGAGGAGCGTTACGATATTGATGAGATCTCGTCGATGGTGCTGTTCGACCCCGGCTGGCACCTGGGGGTGATCGGGATTGTTGCTTCCCGGCTGGTGGACAGGTTCTACAGGCCGGTGGTGATGCTGAGCCTGGTGGACGGGATGGTGAAGGGGTCGGCCCGCTCGATCAAGGGGTTTAATATTTATGATGCGTTGCGGGAGTGCGACGATCTTTTGGTGCAGTTTGGCGGCCATGAGTATGCGGCGGGATTGACGATGGAGGAGGAGAAGCTGCCGGAGTTTCGGCACCGGCTCGATGAGATCGCCAAAAGCTCGCTCTCGGAGAACGATTTTGAGCCGGAGCTGTCGATCGATGCGCCGCTGGATCTGGACCAGGTGGACCGCAAGTTCTGGAAGCTGCTGAGCCAGTTTGAGCCGTTCGGCCCGGGTAATTCGAAGCCGGTGTTTGCCAGCCAGGGTGTGGAGGTGGTGGGAGTGCCGGCGATTGTGGGTAAAGGGCACTTGAAGATGCAGTTACGGCAGAACGGCTCCTCGGTGTTTGATGCGATCGGGTTTAATATGCATGAGTATATGCCGGTGGTGAGGGAGTCTGGTGGCGGGCCGCTGGATGTGGCATTTGTTATTGAGGAGAATTTTTGGAGGGAGAGGAGGTCGTTGCAGTTGCAGCTGCGCGACGTGAAAAAAGGAGGTTGACCCCGGTTCTTTTGCTCAATCTCTGCGTTATCGAAGCAGATCAATTCCTCACATACGAAAATGTATGCTCCGGATTGATCTGCTTCTCTAGCCTTGATCTTGAGCAAAATCCCACGGGGTTGAAAGTATTTTGAGTAAGAAAATGTATGCTGCGGGACTTAAATGAGCTTACGGCTTCGATCTTGGGCAACAATCCTGGTTTTTACAGGTGGTTGATCTGATTTTCTGGTCTTATCCCCTCCCATCAGTTCTGGTTTTTTGTTTTGGATGTTTATCGTTTGGGAGGTGAATTAAGAGGGTTCTCTGCATTGTGTTAGGGAGCAAAAGCCCTTATATTTGGCGTCTCTCTGAATGTTGATGAGAGAGTGGCTCGGGACTGTAGCTCAGTTGGTAGAGCAACGGACTGAAAATCCGTGTGTCGGCGGTTCGATTCCGCCCGGTCCCACATTTAGATAAGGCCTTGCAGGTCAATCACTTATAGATTTGCAGGGCTTTTCTTTTTTGAACTGATTTTAAGTTAATTTTAATCTGGTTACAAGGGAGTAACAAGGGAAGGGATTTTACCCCCTTTATTTTACGCTCCCGGATAGGCTGAAATTTGAGAGTTAAATCAACCTGAAATATTGAAATGCTTCTGCTGTCTGCTGGTCGTACTCTCTGGTAAGACTTGCAGTCAGTTCCTCTCTGGACAGGGTGCAGATACGTTTGATAGATTGCTCTGCATCTTGACGGGATAGTGTGCCTCTCTCAACCTGCTGCATCCGGGTAACGGCTATTCTCTTTAGCGATATGGGTATAACGGCCTGCATAGCTGAAAATACGCAATTTTTAGAACATCATAGAAAACGGGCTTCCGTATTTGCGCTGTAACGTCCGATCTCAATATCAGAAAGGGTAAGATGTTACTGAATATCGGC
>SLKI01000037.1 GCA_007134695.1 Balneolaceae bacterium
CACCTCACCTGCCGGGTTGATGAGGCCGCTGTTGGTTGGTATATGGGTCAGAGCGACCAGCTTGACGCGCTCATCGAGACGCTTCTCCAGTTCTTCGATCGAGATCTGCCCGGACGAATCGTTCGGAACCGGCTCCACCGACACACCATATTTGCGGCTCATCTGAAGGTAGGAGATGTAGTTGCTGGCATATTCGGTGCGGGAGGTCAGGATTCTGTCTCCCTCCGAAAATTTGAGCGAATAGAATGCAAGCTGCCAGGCCCGGGTCGCACTTTCTGCAAAAGCGATCTCCTCCGGCCGGGCTCCGATCAGCCGGGCCGCCGCTCCGTAGAAGGTATCGAGTTCCTCCCGGCGGGCGTCAAACGCCTCATACCCTCCAACCTCCGACTCCAGCTCCAGGTAGCCGGTCATCGTCTCGAGGACTGACTGCGGCATCAGAGACGCCCCGGCGTTGTTGAGATGGATGACATTCTCTAAACCGGGTGTCTCCGATCGAATAACTGATAGCTGGTCTGAGTCCATTGGGGTTGACTCGATTTTGCAGCCAGATAAGATTTGCCGGCTGTCGTCCGATTAGCATTAAAAAGTGTGATTGAAAGAGGACTGTTCGGCGCCGGTCTGCCAAAACTGATTCCGGCACCCTGCTCCAGTATAAATTGAGCAGTACGTAAACTGTGAAATCTGTTCGGCACCACAATCAGTGTGAATAGTTCGGCATCACAATCAGTGAGAATTGATCAGCACCGCGCTGATCACCTCGTCTTGCCGCCCCTGAATATTCTTCAATGTACTTGAGGGGGGCTCGGCATCGAGCTCGATCGTCGCACAGGCGGTTTTCTTGCCGTCGAAAATCACATTCTCCATATCCTGTATGTTGATGTCGGCCTGCTTCAGGTCGCTCATCACATTGGCCAATACGCCCGGTTTGTCGAAGTGGCGGACTACCAGCTTCCAACCCTCATCAGAATGTTTCCGCCGGTTGAGCCAGTTCCGCACGCGGCCCTCTTCCAGATAGCCCCGGACGATATCGACCGCATCAGCCGCCACCGCGAATTGCGCCTGTTGGGTGCTTGCACCGATATGGTGGCTGATGTAGGCCCCCTCCAGCTCCTGAAACCGGCTTTCCACATCTCCCTGCTTGTATTCCGGTTCTTCGCTGAAAACATCCAGGCCGGCACGGATCCGGCCTGACTTCACCTCCTCGTAGAGAGCGTCTTCGTCGACCACTTCGGCCCGGGCGGTATTGATAAAGAAGGCGCCATCCTTGAGTTTCGACAATACTTCGGCCGATATGATTCCCTGGGTCTGGGGGGTTGACGCCAGGTGGACCGACAGGATATCGCATCGGGAAGCGACATCTTCTACACTGCCGGCATATTCGATCTCCATCTCCTCGGCTCGTTCGGGGGTGAGCGACCGTGACCAGGCGACCACCGGCATGCCGAACCCCCTGGCTCTCCGGATCACCTCCTGCCCGATCTGGCCGGTTCCGATAACACCCAACGTCTTTCCAAAAAGGCCGTCCGCCTTACTGTATGCCGCCTTGTTCCAGTTGCCGCTGCGGAAATCGGCGACATTGTCGGGGAGATAGCGGTCCAGCGCCAGGATGAGGCCCATCGCCAGTTCGGCGACGGCGATTGAATTCTTGCCGGGGCAGTTGGCTACATAGACTCCCATACTGCTGGCCGCTTCCAGATCGATATTGTTGACACCCGCTCCGGCACGGATGATAAGGGCGAGGTTCGGGCTGTTTTGGATAGTTTCCGCACTGACGACGGTAGACCGGACGATGAGGACTTGCGTTTCTCCAAGCCCTTTCTCCAGGTCGGCCGCTTTGGCCGAAGGGTTAAACTCCACTTCTGCACCAAGCTTCTTCAGATCTTCAATCGCTTTGTCGGGCAGTTTGTCTGCTACTGTAACTTTCATCTTTTTCACCTGTTGATCTTCTTTGTCATTAATTCGGCCTGAATCTGCTTCTTGAATTCAACCCGCTACATTGACTTGAGTTCAATCCGTTACATTGTCATTAATACAACCTCTATAATCGTAAGCTCATCCAATGTAAAACCTTATCCGGATAAAGATAAGGAATGCCGGGGATATAGAAACAGCGGTTTCTCTCCGACATTCGTTTATGGACCGATCTGTTATCCGATCAACTGAGGGTTACCGACCCAATTTTTGTTTTTGGTACGACGGTTAACCCATCGATAAACAGGTCAGTCTGGTATTAAAACAACTTCACTTACCGATGCAGAATCGCGAGAAGATCGAGTCGAGCAGATCCTCGGTGGAGATCTCCCCGGTGATGCTGCCCAGCTCTTTGAGTGCAGCTCGCAAATCGATGGAGAGAAAATCTCCGGTCATTCCATCGGCCAGCCCTTTGCGAGCGTTGCGAATATAATCGCGAGCTTTGCCGAGGGCGTCGCGATGGCGGCTTGATGTCACCAGCAGACTCGAAGAGTCGTAATCCTTGTTCTCCAAGGCTCGCTGCTTCATCAACTTTTTGAGCTGCTCGAGATTCTCTCCCTCCTGCGCCGATATTTTCAGGTCATATTGCAGGCGTTCTTCCTTTGCAGATACTCCGGGTCCGGATGAAGAACCGTCTCGGTCCGATATGTCATTTTGCTTCTCGCCGGGCTCTTCGGTGTTTTCCTGCATTCCCTCTTCTGCAATGTCCATCTTGGTTCCGATCAGCAGGAATGGCGTTTCACCAGCTGCCTTCTGAAAACCGGCGATCTCTTTCCGTTCTTCAGCATCGATCGGAACGGAGAGGTCTTTCAGATAGACCGCCAGGTCGGCCTTTTCAAACGCCTCTTTTGAGCGACGAACCCCCTCGGCTTCGATGCGATCTTCCGTTGGGCGCAATCCGGCCGTATCGATCAGTTTGAAAAGAAGCCCCTCGTAACTCCAGTCCGCATCAATTGTATCGCGCGTGGTACCGGCAATTTCGGTAACAATCGCCCGATCGCTTCCCACCAGGGCGTTGAGCAGGGTCGATTTCCCGGCGTTCGGACGCCCGATAAAGACCGTTCGGACCCCATCCTTGACCAGACGTCCGGTTTCATAAGTCTCTAGCAGCCGCCCGATCTCTTCGTCCAGCTCCTCCAGCAGCTGCCCGAGCCTCTCCTTATCCGCAAACTCCACATCTTCCTCTACGAAATCGAGCTCCAGCTCCACCAGCGCTGTAGCATCAATTATCTGCTGCCGAAACCCTTCGATGTGCCTGCCCAGCCGACCCTCCAGTTGCTGGTGGGCCGCATCCACTGCCCGGATGCTCTTGGCATGAATCAGATCGGCCACCGCCTCGGCCTGGCTCAACTCCATTTTGCCGTTGAGGAATGCACGCTGGGTGAACTCGCCCGGTTCGGCCGACCTTGCCCCCTCTTCGAGCAAGCGCTCGAGCACTGCCTGGGTGACCAACACACCTCCGTGACAAGAGATCTCCACGACATCTTCTCCTGTATACGATCCCGGGCTCCGAAATAGCGTCGCCAGAACTTCGTCGATCACTTCTCCGTTCTTCCGTACGATCTTGCCGAAGTGGACGGTGTGGGAGTCCTGTTCCGGGAGCTCCTTCCCTTTGAAACAACGGTCGGCCAGTTCAATCGCTCCTTTTCCGGAAACACGGATGATAGCAATACCGCCTTCTCCCACTGGGGTGGCGACAGCCGCAATCGGTGATTTTTGAATGATCTCCGGCATCAGGTTCGAACGATTTATGAATTGTGTCTTTAAGGGATTCCGCCGGTACGCAATGGTCTTATCATTTAAACCGGGCTTCATCAGCATAAATATCTCTCTTTTTTTGCGTAACGGAAACCCGGCGGATATTTCTTAATGTTAGAGCTAAAGAACCGATGTGGCAATAGAGACTGGGGCTTGTCGCCACAATTATAAGTTACTCATCTTGCAGGCAATCTGCTTTCAAGTGATTGCACACTGCAGGATGCGTAAATAAAAAAGGGGCCTCCCTGTCAGAGAGGGCCCCTCAACTGTCCTAACTACCAAGATCTAAGGATTGACCGCTTATATTACACGTCAATTTTCCGAATCAACTATTTCAATACTGAATTTTTACAAATGACCGGTTTCATGCCTATCTCCGGCTTCAACCACTTCATCAAGCCGGCCGTCGATATCCCTCAGAAATCCAAGAATTGTATAGACCGCATCCAGATAGAAATCGTGATTGATGTTTTCGTATGTGTCGGTCGGCTGGTGGTAGTGTTCATGATCCTCAACCCCGAAATAGATAAATGGAATCCCCTTCTGGTGGAATGGGCCGTGGTCCGAAGCCATCGTCCAGTCCTGCTCCCACTCGTCCGAATCATAACCGAATAAAACGTTGACTGGTGCATCTCCGGTCGCCGACTCCACCAGTGGTTTCAGAAATGGATAGTGATAGGTTCCTACCGCATACAGTTCGTTCTCCCAGTTGGCGCTGATCATATCCAGATTCACGTTCATCACGATCTGCTCGAGTGGAACTACCGGGTTTTCGACAAAATGCCAAGCCCCTCCCAAGCCCTGTTCTTCCGCATCGAAGGCGATAAAAATGATGCTGTTTTCCGGCGGATTTTCGCTGAACCATCGTGCAGCGGCCATCAATCCGCCCGTGCCTGAAGCGTTGTCGTCGGCCCCATTGTAAATCTCACCATTTCGAATGCCCAAATGGTCGTAGTGGGCGGTTACAACCAGGTAGCGATCTGTATGTACGCTTCCTTCGATATAACCGATCAGGTTTACGACATCAGAAAACTCCCGGCCGTTTCTTTGATTGATATGATCAAATTTGTGCCTGTAGCTGTCGCCAAACTTGCCGAGACCCAGCTCCCTGAACCGTTCTTCAATATAAACCTGTGCCATTTTGTTGCCAACCGAGCCGGCTTCGCGCCCCTCAAGGGCATCCGAGGCTAAAGTTCTTACATCGCGGAGCAGTTCGTCCCGGTCTACGGTAATCTCCTGGGCACAAGCCGTTGTTAGCGTAAGGAGAAGAATCAGCGAGAAAGAGGTGAATTTTTGAGTCAGATGTAACATATACTGTTATTTTGAGGGTTTTGCAGAGAAAGCACCGGCCAGAGTGTCAGTGCCAACCAACCAGGCAGTCTGCACCTTCTGGCCAGAGTGTCAGCACCTTCCGGCCTAGTAATCTGTAGCATCCGGCCATGTATTCTGCAGCTTCTGGCCTGGCAGTCTGCGCCCACCGGCCTAGCAATCTGCAGCTTCTGGTCTGGCAGTCTGCATCATGATATAAACTGACCGCATCAAGATAAGAAAAGCGAGAATTTTTCAGTTCACCGGTCCCGGTCCCGGACCTTGACCTCCGCCTCCGGTCGTACCGACGCCTCGATAGAGCAGTATTGCGCCACCCACAACCGCTGCGGTTGCAACTGTAATCAGAATACCGTTTGTCACATAGTCCGAACGACTGCGCACAACAGGTTGTTGAATCGTTTCAACCAGCTGCTCCCGAAACTTTCCAACTTCCAGATCCAGATCGATCACAGCCGACCGAACGTTCATGAAAAAGAATCGGTCGCTCTCCCGATCGTATCGAAACACTCTTCCGTCCAGAAAACCGGGACGGTCGTTATCGGTTATATGACGCAAACGTCCTCCAATCACATAATGGAAGTCGCTGTCTTCGGCCCATTGTCTCACAACGGGTAGCAGATCGGACTGTGTTAGCTGGGCTTCACGTATCCATTCCGGTGTAAATCGAATTCCCTCCAGGTAGTCGACTCTCGTAATCTGACGAAAATATCGCATATCTACCTCTTCAGCGAACGCAGCATCTTCCGGTTCGATCACAATGCCCGCATAACCTACTCTCAACTTATCGTTTTGCGCCACCGCAGGCAAAGTGGTCAATAGCGATATGACGATAATCAACAATACATTGAAAAACTTACCCGGTTGATAGCTCATTGATGAGTACAGATAATTTGATAAGATCAAGGTTGCGGACGTATGATAATGTCTTCTCCAGCCCTGAAGTAATATAGAAATTTTAATGCGCCATCTACCTGCTCATCCGAAGTGGCGTCGTATCGTTGATCTCCATCTATCCAGACTCTCATACGAAAATGATGGTCGCTCTCTTCGTCGGGGATATTCAATTGCGCAAAAAAGCGATGACGCTGTTTGATATCATGTTCACTACTATAGGGCAGAGTAATCTGTAAAGTATCCGCATGGAGAAATTGAACGATCGTCGTATCACCGATGACGAGGCCATCTTCCTCTACAGCTTGCCGGCCCGTTAGAAAATTGAGAGACATGATCAGTTCAGCCTCATCGGCATTCTGTGAGGTGATCTCGATTCTTGCTGTTTCCGGAAGTGGATTTCGAAGTATATCGCAAGCAGAGACCCATAGGATCAAAGTTGCGACTGAAGTAAGTATTAAAAGTGGTGCACTCTTCATCGGTTTAAAAATACCAAAGACACAAACCGATGCTGCAGGTTTGTGCCTTTGATTTAGTTCAGTTTTCCGACAGTCGTTTCCGGTTTCGAGTTATATCCGATTCCGGCTGCCGGCTTTCAATAATTACAGGTTTGGATTGGCCCTGATCTCCGTAATGGTGATCGGGAAGAGAGTTCCCGGTTGTGAAGATGCAGCCGACCCAGGCGCCCAGCGACTTGACGGGTCCTCAAACCGATAGTGATCCGCGACCCGGCGGCCCTGCAGAAACAGGTTTACTCTGCGGGTATGATTCAGCATTTCGACTGGATCGATCTGACCGTTATAGGGCGTCAAACCATCCTTGGCCCGTATGTGATTGATATGGGTTTCAAAGCCGGTCATATCATTCTGTGCCAGTGCTGATTCGGCAAGGATCAGGTGCATCTCTCGCGCAGAGACGATGTGGATATCTGCATATCGCTCCTGCTCCGTAAACTCTTCGACATGCCGGGTCAAGATCGGGTCCGGTATATCATCGATCGGATCGTTCAGGGCGATTCCCGCCGGACGTGCATCTTCAGCGACGATATACTCATCGGCAATCCTCATTTCGAGTCGTACGTTGACTTGCAGGGCCAGACTCATATCTCCGACCGGCAGGCCGGGTGTGGCTGAGTTCTGAACCAGGCTGTGCCAAACATCATCACCACCCATCAGGTTGAGGGCAGCCTGAGCGTCCGCAACAGCTTGTGCATTATGAACCAGTGGTCCCCCACCCGCTTTGATCGCATTCCGTACTCCCCGGTTAAAGTTGGCTCGTGCACGGAGTGCCTGAAGATAGGAGTGAAACTCCGAGTGTCCAGTCTGGCTGGTGATAGCCAGCCCGCTGTCGATGTAACCGAGCGCCGTATCATAGAGTTGACCCATATTCTCCGATCCGACAGGGGGTGCCGCTTCCTGACGATCGGAAAATGCGAAGTCTTCAAACATGTCGGCAATTGTGATATAGATGACAGCAGCATAGATGTAGGTTCGCGCCAGATCATTCGGGTTACGCAACGAACCCTCTTCCCTGAACTGCTCTAACCGGTTGATTGCCTGATCTGCCGTCCAGCGACCTTCACCGACGTAGTGAAATGCATTATCGGTGAATTCGTTGCTCGGATTGTCGATCTCACCCAGATCAAGCCGCTCCCAGCCATCTCTGGAACCGATCCATGTAAGTTCGTCAGAAACCGTGGAATAGGGTGCATAGATAGCTCCCAATGCACGGGTTACGGCGGCTTCTGCACCATTGGCAATTGCAACGGCAGCCGCCGGATCGTTCAGCTCATCTTCTATCAGGTTGTTCGGGTTGTCGACTTCCAATATATCGCAGGCGGACATCATCAAGAGCCCGAATGTCATCAGAAGGATCGAACCGAACTTGTTAAATGGCCTTTCCATGATCTTCATAGGTTCCTCAGTTCGTTTTAACTTCATTTGAAATTCATTCATCGGATTAAAATCCAAATCTCATGTTGAACATGATGCGCCGCGGAATCGGAACACCGAATGCCTCGACTCCCTGGATAAAGTTGTTCTCAATTTCCGTTCCTGCCGCGTTACGGCCAAACGTATTGATCTCAGGATCTACACCGCTATACTTGGTCCAGAGTTTCAGGTTTCGTCCCGAAGCGGTAAAACTCATATACCTCAAGCCGAGTCCTTCAGCAACACTGGCCGGCACGGTATAGGTGAGACTCAACTCTCTCCAGCGAATAAAATCCGCCTCTTCCACCGTGTTCAATCCACTGAACGGGTCGAGCCCAACCAATTCATTGGCCCAGGCTTTCGCCGCTTCCAAACGAACATTCGGATCATTTTGCGGGTTGTAATTTCCGTCAACTCCGCCGGTTACAAAATCCCGCTCTACCTGTGCGGATCTCGGTGTATTTCTTCCGATCGCCGCATTCTGATTACGGAAAGCGGCTGTCAGGTTGTTGACGTAGTAGTCACCTGCTCGATATTCGAAATTGGAAGCGAGACTCCAGTTACGATAGTTGAATGTGAATCCGAAGTTCCCCGACCAGTCCGGCGTGGTTTTGCCGCGATAGTTCAAGCCCGGATCACCGCCCATTCCGGGCTGATGCATCATAAAGCCCAGAAGTGCGCCGATATTGGCTGTAGAAGGATCAAGCGTTGCCAGCCAGTCCAGCATCTCCTGTTCAGAGGCCGGATTGCCATCTCCATTCAGATCGAACGGAACAAATCCATCGGGTACATCAACGAGTTGTGTTGTAAAATTGGCACCCGGGGCATAACCTTCAATTATGAAGTTTCTGTATCTGGGGTACGGTCCTCCAACCTTGATAGATGGAGCATCTCCGAGATCAGTCACCTGCTCCCAAATATATGCTCCGCTGGCCCGAAGGTCGAGAGACATATCTTGCCGATTCAGAACGGTGCTGTTTGCACTCATCTCCAGTCCACGAGCTTTAACTTCTCCGATATTGTCGAGCTGACTGGAGATAAATCCACCGGTTATCGGAAACTGTCTCGGAACCAGAGCATCTGAAATGGTTCTGTCCCAGTAGGTAGTTTCAAATCCGACCTGATCGTCAAAGAGGCCGAGCTCGACACCTAATTCGATTTCGGTTGAGATCTCAGGTTTCAAATCGGGATTCCCCAGGTTATCCGGAACAACTCCGGGCCCGGAAGCCGACGACAGAGAAGCGTAGGTCGTGAGTGCATCAAACGCACCCGGCTGCAAACCGGATTGCCCGATTGCCGCTCTGATCCTCATGGTTGAAATCGGCCCCAGAGACCTCCAGAAAGGAGCGTCTGAAGCGATAAAGGATAGAGATGCTTTTGGATAGAGAACGGCATCAAATTCTGAACCGAATGCCGAATTGGCATCCAGACGGGCTCCAGTTGTCAGAAACAGGTAGTCGTTAAATCCGATCTGCTCCTGGGCAAACACTCCAAGGTTTACAACTTCCAGATAGCTTTCGAACACTTCCTGGAAAGCACCTGCACCCGCTACCTGGAATCCGGGGCCGGGAAAGTCACGGCCGAAAAGCGACTCGAGTATCGTCCGGTTCATAAAGCCCTGGACTCCTGCGATAAACGAAGACTCCCATCTTTCGCTGAACTGATAGAGATGGTTCGCCTTGAAATCGAGAGTCAATTCAATATTGTTTCGGTCGCTCACAGAGCGTTCTCCTTCAACACTGGCTCCGGTAAATCCGTCCACGTTCCATCCGAACGGACGTTCATGCGTTGTAATCTGGTTGGTTACGTCAACTCCGGCGACCAGGTCGAGGTTGAGCGTGCGGTGAGGCTGGAAGTTAGACACAACGCTGGTCCAGAATCGCTGAACCTCCTGGCGGGTATCCTGCTGCATCGCTTCAAAAAGCGTTGCAAAAGCAGCGGTTCCCGTGTAGTTGCTTGGACTTGCCAGGTCCGGCTTGCTGAACATCGCCAGAGGTACGATTCCGTAGATATTATTATTCGTCTGCAGGGTACGGTGGTTCATCGCCGTATACCCTGTATTGACGCGGAACGTCAGGTTATCGGTCGGAAAGATGTTCATGTTGGCCGACAACTGAAAACGTGAATTTTCGTCATTTGCACGGTTATCAACACCCGGGGGGAACGGGAAGTTGTCGGAAGTCGGATTATAGGGCCCGTCTTCCATATAGTACCTGGTATTTACATAGTAGGTAATTCCAGATGTTCCACCACCGACGGAACCGGAATAACTCTGATAATGGCCGGTACCGTACATGTCGTTAAAAAAGCTCTCCTCGTGGAGTTGATAGGGACGGAGACTGGTGCCGTACAGTGAGCTCATTCTGCTGGCTTGCTCTTCGGTCCGGGCCCATCCCACATTCGGCGGTACAACGTCCGGCATCCTGACCAGGCCCTGTTCAACCCGGAAGTCGAACTGAGGAGGCCCGACAGCTCCGCTACGTGTAAAGATTTGAATCACGCCGTTTGAAGCTTCGGTACCGTAAAGTGTAGCTGCTGCCGCTCCCTTCAGTACTTCAAGTCGTTCAATCGACTCGGGGTTGATATCGTCCAGGCGCGAAGGTGACCCGCCGCCGCCGTTCCAGACAAATCCGTCACCGATGCTTCCGCTACGGTCAACCCGTACACCGTCCACAATCACGATCGGTTCATTACTTTGTGTGAGACTGGAACTACCCCGAATTCGAATGGTCGTTCCTTCCCCGGTCATACCGCTTCCCGGCATTCCGATCATTCCCGGTTCCCGGGCTGTAAGTATTTCCGATACATTGGCCACCGGCATGCGATCGAAAGAGGATCGGTCGATCGACCCGATACTGTTTCCAAGCTTTCTTCTCTCGACCGGGCCTCCGGTACCTGTAACTACCAGTTCATCCAGATCGACAGCTGAATGTCTCATCTGGAAGTTGACGGTTACCGATTCACCGGCAATCACTTCCACTTCCTGTTGTTCCGTTCTGTAACCGATAAATCGTGCCCGGATCACATGGGTTCCGGCCGGAACATCAGCGATAGTATATTCGCCGTCGATGTCGGTTGAAGCACCAAGAGTACGCTGACCTACCTGAATGATGAGATTAACTCCGAAGAGAGGTTCATCATTCGCATCGACCACCTGGCCGGTAATAGCGCCCTCCTGGGCCTTTAATTCCATTTGAAAGCAAAACAAGAGCAGAATAAGAACTGCCCCCAGTTTTGACCCTGCCTTAACATATTTCATAATGCAACAAGATTTGAATGAAGGTTAATGAGCCGTTGAATTCTGCAAGCCACAGAAATGACAACAATGTTGATACACAAGAGGAGTGATCCCCGTCAGAGATGTAAGAATCACTTCAGAGTTGCAAGGATAAATTGACCGATAAATAAAACCCCTAAAACTGTATCGTTTTGCAATCGCTGCTACTTGTCAGTTTACAGAATTCAGCTTCAGCTTTTACTTCGAGCATCAAGCTGTGTCGCTAAATTAACAAGTTGTCAGAATTACGCAACAATTTTTTACAATATTTTCACCTTTGTTGACATAAGTCGAGTTGATATTTACAGAAGTAGATTTTTCCAGGCCCGTTTTCTCTCAGCTTGTATCCATCAATCCGCTTGACTATTTTGATCGGCGTTTGGCGGAATGACCCTCCCGAAAACTCGGTATGGGCTGGGCGATATTCTGTATGGGCTGATCGCTATCGAATCATTATCCAGGGCAGAATAACTGGATCTCGGGATGATATGACGGCCACCCATGCTTCCGGATGTTCAACCGTTTTTCTACTATGAAACTGAAAATGCCACATACGCTGACCCTGCTCTTCTACCTGATGGTAGCGGCGCTCGTGGCGACCTGGATCATCCCCCAGGGACAGTATGAAACAGAGCATGTCAACGGGATGGATGTCGTTGTCCCCGGCACTTTCGAACTTGCCGAAGAGAGTGAAAGGCTCAACCCGATCGAGCTCTTTATCGCCGTTCCCCGCGCATTCGCCGACGCACAAAACATCATCTTCTTTCTCTTTATCATCGGCGGGGTTCTGGCCGTTATTCGAAAAACCGGAGCGATCGACGCCCTGCTCGGCCGGCTACTGGAGACGATGGGCGGACGGCCCGGCCTGCTCATCTTTCTGGTGATCTTTGTTTTTGCTTTCGCCTCCAGCCTGATGGGAGCATCTGCCGAGTATATTCCCTTTGTATTGATCCTGGCTGCACTCTGCCGCACGATGAAGATGGATACGATGACGGCGGTGGGGATCATTATCGCCGGCTACGGAATCGGCTACGGTGCGGCTGCCTTTAACCAGTATACCGTTATTGTTGCGCAAGATGTGGCCGACCTTCCGACCTACTCCGGCTGGCCGGTTCGGATGGCGCTTCTGTTGCCGTTCGTCATGATCGGCGCCCATCACGTCTGGAGTTATTCCCGGCGCGTTCAACTCGATCCGTCGGCCAGTCTTGTGGCCGGGATCGAACCTCCCGAGGCGTCGGCACCCAAAACAGATTATCCGCCGCTGACGATCTCCCACATCGCCATAATGATCGCTTTTCTGGCTGCTCTGGGTGTCGCTGTCTGGGGGATCGCCACAAGGGGCTGGTACCTGTATGAACTCGGTGCCGCATTTCTGATCGTCGGCATCGTCACCGCACTGATCGGGAAACTGGGCCCGGATACGGTCGCATCCGAATTTGTCGTCGGGGCCAAACAGATGACCGAGACGGCGCTGCTGGTCGGGATCGCCCGCGGGATCGCCCTCATCATGGAGGATGGACAGATTCTGCACAGTATCGTTCACGCCATGTCGATTCCGCTCTCGCAAGTCGGCCCGGAACTGGCCGCTGTCGGGATGATGATTATGCAGACCGTCATGAACTTCTTCGTCTCGTCGGGCAGCGGCCAGGCATTTCTGACCATGCCCCTGATGGCTCCGCTGGGAGATATTCTCGGTGTCAGCAGACAAGTAGCCGTGCAGGCATTTCTCTATGGTGATGGTTTTGCAAACATGATTGTACCGACCAACCCGATTCTAATGGGAATCCTGGGGATGGCCAGCGTCCCGTACGACAAGTGGTTCCGGTTCTGTATGCCGCTGCTGCTCAAGCTGCTGGCGTTTGCAGCAATTGCGATGATCGGAATGGTTCTGTTCGGGTTTTCATGATCTGCCCCTTATGCTTATGAGATTCCGGCACTGGCCGGTTTCTTAATGGTAACTGTACCGCCTATGTCGATCTTCTTCTGGTTTGTCCTACTCTACCTGGCCGTCCTGATGGGGATCTCCATCTGGAAAAGCCGATCGGTCAAGGACCAGGACGATTTTATGGTAGCCGGCCGCACGGTACCCACCTACAAGCTGGTCGGCACCCTTCTTTGCACCTGGCTCGGATCCGGTACACTTCTGGCCGGCGCCGGCCTTGCCGCCCGTGTGGGGATCTCCGAACTCTGGCTGGCAGCCGGAGCCTGGATCGGCATCGTAATCGTCTTTTTCCTCGCCGGCCGGGTTCGAAGGATCGCCCAGTATACCGTTCCGGACATTCTGGAGCTGCGATACAACAAATGGGCCCGCATCCTCGGAACTATCGTTATTGTTATCGCCTACACCACGATTGTCGGCTATCAGTTCCGGGGCGGGGGATTTGTTCTCAACCTGGTGGCCGACATACCGGAGTGGCAGGGCGTGCTGCTTACCGCCGGGTTTATTATAGCATTTACCGCTTTTGCCGGCATGCTCTCGATCGTCTCGGTCGATATTATCAACGGGGCTGTCATCACACTGGCGGTACTGCTTGCGGTGCCGCTCGTCTTTTTCCACCTGGGGGGCGTCGAGTTTGTTACAACCCAGCTCGATCCGCAGCTTTTCGAGCCGCTGGGAGGGCACAACTGGATCTGGGTGATGGGTGTCTTCTTCCCGACGTTTCTGCTGCTTCTGGGTGAATCGAACATGTACCAGAAATTCTACTCGGCAAAAGATGAAAAGTCGGCGAAAACAGCCGTGATGTGGTGGGTTGTCGGCACCATCATCATCGAAACGGCGATCGCATCGCTGGCAATACTCGCCTTCAGCCATTTTAATGCGCTCGATCCCTCCAGCGCCATGCATCTGGCGGCAGAGGAGAGTGAGAGGATTATTCTCCACACCGCCCGTTTCGGCACGGAGATCGGAATCCCTCTGGCCGGCGGCTTGCTTCTGATCTGTGCAGCCGTTGCAATTATCACTTCCACCGGCAACAGTTTTCTATTGACGCCATCGACCAATCTTACGAGAGATATCTACCAGCGCTTCATCCATCCCGAAGCCCCGGAAAAAGTGGTCGTCCTTTTTCAGCGGCTGATGGTACTGCTGCTCGGCATCGTCGCATGGCTGCTTCTCACACAGTTCAGGACGATCCTCGACATGGCCTTTACCGCCTATACGATGATCGGCGCCGGGCTGACTCCTGCACTGCTGGCCGCTTTTCTCTGGAAACGGGTGACGACAGCCGGCGGGGTCGCATCGATCGCCACCGGAATGGGAGTTACGCTGCTGATTACGATCGCCAACTCGGTGCTGGAAGAGCCTTTGATCGGATTTGAGTATATCGTTCTGCCAGCCGCCGGGATGTCGATTCTGGTGTTGATCGTCGTCTCCCTGCTGACGCCGCCCGACCCGGATGAGAAGTGGAAAATGTTTTATGAGAAGGATGCGGATATCTCGGATGCGATCGAGGAGTTTAAGGAGTCGTGATTATCCCGGCAACCTGGCAGAATTTCAGTTAAACCCCTTCAAATTAATACAGCAACTTCTGCTGTTTGACCCACGTATGCCATCTCGTATATTTCACTTTTCCTATCTCAACTTAATTCAGGGATATTATGACAACACTGATCATATTGATAGTTCTGCTGGCGGTGATCATCGGCATACCGATTGTCATCTACAACCGCATGGTCTCTTTGAGAAACCGGTTCAAGAATGCGTTTGCCCAGATCGATGTCCAGCTTAAAAGACGCTACGACCTGATTCCCAACCTGGTTAACATTGCCAAAGAGTATATGAAGCATGAAAGGGAAACTCTCGAAGCAGTTATCCAGGCCAGGAACCAGGCTCAACAGGCGGAGAAAAAGGTAGCGGATCAACCGGACGACCCGCAGGCGATGCAGCAGCTGATGGGAGCTGAACAATCTCTGACAGGTGCACTCGGGCGGCTTTTTGCCCTCAGCGAAAACTATCCGGACCTGAAGGCCAACCAGAATATGATGCAGCTCTCCGAGGAGCTCTCATCGACCGAAAACAAGATCGCTTTTGCACGCCAGGCATTTAATGATGCGGTGATGAACTACAACATCACCCGTGAAAAGTTTCCAAACATCATTTTTGCCAATATGTTCGGTTTCACCCATGCTCGTCAGTTCGAAGTGGAAATAAGCGAGGAGCGGGAAGCACCGGAAGTCTCCTTTTAGTGCGTAGCAGAGAGAACTTCACTAATAAACGAAGATTATGGATTTTTTTGATGCACAAGAGCGTGCCAAGCGTATAACGTGGAAACTGATCGCTCTCTATCTGACAGCAGTTATTCTGATAGTCGTATCTATCTACCTGATCGTCTTTTTTCTGCTGGGCTTCTCTGCCTACGTCCCG
>SLKI01000030.1 GCA_007134695.1 Balneolaceae bacterium
AGTTTTTTGCACCCACATGTTCGATCATCCCGACAGAAACTACCCGATCGAATTCTTCCTTGATATTTCGATAATCCTCCAAACGTATTTCGACCGGTAACTCCCTGCATAGCTTTTGTCCGTAGCCGGCCTGTGAAGAGGATATCGTAACCCCCACTCCTTCGACACCATACTTTTCTGCCGCATATTGCAGCAGGCCACCCCAGCCGCAACCGATATCGAGAATCCTCAAACCCGGTTTAAGTTGCAATTTGCGACAGATCAGATCCAGTTTCTCTTCCTGCGCCTGGTCCAGATTGTCTGCTTTATTCCAGTATGCACAGCTGTAGATGAGCCGCTTGTCGAGCATTCGTTCAAACAGATCGATTCCGCAATCGTAATGACTTAGTCCAACCTCCAGAGAACGCTTGACTGTCTGAGTGTTCAGTAACCGGTTTTTTAAAAAAAGAGCATACGTGTGAATCGATTTTTTGATGCGGTCGTGCAACCCGGCCTCAAAAACTTTTTCAAAAAATCTGTCGAGTTGTATCGCATCCCACCAGCCCTGCATGTAGGATTCTCCCACCCCCATTGAACCATCGCTCCAGACCCGACTGAAAAGGCGCTCATCGTGTATCTGAATATCCCATGGGCGTTGTCCGCCCGGTTTAATTTGTGCTTCGGACAAAAAGCTCTCGATCAAATCTCTTTCTTTTTTGCCCATCTCGATTGGATGTTGAGTTTCATAAAATCAAATGTGGCAGTCGTTACTGTATAGCCTGGCAACGATTACCACATTTTACTGGAAAACAATCCCGATCGCCGACAAATTCCCGGGCTGGATCAGATTTGGGGGATTGTATCGTCAATAATTGTACCCTTTGATCTCTTCCGGTGAGTGTTCCACTCCCAAGCCCAGTACGATACGATTCACGAAGTTAAAATAGGAGATCACCAGAGTCGCGTCCAGAATCGCCCGATCACTCATTCCCGCCTCTTTCAACGGTTGGATCGTCGACTCATCATCAATCCTGTAAGGTTCCTCGGTGAGGAGTTGTGCAAATTGGCAGAGAAGAAGATCCGTTTCGTCAAGTTCTGCATCTTCAAAGTTCTGTTGCAGTTTGTCAGCCCGCTCCTCATCCTTCCAGTACCGAAGCAGCGCTTCGCGATGGTGTTGAATACAGTAGGGGCACCGGTTAACCGATGAAACGACGACCGCCATCATCTCTCTCTGTGCGCGGCTCAGAGGAGATTTCCCAAACATAATTGTCATGTAGAGGTCCATATGGCGGACGATCGACTCGGGATTGAGACTCTGAATTTTATGAACTTCGGCCAGTTTGCCCCGTTTCTTCTCAAGATCCTTGTAGATCTCTTTGAGTCGGCCTTCAGCCTGATCAGGTTGTATAATTTCGATATATGGTGGCAAGATTTTCGATTTTTAATGACGGGTCAGCGTGTGTAATCAAACTCAGGATTGCAACTCCAGGTGCGCAGAAACAGACCCCTTTACTTCTGCTGCCTGGAAAGTAATCTGAAAACTGGTACCGTTGCCGGATTGCAATAAAACTTTACCGTCGATCTGTTTGGCCAGCGTATTGATCAAAGTCATACCCAGAGATGTAGTATAATCAATATCGAAACTTTCCGGCAACCCTACTCCGTTATCTCGTATTCGAACCATCACTTCACCATTCAACTGAACCATGACAATGTCAATTTCACCTTTTTCGGAAATTTTGAATGCGTGTTTGTAAGCGTTGGTAATAACCTCATTGATGATAATTGCAAGAGGAACGGCCTGGTTGACGTTGAGTTTGATCTCCTGTAAATCGAAGTTCAGTTCGATCGGGATTTCGGAAGTGTGATAGGTGGTGTGGATCGTCCGGACAAGTTCTTCGATATAAGTTTTGAAGTTGATATTTGAAAAATCCTGGAATTCATAAAGTTTTTCATGGACCAGTGCGATGGAGTGTATCCGTGAGATATTTCGCCGCATGATTTGGTTGAATGCATCATTCTCCAGACTGTCAACTTCCAGCTCGAGAAGACCTGCAATGACAGCCAAATTATTTTTAACACGATGATGAATTTCTGCCAGTAACACCTCTTTTTCCTGCAGCGAACGCTTGATTTCCATTTCATAGCTCTTTCGATCGGTCACATCCAGCGCATAGATATGAAATACGTTTAAAGAATTGACTCTGTGAATGATCTGATCATACACCTTATTGTTGATTTCGACCTCGGTATGAGTGGTTTGCGGCATATTTTCCCCTAATCGGTCCAGACACTGCTGCATCTGATTGAGAAACGGATGATCCACCGATTCAAGATCTGGAAAGATTTTTTGTGCATAGGGATTCCTGTATGTAACCTCGCCATTAAAACTTACCTCAATAACCGGAATAGGATTGAGCTCAGGAAATGTTGACAGATGATCGACCTTGCGAACAGTACGTTCCAGCAATCGCGTCATTTTGAACCAGTAAAAACCGATTGAAAGGGCAAATACCACAAGTGCAAATCCGGTGATCCCGATAATCAGCAGAACTCTGTTGGTTAGCCAGTTGGAAGAGTTGTCCAGTTGTAAGAGAATATTCTGCGCCTCTTCTGTCAGGGATTCATCAGCATGCCGGATCTGTGCCAGTGTTTCAAAAAGTTCACTTTGGGTAAGTTCCTCCGATCCGATCTGCTGGTGGAGGGATCGGGCCAATATATCGATGTGAGTGATTTTGATGTTGCACTCTTCCCACAAAGCATGGGTTGCGGTGAAACGCTCCACCGACCCCAGGTATCTACGTACAGCAATCATACTGTTGATCAGCTGTTCCGAGACCTGCAGGCCGATAAGCCCTTCACGTACCAGGTCAAAATCCGGGTCTTCTCTTCGCAGTTCATCAATGGCATTGCGAATCGCATAAACCTGATTGATACTGCTCTGGAACTGATCATAATCTTCTACATCACGTGTATGAAGGTAGTTGTAAAGATAGTTGACGGCGTCTTTCTGGGATAACATCCATTGCGAATTTGCTGCCGTAAAAGCCTGTGTTGCTGATATGATTTTTATCCCCTCGTGAAGCAGAAAAAGAAAGGAGCCGAACAGAATGGAAAAAGTGATCAGCAGGACCGTGATTTTCTTCTTCCAGTTCGGAGTTTGTTGTTCGTGGGCTGAAGGTTTCATAGAGTTTGTCCCAATTCGGAACCGGTTTTGGGTTCGATCAACAGCATTAATTGCTTATACGTTTAATGCAGATGCATCCATGAGGGGTGATCTTACTTCATGAAAAGTTGCCGGACATGTAGATGGTATCGATTTCGAGTTGATATAGCATCGGTTTCGAGAGGAGATAGATAACCTATGTCTGCGGGTGAGGAAGCGGTGAATAGCAGGTTTACGTATGCAGTACACACGATAAAGTCGCAGGTGTAATGCAGGTGATAGGACACCGGCAGTGATCGTCTAATGGCTGACGATCTGTTAATTACAATACAACGCCTGGTTGTAGGTGAGCGTTAATTCCGCTTGAGCTGTTCGTCTGTTTCCACGCTAAGCTGAGGGCTCGGGGCTACTTCGGAGACAGCCATACGTTTTCGCGCCTGCCACCACAGATGACGGCGATAGGCTCTGAGCCTGTCCATAGCTCTCGTCGTGTCATGATAGATCATCGGTATGATCACCAGAGTGATAAATGTGGAAGCAAGGAGTCCGCCGATGACGACTCGAGCCAGTGCTGCCTGTATTTCAGCACCAACTCCGATGCCGATAGCAAGGGGAAGCATAGCCAATATTGTCGTAAATGAAGTCATCAGAATGGGCCTGAGTCTGAGTCGGGAGGCAGCAATAATAGCTTCAAGCAGATTTCGCCTCTCACCTTCGCGCCGTTTTAGATTGATATAGTCGACGAGTACGATGGCGTTGTTAACTACAATTCCCAGCAGCATCAGAACCCCCATCAAGCTCTGCATATTGAGCGTTGTGTTCGTAATAATGAGCGTCGGGACGATTCCGATCAGCGCGACAGGAACCGAGAACATCACAATCAGAGGGTCGAGGTATCGCTCAAACTGACCGGCCATCACCATATAGACGAGAACCAGCGCAAGGATGATTGCCATCAGAAAGTCGGCCTGGGCCTGCTGCTGTTCTTCATATTCTCCGCCAAAATAGACTGAGTAGCCTTCCGGAAAGTTGATATCGGAAAGTGCCGCCTGCATTCTTGAGACCGCTTCGCCCAGTGCCATATCCGGCTCGAGCTCGGCACTCAGGTACATAACTCGCTGGCCGTTTACCCGGTTGATGGAGGTCGGGCCTCGAGTCCGCTCGTGCTGTATCACCGATGAGATCGGGATGATCTCTCCATTTTGACCACGGATGTTGATCCGTTCAATATCTTCCAGGTCCATTCGGTCCTGGGGACGCAGTCGTACAACAATCGGCCGTTCTTCACCATCCATCCGGAACATTCCGGCCCGAAGTCCGCCGATATTGGCCTGGATCGCCGATGCAATATCATTGACACCCAGACCCAGCTCCGCAACCTTCTCCCGGTCGATTCTGATATCTTGTTGCGGACGGCCTTCCGACTCTTGTACTTCTACGTCTGTGACTCCCTGGATCCGCTCCAGCCGGTTTCGAACCGTGTTGGCGAGCTGCCGGGAAGTTTCGAGATCATATCCTCGCAATTGCATGCTCACTGAGGCATCTTCGTCGCCGCCCCCGGTGCGGAAGATTCGTCTCATGATCCAGAGGCCGCCCTGAGTATCGACGCGGATATTGGCTCCGGGGATCGAACTTTGAACATGAGCTCGCAGTTCACTGGCGATCTCCTGGGCGGTACGGCTGCGTTCAGTCTGGCTGACCAGAGCAAGGTCGATTCGCCCGTCACCTCCCCAACCGCCGAGGTCTTTGGTGTAATAGGTGATTTCATCCGGGTTGATCACTTCCCGAACCCGCTGGTCAAGCTCTTCGAAATAGCGATGGGTGACGGCGATATTGGTTCCCTCCTGCATACTCATTCGAACCCGCACTTCATCGGCATCGGTTTCCGGGGCCAGCTCAAAAGGGATATCCATCAGAAGGAAAACCGAGCCGGCAAAGAGCAGGAAAGTGGCTCCGAGAACATAGCCCCGAACATTCATCGCTTTGCGCAGCAGCAGGGTGTAACGCTCATCAAGATTTTCGAAAAATCGGGTTGCCCGCGACTGTTTGCCCGGATCCTTGTCGAGCGGCTGGATTGTCATGTAGCGACTGGCCAGCATCGGTACGAGCGTCAGTGCCACCAGCAGGGAGCAGAGCAGCGCAAATACGACTACCAGCCCGAGCTCCTGGAACATGGTACCTGTAGTCGTCTGCATAAAGACGACGGGAAGAAAGATGACCGAAGTGGTCAGGGTGGCGGCGATGATCGCGCCGGAGACCTCCTGGGTTCCAATTCCGGCACTGATTTTACGTGCTTCACCATGCTCACGTTTGCGGACGATATTTTCCAGCACAACGATCGCGTTGTCGACAATGAGCCCGATTCCCAGGGCGAGGCCTCCGAAACTCATCTGGTTAAGCGTGAGGCCGCCAAAATAGAGCAGGCCGAATGTGGCGATCAGAGAGATCGGGATCGCAGTAGCAATTATCAGCGTTGTCGAAAAATTTCGAAGAAAGGCGAAAAGTACGATGACAGCCAGGATACCGCCCCAGATTGCCGAATTCTGAACGGTATTGATCGAATCCTTGATAAATTCACTCTGGTCGGTAATTGCCATCAGTTCCATGTCGCCGCGGATACTGTTGATGCGATCAATTTCGCGGTGTATCTGTTCGGCAACCGCTACGGTGTTGGCCCCGGACTGTTTTCGGATAGCAAGCCTAAGGGTTGGGGTACCGTCGATCTCCACGTATCGGCTGATATCCTGGTATCCGTGCCTGACGTCGGCTATATCCGATACACGGATCGGACGCCCTCCTTCGTACCGGATCACCGTATTGCGTATTTCGTCAAGATTTTGAAACTCTCCATCGGTTCTTACATAGAAGTCGTCGTAACCATCCTTGATTTCGCCGCCAGGCAGAGTCACATTTTCACGATTGATCGCCTGAGCAACATCGTTGGCTGTTACTCTTGAAGAGTGCAACCGCTCGCGATGCAGGTCTATATGAATTTCCCGGTCGATCCCACCCCAGATGTCGATCGTTCCCACACCCGGAATCTGTTCGAAAAACATCGAGATCTCCCGGTCAAGAATTTGAGTCAGCTCGGCCAGATTTCGCTGTGAGCGAACGCCGATGATCACAATTGGAAAGTCGTCGGGATTAAACTGCCGGATTCGCGGCTGGTCTGCCTGGTCGGGAAGGTTATCACGGATTCTGTCGAGTGCATCCCGAACGTTGTTGGCCGCCGCATCCAGGTTGGTTCCTCTGGAAAAGTGAAGTCTTACACGGCTGCTCCCCTCACTGGAAGTGGAACTCATCTCTTCGACATCCGGGATCCCTGCTAGTGAGTTTTCGAGCATATCGGTGATGATCATCTCCATCTCCTCGGGGCCGACGTTGTCGTAGTTGACGCTAACAGTCAATTGGGGAGATTCGATTTCCGGCAACAAGTCGACCGGGAGGTATCGGAAGCCGATAAATCCGACGAGTATAATGATCAGGAAGGCCATCGTCGTTGCGACCGGCCTGTTGATAGAGGTATTTGTCAGCGACATGGTTTCATCGATTTTAGATTGATCCGTTTAGCAGGGAGAATGATCGCATCTACTGGGATCGATTGCCGAAAATAAGCTCTTCCATATCCCGCGATTGAAGATTCTGCAGTTCCATAACGTGATCCCAGTCTACAATTCGAATATGGGCCTGTTCACTCTCCCATTCGGCCAGCTGATTTTGGCCGACTGTCACCACCCAGGACTCAGAGTCAAAAGAGGCGGATACGGCAGCCATTCCACGGCCTTCGGCGATCACTTCCACAGGAACAAATGTAACATCGACCGGGTTGGAGGAAGCCCGGTCGCGGTTTGGAATCTCTTCCGGAACCTCCTCCTCAAAACCGAACTCCATCTCCATGGCACTGGCCGATGCAATATAGACTCCGGTTACACCCTCGATCGGGTGGTCATAAATAGACGTTTTGGGAATGATGGTAGAAATATCAGTCTGCCCGAAAAAGATGTCGAGTGTGACAAACATACCTGGTCTGAGATTTTCGTCACTGGATTCGATTTCCAGTTCAGCAAGGGTCGTATGAGTGATCGGATCCAGGAAGGGGGAGATACGTGCAACCGTGGCTTCGGCAATGGATTCTCCCCCACCCGGATTGAGAAGCTCCGCACGATGTCCCGGTTCAATCTGACGGCTCAGAGATTCGGTCAGAGGTACAAAAACGCGCATGTTTTCAATGTCACCAAGACGAAAGAGCTGGGAGCTGGGGTCGGTCCGCTGCCCCACTTCGGCATTTCTGTTACCGACGACTCCGGATATCGGAGCACGGATGACTGTATTATCGAGTCGGGTTTGCTGCTCCTCAACCTGGGATGCAGCGCGGCTGAGTTGGGCTTCTGCCAGTTCGACGGATGCTTCGGCCTCGTCGATATCAGCCTGGATCATCTCGAGCTGAAGCTGAGCTTCCAGATTCATTTCGGTCAGTTGCCGGGTTCGTTCATATTGGGCCTGAAGCCGTCGGAGGCTGGCTTCCGCCTGTCGCAGCTGTGCTCTTGCAATCTCTTGATCAAACTGGGACTGATGGAGTTGTTCGCGAATTTCGTCGCCTCTGAGCCGAACCAGTATCTCTCCCTCTTCTACCCGGTCACCATCACTTGCATGCACTTCTGTAATTCTGGCTGTAATCTCCGGATATATCTCGATCTGGTTTCTGGCTCTCATTTCACCTGTCAGGCGTTGAACAAGAGGCAGTGATCCGGTTTCCACCTGGATCGCTTCGACGATCGGGATCGGCTGATTGCCTCTGCCGGGCGCCTCTCCATTTTCATCACCCGTACATGAAGCGAATATAAAAAGTGTGGCCGCAGTGAGCAGCAGACCGGTAGTTATCTGTGACAGTTTCATGTAATTCCCAGGTTAACCAATCGATACGTTCAGTAAATCAGCTCATAAAATCTTTAACATCAATCAAAATAACGAATCTCGCTCGGTAGTCTTTTATTAATTCTCCATGTTTTGAAATTATTTTACAATTGAGGGCACAAGCCGATAAGTGAGCTAGTCCGGGATCTAAAAAAATGCCTCGAACTACGGGTTCACAATATGTGCTTGGAATTTTCCGATTCAAGTGGGTAATTCAGACATAGAAGTCTGGTAAAAAAGCTTTAAAAGTTAATAAGGGCAGTCAGGGTTTCATTTAACGAAGTCAGGGTTTCAATTAACGAATGTGAATGTTCGGAAAGAAAACTTTATATCAACAGACTTCATTCCGTGTAGTTCTAATCTACCTGATTGTAGCGGTGATCTGGATTACTGTCTCGGATCTGGTCGTAGAGGTAATTTTTGATGATCCCGGGCTGATAACCAGGGCTCAGACGATTAAGGGTTGGTTGTTTGTTTTTGCAAATGCCGGGCTGATCTATTGGCTGATCCGAAGGTTTAATCACAAGTTCGAGAAGAGTATTGAGATGCAGAAAGAGATCTCAAGAGAGCGGGAGATCCATTCGATGATTGTCGAGAACATTCCGGTAATGATTACGATCTACAACCCGAATCTGTCCGACTTTCGCATTAATAAGGAGTATGAACGGGTGACTGGCTGGAACGCCGAGGATATGATCGACCCGGCCGGGGCGAGAAATGTCTTCCCGGATGACGAAAAGTGGGAGAAGATCCGGGAGTTTATGAAAAATCCCGATGGAAACTGGATGGATATGGAGATGACAACCAAGTCGGGAAAAAAAGTTCCCTCCACCTGGACCAATGTGCGCCTGACCGACGATACACAGATCGGAATCGGTGTGGACATCTCCGAACGCACACAACATTTTGAGGAGTTGCAGGACAAGGAGTACCTGCTTCGGGAAGCGCAGAGAGTGAGCAGCCTGGGTACTTATCGACTGAATTTGAATACCGGCCGTGCAGAGACTTCAGCCGTATTGAACAGTATTTTTGGCCTTGAAAAGGGGTTCCACCTGGAAGATTGGGCGGCGGCGATTCATCCGAAAGACAAGAATCGGATTACAAGTCACCTGGAAGAGGTGATGCAAAACCGGGAAAGATTTGATGAGGAGTACAGGATCATTCGGGCTTCCGATGAAAAAGAGCGGTGGGTTCACGGGGTCGGTGAAATACGAGTTGAAGAGGGCGGGTTAATGAAGATGATCGGCACCATCCGGGATATTACCGATGAGAAAAAGGCTCAGGAACAGCTCGAACAGCAGCGTTATTTTCTGAGGGAATCGCAGCGGATTGCCAATTTGGGCACTTATCGGCTGGACCTGAAAACGGGAGAGGCAGAAGGAACGGATATATTGAAAGCCATATTTGGATTTGAACCGGAACATGAATTGCATATTGACGACTGGTTTTCGACGCTGCATCCGGACCATCGGGAGATGATGAAGGACTATCAGCAAGAAGTGATCCGGGAAAAGGGATTTTTTGACAAGGAGTACAAAATAATCCGGGCTTCCGATGGCGAAGAGCGATGGTTGTATGAAGTAGCTGAATTGAGATTCGATGAGAATGGGGAGCTTGCAGAGATGATCGGTTCGGTTCATGATATTACGGAGAAGAAAATGTCGGAGATGGCTCTCTATGAGTCGAGAGAACTTTTACGCAAGACGTTCGACAGCCTGTGGGATGCATTTTTCATACTTGATCCGGAGACACGTGTAATTGTGGATTGTAACAGGGGAGCCGAGCAGATGTTTGGTTATGAGCTGAGCGAAATGATCGGCAAGACCACGGAATTTTTACATGTAGACCGAGACCACTATCAGCGATTTGGAAAGCTGGGCAGAAATCAGTTTGTAGAAACCGGAGCATTCAGCACCGAGTTTATCATGAAGAAAAGCAATGGAGAGCTCTTCTATACGGGACACTCCATCTCCTATCTATATGACGAGGAAGGTAAACCTTCCAGAATAGTGAGTGTTGTCAGAGATATTTCCGATGAAAAGAAGGAGAGAGAACAGATGATCAGCTCTATTCTGCAAGGCAGTGAAAATGAACGAAAACGGATCGCTAAAGAGCTTCATGACGGACTGGGCCAACACCTTTCGGCTGCCTCGATGAATTTGGAGTCGATTGCGGAGGATCTGGACATACTTTCCGAGAAGAGAAAAAATTCCTACCAGAAAGGGTTCAAGCAGTTGAACGAGGCGATCACCGAAGTGCGCCGGATTTCCCAAAATCTGATGCCGAAAGCGATAGAAGATTTTGGCCTGAAGCTGGCGGTGGAATCACTTGCCGAAGATCTGGAAAACAGTTTTAACATCCCGATTACCGTCGAGAGCAATCTTGGAGAGAATAAACTGTCCGACCAGGTTGAGCTCAATCTCTATCGTATTATTCAGGAAGCGCTTTTGAACGCCCTGCGTCATTCGAATTGCAGCAAAATAGACGTACAGGTTTATAAGGAGGGTGATAATATGAATTGCACCATCGAAGATGACGGAGTCGGATTTGATCCAAGTATAAAAAAGAGTGCAGGCTTGGGGTTAAACACGATAAAAAGCCGCGCACAAACATTATCAGGTCAGCTCGAGATTTCCAGCCGGCCAGACAAAGGAACAGTGGTCTCGGTCGTCATTCCCTTGTCGGACCTGCCTGCATAATATTTTAATTAGAATGTCTACGAGTCGATTAGAATATGTAATTGATATTGAATAGAAATCGGTTATCATTTGGTATCAGTTTCAGAACATTGGTGGTTTGAAGGATATCTCTAATTTAAGATTAGAACCATGGCTACGATACGAGTCCTTCTGGTTGATGATCATGTGATTGTACGAGATGGGCTAAAGACCCTGATCGGCCCTCAGCATGGTATGGAAGTAGTGGGTGAGGCGGAAAGCGGAAAACAGGCTCTCCGGTTGTGCAAAGAGGAGGCTGTCGATCTGATCATCATGGATATCAATATGCCAGAAATGAACGGGATTGAGGCGACCCGTAAAATCCGCGAGGTTTACCCGGAGATCAAGATTCTTGCACTGACCATGTCGGACCGGGATACTCATATACGCAGTATGATCCAGGCTGGGGCTTCAGGATATATTCTCAAGAATGCAGGGAAGAAAGAGCTGAAAAAAGCGACCGAAGCGTTGATGGAAGGCCGGCATTACTTCAGCGACCATGCAGCCAAGAGCGTAATGACTGAGCTTGTGCGGAAAAAGGGCAAAGTGGAAAAGGCTGGCCCGGTTCGGCTGACTCCCCGGGAGCTGGAAGTGCTTGCACTGATCGTTAATGAACATACCAACCAGGAGATTGCAGACAAACTGTATATCAGTATCCGGACGGTCGATGCCCATCGCAGAAACCTGTTGCAGAAGACCGGTGCAAGAAATACAGCCGGCCTCGTCCGCTATGCATTGAGTCATAATTTGCTTGAGTCTAACCGCTGAACCCTGCCTTTGCTGAATACCTGCCTAAGCTGAATCGCCTACTTGAAGTAGTTAAAATTAGGTGAAAGAAGTGATTGAAAGTGATAGCTGACAGAAGGAGTTTTGGCTAATCTATTACTTTCACAGACAAGCTATGACTTTACTTGTCGTTGGCAAAAGAGAAGAGTGGCTGCGTGCCTATCGGAATCTGTTTTCAGAAACAGAATGGGAAATCTCTTTTTCTGATCCGGAGGAACTGAAATCGGATGAATTGAAACCGGGGGAATCCCGGCAGAAAAAGCCAACCGGCTCTGCAGATCGGGATCTGGTAATTGTAGACCTCTCGTCGCTTGATTCTCCGGCGCCCGAATTCATTCAACAGCTCAAGGAGGCTGAATGGACAGATAAGATTCTCGGATTACACATATACAGCAATGCCAGGCTGGTCAAATCTCTGATGGAGGCGGGGCTTGACGGATATGTTCACATCGCTTCTTCCAGTCGGGTCATTCTGAAAGCGGTCCGGTCGGTCTCCCGGGGTGAAAAGGTGGTTTTACTGGATGGATAGGTGCAGATCCGGATATCAAGTAGGTAAAAGTACCAACTTTAAATTTAGGTTTTTCACGTCTTAACAGGCAGTGTAATAAAGTGTAAACTTAAAGCAGTTCAGGTGTCGGTTTTCAGTTGTTATAATCAGCAACGAAAATCAGAACAAGAGTTGATGAATTATCAGCAGCCGATCACTGAATGATGTTCAGTGGACGGCTAACAATGGCAGACACCGCCTGAATGAAGGGTAAAAAGGATGAGAATAGTTTCAGAGAATCAGCAGTTACTGGATGCATTTCCGGCTTCTGCTGCACTAATTGATCAAACGGGAGAGGTGGTGGGGGTTAACGCTGCCTGGAAGCAGGGTGAAAACATTCAGTATAGTCTGGCCCACTCAATCGAAAAGTCGGATAACCTGTTCGAACAGATGGCTCGTAAAGTGGAAGCCGGTAGTGACGATGCGCTCAAGGTAATGCTGGGCCTGCGAGGTGTACTGGAAGGTGAAGATCAGTTTGTTCATACCTACTCAATAGGTGCGGATGACTATAGGAATGAGGGTCAAAATCCAAAGGAATCGACCTTGGGAGAAGCTCCCATCTCTGGAAAAAAAAGCCCCGTCAAATTCTGGTACAGGATTACAATCCGCCCGGTATCAAAAGAGAGGGAACTATGCCTGTTGATACAAGAAGATGTGACGAAGCTTCATGAAACATCCTGGGCGCTCCGGGAGATTGAGGAACTCTATTACCAGCAGTTTGAGCGTTCGATGATGGCGATTCTGATTACCGATCAAAACGGTGAACTGGTGGAGAGTAACTCGCATGCCAGAGAACTTATCGGTTATAAAATGGATGAGACTGAGCAACTGACACTGAATCAGTTGCTGGACCAGACCGACCCCCATACAGCGGAAGTTTTAAATGCTTTGGCGGATGAAGGAGTATATCAGGGCGAAGCTACTCTTCTGGGAAAAGACTCGAAGGAAATTCCGGTTGAAATATCTGTCAGAACCTACAGAAATGAATCTGGTGAGCTTCGAAATTTTTGGATGCTTCGGGATCTGGTTTTGAGAAAGCGCGCCGAAGAGCTCTTTGAATCGGAAAAGAGATTCAATGAGGCGGTTCTGGATAGTGCTCCCGGGGTTTTTATGGTGACCGACGAGACAGGTAAAATATTTCGGTCTAACAGGGGGTACTCGCAGGATCTTGGCTATGATCCGGATAACGATGCCGGATTGTCGATTTTCGATATCGTTCTTGAAGCCGACCACGACATTCTGCGGTCGGCTCTGGAAAAGATTCAGAAGGGAGAAGGCGAAGCGATCCGGATCGATCTGAAACGTCGGGACGGGAATATCAGAACCTACAGATTTCGGGGGGAACCTTTTGATACCGGTGACAGGACGTATTTCGTATGTGCCGGAATCGATATCACCGACAAGATTCAATCGGAGCAACAGAAAGAGGTGACCTACAGATTGCTGAATCAACTGTTCGACAACTCACCGAGCGGCATTGTGCTTGTCGACCGGGAGAACCGGGTTGAACAGGTCAACCGGAAATTTTTAGAGATGTTTGGCTTTGAACAGAAGGAACTGATGGGTAAGGATGTAGACCGGTTTATTGTCCCGAAATCCTATACGCAGGAAGCTGAGCTTATATTAAATGAAGCGATCGAGGCAGGGCCATGTCAGTATGAGAGCGTCCGATGCAGGCAAGATGGAAGCAGGGTACCGGTGCTTGTGGGTGCCATTCCCGTACGCACTAACGGAGAGATTACTGCGGTTTATGGAATCTACAGCGATTTGACGGCACAGAAAGAGCTGGAGCAGCAAATTAACAACCTGTATGAAAAAGAGAAGAAAGCGAGGATAGAGATCGAAAAGTCTCTGCAGGAAAGAGAGATCCTGATCCAGGAGGTTCATCACCGGGTGAAAAATAACCTGGCCGTGATCACCGGGCTGATGGACCTTCAGATGATGGAAACCGACGATGAAGAGGTGTTGTCGAAACTTCGGGTATTGCAGCGACGCATTTTTTCGATCGCCCAGATCCATGAAACCATCTATCAGGAAGAGAATATCGTGCATGTCAAGTTTGATGAGTACCTGATCAAATTGTCGGGTTTCTGGAAAGACCAGATGGATCAAAATAAAATTCGGCTAAATACGGAGCTGCAACCTGTGACCCTGAATCTCAATCAGGCTGTACCCGCCGGGCTGCTGGTCAATGAGCTATATGGTTTGATCCAGAAAAGCCAAAGTTGCCAGGGTAAAGAGTTTGACGTCCGGCTGTCGGCAGAGGGAGAAAAGGTGGAGATTCGTTTTGAGAAGTTTGAAAAAGCTATTCTGAAAAAATTGAAAGAGACCCGTGAGAGTGAGAAAAATCTCGATATGAAGATTATCGATGTGCTCCTTTTACAAGTTGAAGCCGAGATGCAAGTTTTTAAGCAAGAAGGCGATTGCCCGGCAATCTCTATCCGGTTTGACAAGACCCGCCTGAAGGGGTCCAGCAGCTCATTCTATTACGAATGATATCAATTCTAAGTGTTATCCAGTAATCTCCGGTACTAACGGACTAACGGACTAACGGACTAACGGACTAACGGGCAAATGGGCTAACGGACAATTGGGCTTTAGGGTCTTGCATGGAGTTGTGTATTCTGGGGGAACATCAAGCAGATGTACAGGTAAAAAAGAGTACCCCTTTGTTCAGTGCCATTTGTCAGACTGTTCAAAACAGGAAAAGAAACCGATGATTCTGTACATTGGGGCCATAATACTGTTCACCTGAAAATCGAGGAGTGCCATGTTACCTGTAAAAAATTTTTTATCCATACTCTGGATCGGCCTATTAATGTCCATATTCAGTCTGACACTGATTCCCGTAGAAGAGGTGGAGGCTCAATGGGGGATCGGTGCGTCCTTTGAATTGAGGGATGAAGACCCATCCAGGGGGTATGGTTTTCGAATTGAGAGGGGGGTCCTGGAATCTGTGCCACTGCTCGATCTGAAGACCCGGTTCCATTACAGTGCTTTCAGTGATGATGTAGACAGTTTCAGGGATATAGATACCAACGTTTCACTCGATACCTGGGATATCGGTCTTGCGGCACTTGCCGGTGTCAATGTCGGGCTGATCAAACCATACGGGGGTGCAGGTATTGGCCGTGAACGAATAGACGCGACCTGGTCGGAACTGGAGCAGGTACGTTCGGGGGATGACAGCAGCTTTTACTGGAACCTTTTTCTGGGTGCCGAGGTGGCACCGGTTCCGTTGATTCGCCCCTTTATCGAGTATCGGTTTGTACGATTATTTGATGACGATGGGTTTGATTATCGTCAAAACAGCCGGCTGGCGATCGGCCTCTCTCTGTCGTTTTAAATTTGGCTTCACCAATCCGTATCGA
>SLKI01000002.1 GCA_007134695.1 Balneolaceae bacterium
CAATGTGAACCTGAAGGTGAAATTGATCCAGCCGGTAGCGATGGAGGAGGGTCTGCGCTTTGCGATACGTGAAGGCGGCCGAACCGTCGGAGCCGGAGTGGTAGCCAAAATCCTGGATTAAAGATTCAAAGACTGGAATGACAAATTTGTCCCGATTCAGACGGACGATTCAACGCTGTCCGCATCGGGCGGATTGACAAACAAAACGATATAACAAGTGGCAACACAACAGAAAATCAGGATCAAACTGAAATCATACGATCACAACCTGATCGACAAATCGTCCGAAAAGATTATTCAGACGGTCAAGTCGACGGGTGCGGTTGTATCAGGGCCGATCCCCCTTCCGACAAAGAAGAGCATCATAACGGTCAACCGTTCGGTTCACGTAAACAAGAAGTCGCGTGAACAGTTCGAGTATCGTTCGCACAAGAGGCTGATCGACATTCTCTCGACCGGTTCTCAAACAGTAGATGCCCTGATGAAGCTGGAGCTTCCGTCGGGAGTGGATGTGGAAATCAAAGTTTAATTGTATAAAGGAACCGACCATGAGAGGTTTGATTGGTAAAAAAGTGGGCATGACCAATGTATTCGACGACATCGGCAGAAGCATTGCTGTGACTGTAGTCGAAATTGAACCGTGTGTCATTACCCAGATAAAACGAAAAGAGTCCGACGGCTATGATGCGGTGCAGATTGCATCATTCGACAAAAACGAGAACAAGGTGTCGAATGCGCTGAAAGGGCACTTTGACAAGGCTGGTGCGGACCCGAAAAGGATCGTCTCCGAGTTTCGGGATTATATTCCGGAGGGCCTGGAACAGGGTGATGAATTGAAAGCTGAAGATGTATTTGATGTCGGCGATATCGTTGATGTGGTTGGCCTGTCCAAGGGGCGCGGCTTTACCGGTGTTATGAAGCGGCACAATTTTGGAGGTGTCGGAGATGCAACACACGGACAGAAAGATCGGGAAAGAGCGCCGGGTGCCATCGGGAATGCGTCGGACCCTTCACGGGTATTCAGGGGCAAAAAGATGGCCGGACGTCACGGTAACCAGCGAGTGAAGATTAAAAATTTGAGTGTAGCCAAAGTATACCCGGACTCCAACACCATTCTGATAACCGGAAGTGTTCCCGGGAAAAATGGCGGCTATCTGAAACTGTTTAACAAATCGACAAGTGTAGCCTGATGAAGCTGACTATCTACAAAACCGACGGAAAAAGCAGCGGGAAAAAAGCCGATCTGAACGACGATATCTTCAAAGTTGAGCCGAATGAAACGCTGATCTATGAAGATGTGCGACGTTTGATGGCAAACCGCCGGCAGGGGAATGCCAGTACCAAAGAACGAGGTGAGGTTCGTGGAGGCGGCAGGAAAGCATACCGCCAGAAGGGGACCGGGATGGCTCGTAGAGGTTCTATACGTTCTCCACTCCTTCGAGGAGGCGGCACGGTGTTTGGTCCCAGACCCCGCAGCTACTCGTTCAAGATGAATCGAAAGATGAAACAGAACGCCCGCAAGTCGGCGCTTTCTCTCAAGGCTTCAGATAAGGCGATTAAGGTTGTCGAAGATTTTTCATTCGAAGAGCCGAAAACCCGACGGGTTAGCGAGATTCTCGATGCGTTAGAACTGAACGGAAAGAGCGTATTGATCCTGACTTCGGAAACCGACCGAAATATCTACATGTCGGCTCGTAATATTCCGAAAGTTGAAGTACTGGAAGCTTATAAACCTACGACCTATCAGATATTGAAGGCCGATGCCATTCTGATTCAGAAGAGTGCTGTAGAAGTACTTGAAAACAGTGTCCAACCCAACAAGCAGGAAGAGGCAGCATGATTGTACTTGAAAAACCGCTGATTACAGAAAAGCTGACCCGGCTTCAGGAAGAGCATCAGCAGTATGCTTTCAAGGTCCATATCAAAGCGACCAAGCCGCAGATTAAGAAGGCGATTGAGAAGCGTTATCCCGACGTCAAGGTCGGCCGTGTCAATACCATGATCGTTCCGTCGAAACCGAAGGGGCGATTTACGCGAAGCGGATACGTAGACGGCCGCAGCAAAGTCTGGAAGAAAGCAATTGTAACTCTCAAAGAAGGTGAGATAGACTTCTTTAGCGAAATTTAGGATCTGAGATTATGCCAACGAAGAAAATCAAACCGGTAACACCTGGCCAGCGACATCGCATCGCTCCGGTTTTCGATGATATTACTATCAGTAAACCGCTCAAGTCCAAAACCAAGGGCAAGCATAAAAGCGGTGCACGAAATAATCGGGGCCGTATGACTACTCGCACAATCGGCGGTGGTCATAAACGAAGAATTCGGGATATCGATTTCAAGCGCGACAAGCATGATATTCCGGCCAAAGTTCAGACGATTGAATACGACCCGAACCGGACCGCCCGAATTGCTCTGATCGCCTATGCCGACGGTGAAAAACGCTATATCATTGCACCGAACAAACTGAAGGTTGGAGATACGGTAATCAGCGGTGAAAGAGTTGAACCGGACACCGGAAATGCCATGCCGCTGAAGAATATGCCATCCGGTACATTTGTTCACAATATCGAGATGCAGCCCGGCAAGGGAGCTCAGTTGTGCCGCAGTGCAGGTACGGTAGCCCAGCTGACGGCCAAAACCGACAGGTATGTTACCGTCAAGCTGCCTTCCGGAGAAGTTCGACTGATTCTTGGAACTTGTTATGCAACAATCGGGGCGACAAGTAATCCCGATCACTTTAATACGACCCTGGGCAAGGCGGGACGTTCACGCTGGCTGGGACGCCGACCGATTACACGGGGTGTTGCCAAAAACCCGATCGACCACCCGATGGGAGGTGGTGAAGGTCGAGCCTCCGGCGGACATCCGAGATCTCCCTGGGGACAGTCGGCCAAGGGTAAGAAGACAAGAAAGCGTAAGAAGCTTTCCAACAAATTCATTGTACGCCGAAGAAAATCCAAGAAAGCTTAACAGACTATGCCACGTTCACTGAAAAAAGGGCCGTTCGTTCATTACAAGCTTCAGCGGAAGATTGATGAGATGAACAAAAGCGGCAAGAAGAAGGTCATCAAGACCTGGTCGAGAAGTTCGATGGTTACTCCGGACTTCGTAGGGCTGACTATAGCCGTTCATAACGGCAAGCAGTTTATTCCGGTCTACATCACAGAAAATATGGTAGGCCATAAACTGGGTGAATTTGCTCCTACTCGTACATTCCGCGGACATCCGATCAAAAAAGCGACATAAAACAGAAAGTTTGAAAGATTATGGAAACGCAGATTTTTGAAGCAAGAGCCATTCAGCGACACCTTCGTCGTGCTCCGAGAAAAGTACGGCTTGTCGCTGATATCGTTCGGGGTGAACGTGTCGACCGGGCGCTGAAAAGGCTTGAATTTACCAATAAGGCACCGGCTGGAGAGGTGGCAAAAGTGATCAAGTCGGCTGCAGCCAATATTCGTGACAAGTTCGAAGATGAACGGCTCGATGACGATATGCTCATAATCAAGTCCATTATGGTCGATGAAGGCATTACTCTGAAACGCATTCAGCCTCGGGCTATGGGGCGTGCCAACCGGATCGAGAAGAAGAGCAGCCATATAACGGTAGTTGTAGCCAAGCAGGAAGAGCCGCATGCCGAAGAAGAAATGATAACCGAATAAAACCGCAGAACTTTGGGACAGAAAACAAATCCAACAGGACTCAGGCTCGGAATTATTAAAGGATGGGAGTCGAACTGGTATTCGGAAGAGAATGAACCATCGATTCTGCTCGAAGACAACAAGCTTCGTGAGTACCTGCATACCAGGCTTCAGAACGGAGGGTTGTCGAATGTGGTGATCGAGCGGACTCCCAAACGGATCCTGCTGACGCTTAACACCTCCAGGCCCGGTGTGATTATCGGCAAGGGAGGAGAGCAGATCGAACTGCTTCGCGAAGAGTTGAAAAAGATTACCAACAAGGAAGTTCAAATCAATGTAAGCGAGATCAAGCGGCCCGAGCTCGATGCGAGCCTGGTAGCCCAGAATATTGCACAGCAGCTCGAAGCGAGGATCTCATTTCGCCGGGCAATGAAAACAGCGATCTCTTCGGCAATGAGAATGGGAGCCAAGGGGATCAAGGTACGTTGCGCAGGCCGGCTGGGTGGTGCGGAAATGGCGAGAACCGAGCAGTATAAAGAGGGCCGAATTCCTCTTCATACGCTGAGGGCCGATATCGACTATGCCAACACGACGGCCAATACGATCTATGGATCTATCGGTGTAACCGCCTGGATTTTCAAAGGAGAAATTATTGGAGATGTCGACCTGACTCCCGGAGCACAGGCTGCCCAGGAGCAGGAACCGAAAAGAAAACGGCGGGGCGGAGACGACAAACGCAAGTCGAGGCGGTCTCGCAGAAAAAGCAAAAGCAATTAAATCTGAGTAGCAGCTATGCTTGAACCAAAAAGAATCAAACGCAGACGTGTCCATCGCGACAAGCTGAAGGGAAATGCCCAGCGTGGTCACACACTCGCTTTCGGGAGTTTCGGACTCAAAGCGATGGAGCCAAAATTTATTACGTCCAGACAGATCGAGTCGTGCAGGATCGCCATTGCCCGTACGTTGCAGCGAGACGGACAAACATTTATCCGGATCTTTCCCGACCGGCCAATGACTAAAAAGCCGGCAGAGACCCGAATGGGTAAGGGGAAAGGGGCTCTCGATCACTTTGTAGCTGCTGTCAAACCGGGCAGGATTCTCTTTGAAATATCCGGTGTCCGTGAGGATCAGGCTCGAGAAGCGTTTCGCAGAGCAGCCAACAAGCTGCCGATTAAAACCAAATTTGTAATGCGCCGTGATTACGACGGTGAATAAACGAGTACGGGTATGAAAGCACACGAAATGCGCGAACTGTCCATGACCGAACTGGAAGCTCGTCTTATAGATGAGGTGGAATTGCTCGAGGACCTTCGTTTCAATAAAGAAGTGGCGGGACAGCTGGAAAATCCCAATCGGTTGAAAATGACTCGCCGGGAGATTGCCCGGATCAAAACGATTATCAAGGAAAAACAACAAGGTGCTGAATAAAGAACATGGCACAAACTGAAAGAAAACAACGAACGACACGTACGGGGCAGGTAATCAGCGACCGTATGGATAAAAGTATAACGGTGGCTGTCGAACGACAGGTCAAGCACCCTATTTACGAAAAATTCATTACCAAAACGACCAAATACCTGGTCCACGACGAATCCAATGAAGCGAATCCGGGTGACAAGGTCATGATTATGTCGTGCAGACCACTATCCAAACGGAAGTCCTGGCGGCTGGTCGAGATACTCGAACGTGCCAAATAACACAGAATTAGGTTGATCTCATGATTCAAATGGAATCCAAACTCAATGTGGCCGACAACAGCGGGGCCAGAAAAGTGCAGTGCATTAAAGTTCTTGGAGACTCGCGGCGTCGGTATGCGCGGATTGGAGATTTAATCTCTTGTTCGGTGAAAACTGCCATACCTGGTGGAACGGTTAAGAAAGGAGAAGTTGTGACCGCCGTCATCGTCCGGACCAAAAAAGAGACGCGCCGAAAAGATGGCAGTTATATCCGATTTGACGAAAATGCAGCGGTTATCGTCAATAATGAAAATGAACCGATCGGAACACGGATATTCGGTCCCGTTCCGAGAGAATTGCGAGAACGCAAATTCATGCGAATCGTCTCTCTTGCACCCGAAGTTCTATAAAAACGATTGTTATGCCGAGAAAGAAAAACAGACAGAAGAAACTCCACATTAAGAACGGAGATAACGTTCTGGTGATCGCTGGAAACGATAAAGGAACTCGCGGACGAGTACTTGCAGTATTCCCGAAGCGAGAGCGGGTCCTGGTTGAAGGTGTTAATATGAGAACCCACCATGAGAAGCCTACCCAGGAGAATCCCCAGGGTGGTCGTCTCAAGCGGGAAGCCCCGATTCACATCTCCAATGTGATGGTGATTGATCCGACAACAGATGAACCGACGAGAATTGGCAGGAAACGTCTGGATGAAGAGGGCGGAGGCCGATGGGCTCGGTTTGGAAAAGTTAGCGGCGAAATTATTGACAAGTAGATAAGAATCAGAAAATGGCAGAAGCAAGACTTTACAAACTCTACAAAGAAGAGATTCACCCGAAGCTCAGGGAAGAGTTCGAGTTCGAGAACGGTATGGCTGTTCCGAAACTTCAGAAAATCGTTATCAATGTAGGGGTCGGCGAGGCCATTGAGAATGAGAAGCATCTCGATACCGTCGTTTCCAATGTTGCGGCGATTACGGGCCAGAAGCCTGTCACGACTAAGGCAAAAAAGTCAATTTCGAATTTCAAACTTCGGGAAGGTGTGCCGATCGGTTGTAAAGTGACGTTGAGAAAGCGCATTATGTATGAGTTTCTTGACCGATTGATCAACCTTGCCCTGCCGAGAACCCGAGACTTTCAGGGGGTTCCGGACAAAAGTTTTGATGGGCGAGGAAACTACACTCTCGGGATCAAAGAGCATACAATTTTTCCTGAGATCGACGTAGATAAGGTGGACAAGATCCACGGAATGGATATCACATTTGTCACATCGGCAGAATCCGACGAGCAGGCATATGGCTTGCTGAAACATTTCGGAATGCCGTTTCAAAGACGAGATTAAGTTAATAAACAGGAGTAATACCCATGGCAAAGAAGTCCTGGATAGCAAGAAATGAAAAAAGAAAACGTACCGTTGAGAAGTATGCGGAGAAGAGACGCCAGCTAAAAGAGGCCGGCGACTATGAAGCACTGCAAAAACTTCCTCGGGATGCAAGCCCGACCCGGGTTCGCAATCGGTGCAGCATTACCGGCCGATCCCGCGGTTATATCGGCAAGTATGGTATCTCGCGAATCAAGTTTCGCGAACTGGCCTTGGAGGGCAAGATACCCGGAGTCCGAAAAGCAAGCTGGTAAAACTGAAGAACGAATAACATGCATACAGATCCAATATCAGATTATCTGGCCCGAATTCGCAATGCACAAAGTGCAGGGCACCGGAGGGTCGATATCCCGGCCTCCAAGATGAAACGGGCTATTACGAAAATACTGGTCGATAAAGGTTATGTAACCAGATTTATCGACATCGAAGATGACAAGCAGGGCGTGTTGCGGCTCTTTTTAAAATATGATGCATATGGCCATCCGGTCATTCGCGAGATGAAGCGAATCTCAAAGCCGGGGCTGAGAAAGTATTGTACGGCAAGCGAGATTCCGCGGTCGAGAAATGGTCTCGGAGTCGTCATTCTCTCCACTTCAAAAGGTTTGATGACCGACAAGGAAGCCAACAAACTGAATGTTGGTGGAGAAATTGTTTGCAGTATCTATTAATTCAAGTTTTTCAGAACCATGTCCAGAATAGGAAATCAACCCGTACCCATTGGTGAAAATGTCGAATTTAGTCTGGGTGCCGACAATGTGATTACGGTAAAAGGTGAAAAGGGTTCGGACACTCTCCGTATCCATCCGGATATTACCGTTGAAAAGTCGAACGGCGAAATTGTTGTAAAAAGAAACAGCGATGCAAAGGATGTTCGATCCCTGCACGGTCTCTACCGTTCGTTGATCAGCAATATGATTACCGGTGTGAGTGAAGGGTACGAAAAACAGCTCGAAATTATCGGAGTCGGTTATCGTGCCACTTTAAGTGGTGATGTGCTGGAACTCAATATCGGGTATTCACATCCGATCTACTTTGTACCACCAGATGACATTTCGCTTGAAGTCGACACCAAAACCAAAAAGAACCCGATCATCAAGGTGAAAGGCACCAATAAGGAGATGGTCGGCCAGGTTGCAGCCAAAATCCGTTCATTGAGGAAACCGGAGCCTTATAAAGGAAAAGGGATCCGTTATATCGACGAACGGGTCAGAAGAAAAGCAGGAAAATCGGCAGCCAAAGAAGCTTAATGAATTCTATACCGCAGTCAACAAATTAATTGACCTCTTATGGACAAGAACAAATTTAAAAAAGCCAGACGAAACAAGATCCGGCGACGGATTCGCTCAACGATCCGGGGAACTTCGGAGCGTCCGAGAATGGCTGTCTATAAAAGCAACAAACATCTGCACGTTCAGTTGGTGAATGATCTGGACGGGGTTACTTTGTTCGGGCTCTCATCCAATTCAGCCGGGCTGCGCGATCAGCTGGCTGGAAAGCCAGGGTCGGAGCAGGCGAAAATGCTGGGCCAGGAGCTGGCCAAAACAGCCAAAGATCGCGGGATCGAAAAGGTTGTTTTTGATCGGAGCGGATACAAATATCACGGAATCATCAAAGAGCTAGCAGATGCTGCCCGTGAAGGCGGACTTGATCTTTAAAAAGGAGTTATCCAATGCCAAAAATCAGAAGAAAACATAACATTCCAGCTGCCAATTTGAACCTTGAGGAGAAACTGGTTCACATCAACCGGGTTTCGAAGGTTGTTAAAGGTGGCCGAAGGTTTGGATTCAATGCAATTGTCGTGGTCGGAAACGGAGAAGGAGTAGTTGGCCATGGCCTCGGAAAAGCCAATGAAGTTTCCGACGCTATTCAGAAAGGGTTCGATAATGCCAAAAAGAATCTGATCCGCATTCCGATCACCCGAACCGGCAGTATCTATCATGATGTTGAAGGGAAAGCGGGTGCCGGCAAGGTGGTATTGAGGCCCGCCTCTCAGGGTACAGGAGTGATTGCAGGAGGGCCTGTAAAAGCACTTCTGGATGTGGCCGGAATTCATAACATTCTGACCAAATCGGTAGGCTCATCAAATCCGCACAACATGATTAAAGCGGCCTTTGAAGCCTTGCAGAAGCTGACCGATCCGGTCGAAGTGGCACAGCGCCGAGGCATCAGTGTCAAGAAAGTGTTTGAAGGTTAGAAACGAATTAAACGAGTCATACTATGAAACTTCATGAATTGAAAGCGCCGGCGTCAAACCGGAAAAACCGAAAGCGAGTCGGAAGAGGCCAGGGCTCGGGGCGTGGTGAACAGTCCGGCCGCGGTCACAATGGCCAGAAGTCGAGAAGCGGCGCCAAGGTCAAACCCTGGTTCGAAGGTGGTCAGATGCCGTTGCAGCGACGGATTCCCAAATTCGGATTCAATAACCGATTTCGCATAGAGTACAAACCGTTGAATCTCACCCGTCTTGCAGAATCCATTGAAACTGGAAAACTGGCCGAAAAGATCACTTTTGAGGATCTGGTAAATGCACGGCTGGTTGGTAAAAGGGATCGGGTGAAATTGCTCGGAGATGGTGAAATCGACAAGAAGGTCGAAATCGAAGTTCATGCATGGAGCAAATCTGCCAAGGAAAAGGTAGAAGCTGCTGGCGGTACTCTAAAGCAAATCAAATAGATAGTCCAAGCCGGAACCCCTGATGAGTTTAATAGACAACTTCCGCAACATTTTCAAAATTCAGGATCTCAGGGAACGTATCCTTTACGTTGTCGGGGTTTTGATGGTCTACCGGATCGGTACATTTGTGACCATGCCGGGCGTTGATGCAACTGAACTGGCAGCCGGAACAGGTGACGCAACCAATATTCTGGGACTGCTCGATATGTTTGTAGGGGGGGCATTCTCTCGTGCAGGTGTGTTTGCCCTCGGGATCATGCCCTACATTACCGCTGCGATTATTATTCAGCTGATGGGTGCCACGGTTCCCTATTTTCAGAAGTTACAGCGCGAAGGCGAAGAGGGTCGGCGAAAGATCAACAGGCTGACACGTTATGGTACTGTCGGAATAACCGCTGTACAGTCGATCGGTTTTGCTATCAATCTAATGTCAACGACTCCCCAGGCGATTGTTGTTAGCAACGCTGCATTCATCTTTACATCCGTTGTTGTATTGACAGCCGGTACGACCTTTGTGATGTGGCTTGGTGAGAGAATCACTGACCGTGGAATCGGTAATGGAATCTCGATACTTATCATGATCGGGATTATCGCGGCACTACCAACCAACTTGCTGAATGAGATTCAGACGACACCGAATGCGATCATTTTGTTAATTGAGATCGGCGCCCTGGTACTGGTGATCGCCACTTGTGTGTTGCTGACCCAGGGAACAAGAAAAGTACCTGTTCAGTATGCCAAGCGAGTGGTCGGCCGGAAAGTCTACGGAGGGACGACTCAGTATTTGCCCCTTAGAATCAACGCTGCAGGGGTGATGCCGATCATTTTTGCACAGTCGATTATGTTCATCCCGAGTACGGTTGGAACCTTTTTCCCGGACAGCCCGACGATTCAGGCGATGACGGCATGGTCTAACGATTTTACTGGAGTGGCCTATTCGATCGTCTTCTTCTTCGTCTGTATGTTCTTTACGTTTTTCTATACGGCCATTGCCGTAAATCCGAAAGAGATGGCCGATACCATGAAGCGGCAGGGCGGTTTTATTCCGGGAGTGCGCCCGGGTAAACAGACTGTCGAGTTCATTGACAATATTTTGACGAAAATTACGCTGCCCGGTTCCATATTTCTCTCCTTCATCGCCATCTTGCCGGCTATAGTTGCCCGGATGGGTGTGACACCAGGCTTTGCGATGTTTTATGGCGGAACAAGTTTGTTGATTATTGTGGGAGTGGGGCTGGATACGATGCAGCAGATTGAAAGCCACCTGATGATGCGGCATTACGACGGGTTTATGAAGACCGGTCGTATCAAAGGCCGCCGGCGCATGTGATGGTTTACCTGAAGAGTGAATCGGAAATTGAGAAGATGCGGCGGGCAGCCCGTCTGGTTTCAAGGACGCTGGCCGAGGTAGCCAAACATGTTGAACCGGGAGTAGCGACGGGTAAACTTGATCGTGTAGCAGATGAATTTTTGAAGAAGAAGGGCGGCCGGCCGGCCTTCAAGGGTTACGGGCCCAGAAATAATCCGTTTCCTGCAACCCTATGTATCTCGATCAATGAAGAGGTAGTTCACGGAATTCCCGGAGAACGAACTTTGCAGGATGGAGATATCGTATCGATCGACTGCGGTGTGGAACTGAATGGATACTATGGTGATCACGGTTACACATTTGCCGTCGGTGAATGTGATGAAGATACTTTGCGGTTGTTGAGGGTGACACTTGAATCGCTCTACCGAGGAATTGATCAGGCCGTTCATGGCAACAAGGTCGGTGATATCTCCTGGGCGATACAGTCGCACTGTGAAGCTGAGAATTTTGGAGTTGTTCGTGATCTGGTGGGACATGGATTGGGTAAAAACCTCCATGAAGATCCATCGGTTCCCAACTTCGGCCGAAAAGGCAGAGGGGTGCGACTTCGAAGCGGAATGACTTTGGCAATCGAACCGATGATTACTGCCGGCGACTGGAGAGTGAAAACTCTTGACGACGGCTGGACGATTGTCACGGCCGACGGAAAGCGCTCGGCTCATTACGAACATGACATTGTTGTACGAGAAGGAGAAGCTGAAATTCTCAGTACTTTTGATTATATTACTGAGATCACTAAAAATGAAATTTTAGATTCCGGATATGGCTAAGCAAGAGCCGATCAAACAGGACGGAGAAATTATTGAAGCACTGCCCAATGCACAGTTCCGTGTGGAATTGGACAATGGCCACGAAGTGCTGGCTCACGTTTCGGGCAAGATGCGTATGTATTATATCAAAATTCTGCCTGGCGACCGGGTTCAGGTAGAAATGTCTCCGTACGATCTGTCGAAAGGCAGAATTACATATCGTTACAAGTAGAAAATCAGTCAAGTATTATGAAAACGAAATCATCAGTAAAGAAGCGGAGTTCAGACGACAAGATTGTTCGTCGTAAAGGACGGATCTATGTGATCAACAAGAAGAACCCGCGACACAAACAACGACAGGGTTAAACAGGATCAAATTCTATGGCAAGAATTGCTGGAATCGATTTACCTAAGCAGAAGAGGGGCGCAATCAGCCTCACTTATATTTTCGGCATCGGAAAAACGACCGCTCAGAATATTCTGGATGAAGCAGATATTGACCCTTCAAAGAAGGTGGAAGAGTGGACCGATGAAGAGGTAAGTGAACTGCGTCGGATCATTGATAATGATTACAAGGTGGAGGGTGCTCTGCGCACCGAAGTCAACGGCAACATTCGCAGGTTGATAGAAACCGGAACTTACCGTGGTGTCCGGCATCGCAAAGGGTTGCCGGTTCGAGGTCAAAGGACCCAAACCAATGCTCGTACCCGAAAGGGCAGAAGACGCACTGTGGCGGGCAAGAAAAAGGCAGCTTCGAAGAAATAACCAACTGAAATACTACACAGCATGGCCAAAAGACAGCGTAAAAGCAAAGGAGCTGACAAGGCAGCTCGGCGAAAAAGGAAAAAGCAGATTTCCGATCCTAACGGAATGGCTTACATCAAAGCGACATTCAATAATGTGCTGGTTACCATCACCGACAGCAACGGGAATGTGCTATCCTGGTCGTCGGCCGGGAAAGAAGGATTCAAGGGGTCCAGAAAAAACACTCCGTATGCCGCTCAGCTCAGTGCGGAAACAGCAGCACGGGCTGCTCATGATATGGGGCTCCGGAATGTTGATGTGTTTGTTAAAGGTCCCGGAAGCGGACGAGAGGCAGCCGTGCGAGCACTGGCAACAAGCGGACTGGAGGTCAAGTCGATTCGAGACAAAACTCCGATTCCGCACAACGGTTGCAGGCCGCCAAAACGCAGAAGAGTTTAATAGGTAAGGGATAAGAACGATGGCAAGATATACAGGACCCAAGCAGAAAGTAGCAAGACGATTCAAAGAGCCGATTTTTGGCCCGAGCAAAGCGCTTGAACGCAAACCGTATGGCCCGGGTGAGCATGGACGGTCTCGGTTTACCAGAAAATCGGAATATGCGATTCAGCTCGACGAGAAGCAGAAGGCTAAATACACCTATGGTCTCCTCGAGCGTCAGTTCCGAAATCTTTACAAGAAAGCCAATTCCCAGGAAGGGGTTACCGGTGAAAACCTGCTGAAGTTTCTTGAGTCGAGGCTGGACAACACCGTCTTTCGGATGGGTTTTGCCCGAACCAGACGACAGGCCAGACAGCTTGTATCACACAGGCACATTGTTGTCAATGATCAGATTGTCAATATCCCGTCCTATCAATTGCAGCCGGGAGACATAATTACTGTTCGGCCCAAGTCGAGCAATCTGGAGGTGATCACCGAAGCACTTGAGCACAGTCCGAAGAGTAAATACAAGTGGCTGGAGATCGACAAGAAAAAGCAGATCGGAAAGTTTTTGCATTATCCGGATATGAATGAGATACCGGAAAATATCAACGTACAGTTGATTATTGAGCTCTACTCGAAATAACCAATAAAGACATTAATAACAGATTATGAGCAGCTACAGTTTACAAATGCCCGAGAGCCTGGAAGTGGAAAAATCAGACGACAACGTCGGTTCTTTTGTTCTGCAACCTCTCGAACGCGGTTTTGGAGTAACGATTGGTAATTCCTTCCGGCGAGTCTTGCTATCTTCACTACCGGGGATCGCAATTACCGCTGTCAAGATCAACGGAGTCGATCACGAATATTCCAGTATTGAGGGCGTAAAAGAGGATGTTTACGAAATCATTCTGAACCTGAAGCAGGTACGATTCAAGCAGGTTGAGCAGAGCAGCGGTGTTATCCATGTTGTAAAAAAAGAGGCCGGTGAATTAACCGCCGCCGATATCGACGATGCGACAGCCGAATATGATGTGCTCAACTCGGATCAACTTATCGCCACATTGGCTGATGACGCTGAAATTGAAATGGAATTGCATATCGGTCGCGGGCGTGGGTATGTACCCGCCGAAGAGTTTGCCGAAGAGTTCGAGGACGACGTAAATCTGATGCCGGTTGATGCAATTTTCACTCCTGTAAAGCGAGCTCAGTTCGAAGTTGACAATGTTCGTGTAGGTCAGCGTACCGACTACGAAAAACTGACGATGAATGTGGAAACCGACGGCTCGCTTAACGCCAAAGAGGCGCTGACGATCGCCGGTAAAATACTGAAAGATCATATTGAAAAGTTCATAACCGAAAAGATTGAAGAGCCGTTTGCCCAGGAAGAGGAAGAGATCGATGCGGAGAAGCAGCGAATAGCCGGACTTCTAAAAACAAGTATCGAAGACCTGAACCTGAGTGTCCGGGCATACAACTGCCTGAAATCGGCCAATATCAATACGATTGCCGAGCTGGTATCGAGGGATGAGCAGGATCTGCTCAAATTCCGGAATTTTGGCAAAAAATCACTGGCCGAGCTGGTAGATGTGATCGAGGAGAAAAATCTCCACTTCGGTATGGACGTTTCGAAATACCTGGACAAATAAAAGATATCTGAAACATGCGTCATCTAGTAGAAGGCAGAAAACTGGGCAGAACAGCTTCGCACAGAAGAGCCACAATGGCTTCACTGTCCATTGCCCTGATTCACGAACGGCGAATCGTTACAACGGTTGCCAAAGCTAAGGAGTTACGTCGATTTGTTGAGCCCCTCATTACCCGGGCCAAAGAAGATACGAATCATAATCGGCGTCAGGTTTTTGCAAAGCTGCAAGACAAATATGCTGTTGCAGAACTTTTTGAAGAGATCGGGCCCTTGTCGAAAGACCGGCCGGGCGGTTATACCCGGGTCATTCGCACCGGGTACCGTCACGGAGATTCTGCGGAAATGGCAATGATCGAACTGGTAGATTTCAACGATCAGCCGCCTGAGAAGCGGGAGAAGGCCAAGAAGAAAACCCGCCGAGCCGGCCGTTCAAAGAAAACGACACCTGCACAGCCGGAGCCAAAGAAAGATGAGTCGAAATCTGCAGAACCTAAAGACGAGGATGTAAAAGCGGCAGAGGCTGCGGATACGGAAGAGCAGACCGCTGAAGAAGAAAATATCGAAGAGGCGGATTCTTCAGAAAAGAAGCAGGAAACTGCTGGCGATTACACCGTGGATGAAGTCAAGAAAAAGCTTGAATCCATGAGTGTAGAAGAGGCCAGGGCTTTTGTCGGAGATGACGAAAGGGTTACCGTTCAGAGAGCTCTTGACAAGAAGGTCGAAGAAGCTTCCGAAGAGTAAGCAAGTCAAACTATTTTAATGGGGGCGTGAACAATTCCCGCTCTCTCACAAACGTTTTAATAGATGAACGACTGGTGAAGTACGAAATGATTTTGTCGATACTTCACAGGGAGCTAATTTTTCTTCCAAAATGTTTGAAGATTTCCAATAGATAGTCGTATATTGGAATTCTGTCTCGGAGACGAGGCAGGCCATTTTTTTGTTCTTTGATTGAGTGAATGATAAACAGATCGTTGTGTGAGCCCTGAGATTGATTTTGGGTTAGCCGGGGTTGGATTTCTACAGAGTGTAAGATGTTTATTTATACAATGG
>SLKI01000055.1 GCA_007134695.1 Balneolaceae bacterium
AAACATCAATGTTTGTCCCCTCTTTAAATTCACCAGGCCCTTCACCTTTTCCGCCCGTTGTGTTTATGATTTTCCCTTCTTTCGATATATGACCAACTACACTCGAGTATGTATCGCTGAAGTAGATATCACCGCTCAAATGAACTTGAAAGTGTGAGATATACATTCCTTCATATATTTGATCTTGAGAAATCACTTCCTCACCTTGAGCTTCCAGCTCCATATAATTTAATCTTGCCTGATCACCAATCTGAGTAGTACATGAACTAAAAACCAAAAAAAGAATTGTAATCAGAAAACCTCCTTTATGCCTCATATCATGTTGAATTTATTTAATATTTAAATGCAGCAGCCGGGAATATTCCTGGCTGCTGCAAACTGTACTATTAGTCGCTTCTCAATTCACAAAGCAGTTTTGCAATATTGCACCCGCCTTTGCAGATTGAGCGTCCGGTTTCGGCAAACCAGCCGTCCCCATCAAACACCTCTTCACATTCCTCTTTGCAATCGTCTAACGCATCATCACAATGTGCGTAAGCTTGACCTGGAATTGCCATCCCAGCAAACATCATGGCACCAGCCAAAATGAGCGAGAGGATTAGAGTTTTTATTGTTTTCATGATCGTCTCCTGATTTTAATTGAAGTTTTAATGATGTACGTCTTGATCAAGAACGCACCTGCAATCTGGAGATAATCAAAGCTCAATTCTTCAATTCTCACTTCAAAGTTCATTTCAAATTAGGTTCTTTTATTTGTTCATCCATTCAGTTTTATTACCCCTCCAGGTTTCTGCTCCTCCATTCAGAAGGGCTATACCCGGTGCGGGATTTGAAAGCCATACTGAAACTTGAGAGACTCTGAAAACCGATCGCGATCCCTACTTCCAGGCAATTGAACTCACTCAGGCGCGGATCACTCAACAGTTGTTTGGCCAATTCGCACTGATGGTGCAGTATGTAGTCTTTCGGAGTTCTCCCGACGTAGTATTTGAACTTCCCTGAGTAGCCTTTACTACCGAAATTGCATTGTACTTTGAGCTCATATATTCCGATCGGCTTGCGAAACAGATCCCGGTGAATCGTTTCTACAACTCGCTTGATTTGCGGTGGACAATCATCCTCCGGCACAGTTAACTGTCTACGGTATGAACGAATAATCTCCTGACAAATCGCTTGTGACACGTGAATTGCTGGTATAAGTTGAAGGATTCTATTTGACCGCATCGGCTTTAGCGCCATTAAACAAGCCTGAATGAACAAACCTGACGGCATTCAGGTATAAACTTCATAAAGTCAGATCTTTATACTATGATCCCGGAACGTTGTACACCTTACACCATTAGCTATTTTTTCTTCAGATTGGATGAGTGGAACTCTTGAACACAGCACATGTTATAAGAGTACCGTGCTTGAGACGTTTTGCTGAAAAGAGTCGTTTATGACGTCTGATGAAAATGACGAGCCATTTCCGTAATCTTGAACCCTGAAATCCAACTGAAACTGCGGGCATCTTGAAGGGAAAAACATCATCAACACGCACCCACATTCCTGACGAAACTTCGTGGCAAGAGACTCCCTGGCTGGCGTTCAAAGGGTTTCTGATGGGTTCGGCAGACATTATTCCCGGTGTAAGCGGCGGGACTATGGCCCTGATAACCGGTATCTACGACAGGTTGATCAACGCCGTCAGAAGTGTCGACCGAAGGGTGATCAAATCGCTGCTGTCCATCAATTTTCGGGATCTGCTCAATGCACTCCACTGGCGATTTCTGCTCATTTTAGTCAGCGGAATTTTGCTGGCGGTTTTCTTTTTCACTCGTATCGTTCCGCTGCAGATCTATATGCATACCAATCCGGAATTAATCTACGGGCTCTTTTTCGGCTTGATCTTCGGCTCGATTTTTATACTTCTTAAAGAGGTCGACAAAGAGAAACGGACGTTCGGAACGCTGCTTCCCCTCTTAATAGGCTCTGCCTTCGGTTTCTGGATCGTTACTCTTGTGCCCACCGAAACCCCTGAATCGTTCATTTACCTCTTTGTAAGTGGGATGTTCGCTTTCAGTGCAATGCTGCTGCCGGGAATTTCCGGCTCCTACATCCTTCTGATACTCGGCAAGTATGATTTTGTACTCTCGAATCTCGCACAACTGGGGAACGAGGGTACGGTAGAAGCCGCCTTTGCCATCACACCACTTTTTCTGGGAGGGATCGCCGGACTCGTACTTTTCTCCCGTATCCTCTCCTGGCTTCTCAGACATTTTCATACCGTCACCCTGATGCTGCTGATCGGATTCCTTGTTGGGTCACTTTATGCCATATGGCCCTATCAGGAGCGGGATTTTCGCGAAGTTGTCACCCACTCCGAATGGTTGGACCGATCCGACCCGATTGTGGAAGAATTGATCGAATCCCCGCCGGCTGTCAACCACCCCTCTTTTATACGTATAGCCGAAAAATTAGGGCCTGAAGGTGATCGTCGGGCCGATCAGCAAGTGAAAATCGAACATGTGGACCGGATACTTGTTCATTCCAAACCGTTCATACCCGGTTATTACGATGAGGCCGAACCTAACGATTTTGAGCTTTATGAAGGAATTTTCGGCATTATTGCGGGGCTGATCCTGGTAGCCGGTCTGGATTACATCAGGTACAAAAAGTAGGAGATTCCCTACAAATACCCGATACTTAATTTGTAAATTACAACAACCTGAAAATCAAACGGATCACTAAACTACAAACCTGACAGAGGTTCAATCGATGATTGAGATCAAAAAAATACTGGTAGCTACCGACTTTTCGGAAGGAGCCGAACAAGCATATCCCGTAGCACAGAAACTAGCCTCAACCTTTGGAAGCAAGGTCGATTTCATCCATGTCATACCGACCATCAAATATCTCAACGAAAGCATTAAAAAGATCGGTGTTCCATTTGATATGGAGAAAGATCTTTACCCCAAGGTGATGAAAGAGTCTGAACACCAGATAGAGAAGGCATTAAACACCTTTATACGAGAAGAGAACACCGGAGAGTATTTCGTGAAAATTGACCGAAAGCCTTCCGACACGATTGTTAAGCATGCAATGGAAAACGATTACGATCTTATCATCATGGGAACCCGGGGTCGGGATCTGACGGAAATGTTCCGCGGTACCACGGCGGAGAAAGTGATTCGAAGCTCCAAAGTGCCGGTCTTTTCAGTCGATGCATCCTTCAACGAAAACGAAGTCAGAAATATCGTTGTGCCCACCGACACGTCAGCCGTCTCCTTTGCTGCATTCCCGCTGGCGGTGGCACTGGCAAGTGTCTACAATTCAGAAATCACCCTGTTCCATGTACTTGAACTTTACGGTTCCATTTCCGAGAATATTCCACGCAAACCGGACAAAGATGAGAAGTATACCATCTACGAATCATTGATCCAGCGGCTCAACGACTATCTTTCTGATGCGGAGATCGATTCCATTCATATTCAGAATACCGAAACCGATTTTGAGGATCAGGTCGTCGTCACCGAAGAGGGAGAAACTATAACCATTCCGCTGCATACCAATATTGTCAAAGGTGTGTCCGCTCATATTGAAATTGAAAACTTTGCGAGCGAAGAAGCAGATCTGGTTGTTATTGCAACCCACGGCTACAGCGGATTTTCGCATTTGATTCTTGGCTCAACAGCAGAAAAGGTAGCAGAGAATGTTGAAAAGCCGGTTGTTACGATCAGGCCGGACAAAGATCAGCTGAAAAGCAGAAAGCATCTGGAAGAAGAAGCCTGAAAAAGGCTATAACCCTTATTAAAAAAGCCCGCCACAACAGTGTGAGCGGGCTTTTTTTTAAATATCGACAGGTTCAAAAACTTCAGCCTGCTTCAAATCCAGGGACAGGGATCGCAGATCTTCAACCGCCCCGGACTCAAGTTGATGCAGACGTACCTGTTAATCACGGATCAAGAATCGTTTCAATTCTCCGTTCAACATCATTTAGATGAACGCGTGTAGCACGATCCTGCACCAGATTAACCGTCGACTGCACATCGTCGAGCAGCGTTTCCAGTTGCTCACGTGCAATTGGACGAATGTCCGACTGGCTGACATTGACCTGCGTCCAGCCGAGGAACTGCCTGAAAGCTGCCGGGATACTCGGAAGCTCCTCGGTCATCAAAAATTCCATCCGCTCGACATAAGCTCGCTGCA
>SLKI01000066.1 GCA_007134695.1 Balneolaceae bacterium
GAATCGGCGGTTCGCTTGGCCCCGCCATCCTCGGATCATCGGCGGAACGCGTCGGGTTCGCTGGCACCTGGACGGCCGGCGCGGCCGCGATGGCGATCGGCTGCGTGGGGGTCATGATCCTGCGCCGCCGGATGCCCCGACGGGATGGTTGAGGGACGCATCCTCACCGCCATCGAGCGACCCACACGGACCCCACGGTCCCGCGCTGCCGCCGCGGCCACCGCCGGCGCGATGACGGTGGCCGCGACGGAGTCGGCCTGGCCGACGCAAGCCAACCAGCGCAGGGGAGCGGAGCCGTCGCAACCGTCACCCGAGAGCGGGGCCGAGATCAGGCGCCGCGCTTGAGGCCCCCGTCGGCGAGCGCGTCGGCTGCTTCACCGATCCGAAGGCCCACCACGTCCAGGCGCCGCAAGAGCTCGCGTCGCTTCAGGGTGTGATCGTCGAACTCGGCGTCGAAGAGCCCGGCGAGCCCGAGCTGGTAGCTCGCCCGGACCTCGTTGACGAGCTTCTTGGTCCGCAACGACCCATTGATGGCCTGATCCGGCTCGGTCGCGAGGACCGTGACGGCCCCCCGCATCTGGCCGAGTGCGCCGCCGATCGCATCCATCGACGGATGCAGCAGCTCGCTCCCGACGCCGGGGCCGAAGAGGTCCAGCTCGCGGGCGAAGTCACGGAGGTTGTCGAGCACGTCGTCGATGGACCGAGAGAGCCGGAACAGGTCCTCACGGTCGATCGGCGTGACCAGGGTGCGTGAGAGCCGGGTCACCACCTCGCCTCGGTAGCGATCGCCGGTGTTCTCGAGTTCGCCCATGCGGGTGCGCGCCTGCGCCGTCGGTACCCGCCCGTCGGTGGCTTTGCGTGCCAGCAGCACCGCTTCGATCGCGGCATCGACCTGCCCGGTGAGGGAGTCGACCAGCTCGCTCTGGCTCCGTCCGGACAGGTCGGACATCACGTCGCGGAAGGCTCGCATCAGCCTCACAACAGCCCTCCCAGCATCAGAGCGACGACCGCGCCCACAGCGAACGCGGCCGGCAACGTTACCGCCCAGGCGATGGCGATCCGCGTGGCCACCTGCCAGCGCACCCTCCGTGCGGTCACCCCAACGCCCGATCCGACCAGCCCCGCGGTCACCGCCTGGGTCAGGCTCACCGGGGAGCCGAAGGCCCCGCTGATCAGCACCGCGCTCGCGGACGTCGTCTGGGCGATGCCGGACTGCTCGGTGCGCACCGGTAGCACACCGCCGCTGAGCGTCGGGCCGAGCCTCGCAACCCCCAGCAGGGTGCCGACGCCGAACGCCATCACGGTACCCAGCCAGAGGTGGTAAGGGACCTCCGCGACGCTGGACGACACACCGACGACCGCGAGGACCGCGAGGATCTTCTGACCATCGTTGCCGCCGTACGCCAGGCACTGCAGCAGGTACCCGATGCGCAGCAAACCACCACGCAACCACCGGATCGGACCGAGGAACGGCCGCAGTGCTCGTTGCAGGAAGAACGCACCGACGAAGCCGACCGCCGGGGCGATCGCCGCAACCAGCAACACGAACCCGACGAGCCCCCAATCGACCGGGAGCTGTGACGCGGTGCCCGCCCCCGCGATCGCACCGACCAGCCCGAGCGTCAGGCTGGTCGGCAACCCACGAGCGGTCAGCACCCACACCACGAGCAACGTCGCCGCCACCGCTGCGATCAACGTCAGCCGGCCGCCGTCACCCTCGAACCCGACCAGTCGCTCGGCCAACGTCTGCGCGACACGCGTTCCCAGCAGGGGCACCGTCGCCAGCGCCCCGACCAACAACACGACGGGCAACCACGGGTGCTTCGGGCTCGTCCGCAGACCAGCGACCACGACCGTCCCACCGTCGTTCACCCCGTTGACCAGGGCGAACACGACGACCACCACGACGGCGATCACCTGATCGATCATCGCGCCCACCTCGTCGGTCCACCGGCGCCCCAGAGCACCGTTGGCGACGGTGATGTCGACACCTCGACCCGATACCCGCCCGCCATCGAGCAACACCACCGATGGTGGAAGAGCGGCTGGAACTGGCCGGCCGTGCCGCGCTGGTGAACCGGTCGGTGCGTTGGCCGACGACGGCGACCGCTCATCGGTGAACGGACCCCAGAGGTGGTCTTCATGGGCGTCCTCCGAACGCTGGCGTTCTCCACTCGGCCATGGGTCGGATCGAGACCAGTATCGAGACCAGTGACGTCGGATCCGACGGTACGAGGACCATCGGGGCATCGGGGCTGGGTGCGGTGGCCTCGTGGCGATCCCGGGTGGAACGAGGGCCCGGATCGGAACGGAGGCAAGCGGTGCGGCGCGAGGCCAGCGGCTGTCCCATCACGTCCGGCCGACGGCCGTGCCAGGCAGCGCCTCGGCATCAGCGCATCGTTACAGCCTACTCAGCTTCGACGCCACGGCAGGTGCAGCAGCAGCTCAAGTGGTCCCCGCCGGAACCGTCGTCGCCAGAGGCTCGAGAACGCGAGGGCAACGATCGCGAAGACCCCAAGGATCCCGATCGCCCGGATGATCTCATCGGCGGTCGCGGCTTCCGGTGCGCTGTGCAGCACCAGCAGGTGACCGACGTACACCGTCAAGGCGAGCTGGCCGGTCTGGACCAGGGGCCGTGTCGCTCGGGGGAACGCATCAGCGAGGACAAGGGCAGCGCCGAGCAGGGCGGTCGCTGCGGCGGTCGAGCCGATCACCCACAACGGCATCTGTCGGTGCGGGCCATCCACCACCAGGTAGGCCCAGCCGATCAGCTCCCCGTCGACCTCCAAGAGCATCTCCAGGACCCAGCTGGCGACCCATGAGGTGACCGCGATGGCCAGACCCCACAGGACGAGCACGGAACGGACCCCGGCTGACCGGAGATCCTGACGCCCCAGCCACAGACCGAACAGGAACGGGGCCAGCCAGGTGATCAGCGGATACGGGCCGGAGAGGATGATCCCGTGCACGATCTCCGGGGCCGGATCAGAGATCGCGACCACCCCACGGTCGAACACCTCTGGTGCTGCGAGCCTGCCCTGGAGGAAGACGACGCTGCCGATCGGCAGCACGAGACCGACCACGCCGAGCAGCCAGCGGTCCGGCAGAGACAGCACCACCGCGGCGACCACGAACAGCGCCCCGTAATCCTGCAGGATGACGGCAGCCCCGTGGTCCAGATCCTGAAGCGCCAGGCCGAGCGGTAGCAGCAGCACGGCCCGCCACACCAGCTGGGTCCGTGCCTGGATCGTGGATCCGCGCGACGATCCGGCGAGCAAGGACACGCCGATACCCGCGACCAGCACGAAGAGCAGCGACGCCCGCCCGTGAGGCAAGCCGTACAGCCAGCCGACCAGCCCTTCGGCGTCCGTTGGGCCGATGTGGACGGCGAACATGCCGAAGATCGCCAGGCAGCGTGCGAGATCGATCCCGGCGATCCGGCCGGGCACCGTGCTCGACGTCCCGTCGGTCGTCGAGGACGTTGGGTTGGACGGCGTTGTGGGTTCCAACGGCGCCCCCTCGTCGGCCGCTGTGTCATCATCGCCGGGCGAGCTCGCGCCATGCCGGTCGCGGGCCGCTACGCGATGGGACGCAGCGAGCGTAGGTCGCGGCCACCGATCGGTTGGGTTCGCATGCCGTGGTTCGAGTACGCCCTGGCATCCATCCGCTCAGCTGTCAGCTCGCGAAGAGGTTGCGAGCGGCCGAAGCTGTGACCAGCTGCTCGCAGGATCTCGACGACAGCCTTGAGCGAAGTTCGTCGCGGGCTTCTTGCGATTCCTGCGAGCGCGTATCGGGTGTCGTGGTCTGCGGAGCGAGTCACGCACAGGTGGACTGACGGAATGTTCGTCAGCTGATGCGTGACCGGGGCGGACCCAAACCTGCAGGGGAGTGGGCTCGCGTGAGTTGGTCAACGGTGGCTTGACCGCGGCCCTTGGTGCCGAGATCCCCACGGCCGGTCCCCGCTGGGGTCTCACCGGCTCCGCACCGCCCGCCGACATCCTGCCAGGACGCCGGAACAACACCATGGCAGTCCCCGCTTCAGGCGGGTCGCTGGGCAAGCGTGGCGACCCACAGGCGCGCACAACTCCCGGTCTGACGGTGCCGAGAGGACGTACGCTGGCCTGGCGAGGAGGCTGGCCA
>SLKI01000031.1 GCA_007134695.1 Balneolaceae bacterium
ATGGGCTAAGCGGAGAAAAAGTGTTCCGGATCGTCGATGCCGGCCCCGACGGAGTCTGGCTCGCAACAAACCGCGGAGTTACCATCTATCGTGATGGAGAGCTCACCGCTATCACCGAAATCAAGGGAAGGCAGCTCCACTACGTTTTCGATATGATCCGCACCTCGGACGGCACAATCTGGATCGGGATGGAGAACGACGGAATTTTCCGATATGATGGTTCCGAATTTGAACATCTGACGCGGAGAGACGGGCTCGGAAGTCACTATATCTACGGTTTTTACGAGGATCTAGACCACAACGTCTGGATCGCTACGATGGATAACGGTGCACAGATCTACCGGGGTGATGCTTTCAGTTTTATCAATTCCCGAACCGGCCTCAATTCCGACGAAGTACTTTCTGTCCATATTGATGCGGATGGGGTCAAATGGATCGGAACTGACCGAGGTTTAAACTCCTGGGATGGAGGGGAATTTCGCAGCTACCCGATTCCGGGAATCGAGGATCAGATCGAAAATATCTGGGATATTGTCGAGCTGCAAAATGGAAATCTGCTTCTTCTGCTGGAAGACAGCCGCATCATGGAGTTCGACGGAGAGAGTTTTCGATCCTTTTCCGACCTGTATACCGGCCTGGATGAACTATACATCTACGACTTGTTTGTCGATTCGGAAGGCAGGCTCTGGATTGGCGCCGATACAGGCCTCTACCGGGCCGACAGTGAGGATGAGGTGGAACGGTTTACCCTGGAGGATGGGCTGGCCGGTAATGTGGTCTATCATCTCTATGAAGCGGATGACGGGTCGATCTGGGTGGGGACCATTGAGGGAGTAAGCAGGGTCATGGGGTCCGATGTCCAGTCGATCCGGGTAGAAGATGGGCTGGGCCACCACTCCGTGAATTACATTCTGCAGGATCGTTTTGGAGATTTCTGGTTTGGCACCGGTGGTGGGGTCACCTGGTATCGACCGGGTGGTGACGAAACGGCAGAAGATGATGCGGCAGATGGTGGTGCGGCAGATGATGATGTGGGAGAAGGTGATGCGGGAGAAGATGATGCGGGAGAAGGTGATGCGGGAGAAGGTGAGATCCGAAACTTTGGTCGAAGCGACGGAATGGCGTTTGTTGAAACACTTTCTCTGCAGTTTGATGAGAATGATCAGCTCTGGCAGGGAACCAACGGCGGGATTCAGCGGCTCGACGTTGATAATTTTTGGCAGACGGGAGAGATGGATATTGTTCAATATCAGCTCTCTCACCGGGATATCGGTATTGAAATGACTCATAAAGCGGTAGCTACGAGCCCGAACTGCCTTTTGCTGTTTGGTACAATGCAAGGCCTGGTACAGATCGATCCCGCAAAGGTCGACCGGGCCTCTGAACCACCACGGATCGGCATTGAAACGATCCTGTTGAATGGTGTCCCACTTTCCTGGAGCGACTACAGTGACAACCTGGAGTTTCGGCATGGAACTCTTCAGCTGCCGCCCGTTGAATTTTCTTACGGGGAGAACACATGGAACTTTGCCTTCTCGTCCAGAGAGTTTCTGACGCCGGAGAGCGTCGAATACCGATATAAACTGCGAGGGTTCGACACGCAATGGCGCGCGGTGACGCGGGAGAGAACAGCCGCTTATACCCGGCTTTCTCCGGGCGATTACGAATTTCTGGTGCAGGCTCGGGTCAAACAGGGCCCCTGGAGTCCCGAAGTGAGCTATACCTTTTCCGTTTTAGCTCCCTTCTGGCTTACAGGGTGGTTCTGGGGCCTGGTCATCCTGGTTGTGTCGGCGCTGGTTGTCGGGTTCATCCGCATCCGTCTGCAAATTCTGGAGAAGGGGAAGCTGCAGAAACTGGTCGACGAAAAGACCGAAGAGCTGCAGCGGGCGCTGAATGAAAAAGAGGTTCTGCTCAAAGAGGTTCACCACAGGGTAAAAAACAACCTGGCCGTTATTTATGGATTGCTGGATCTTCAGATGGGTACACTAAAGGATGAAGAGTCGAAATCTCAGCTGAAAGAGAGCCAGCTTCGTGTTAAGTCCATTGCGCTGATTCATGAAAAGATCTACGGCCACCAAAGCCTCGCCCACATCGACCTGCGCAAGTATCTTGACGATCTGATTGAAGCGATTGTCGGTTCAATACAGTCCGATTCTACAGATGTTGTGATTCGCACCGATGTAGATCCCATCCATTTGTCGCTCGATTACAGTGTTCCATGTGGACTGATTTTAAATGAATTGATTACCAACGCTTACCAGCACGCTTTTAACGGTCGCAAAGGGGGTGAGCTGAAGATCAAATTGAAAGAAGCCGGCCGGTGGATAGAGCTGGTTGTAGCCGATAATGGAAATGGTTTGCCGGAGGAGTATCGAGTGGAAGATTCCAACTCTCTCGGGCTTGTACTTGTGGATGCACTCACCGAGCAGCTCGAAGGAAATCTTCATATCGATTCGAATAAAAATGGAACCAGTTTTCGGGTAAAGTTTCCCCTGAAACGTAATGTAGAAAAAGGCTCTGAGAAGCAGTAACCTGATAACAAAACGGCATACTTATGAGACAGCAGAATTATACCGGTTTTCTCTTTGCTTTCCTGATACCGGCCGTACTATTTCTTTTCCCTGCGGATCTTCATGCCCAGGCACCCGGGTACGCTGAACCCGCCATACTCGATATGCGTGAGCGGGCACAGGTGATCGACCGCTGGCTGGAAGATCGCCTCGACAACCTGGTGCCGCAACTTATGGAGCGTGAAGAGATCGATATGTGGGTCCTGATCGCCCGTGAATACAATGAAGATCCCGTGCTGCTGACAATGTTGCCGGCTACCTGGCAATCTTCCCGGCGGACCACGATTCTGATCTTCCATAAACCGGGTGAGGGGGAGCCTGTCGAACGCCTTGCAGTGGCCAGGTATAACATCGGTTTTTTTGAGACCGAGTGGGATCCGGATATGGAGCCCGATCAGTGGAAGCGTCTTGGTGAGGTGATCGCCGAACGTAATCCGCAAAAGATCGGGGTCAACTTTTCGGATGATTTTGCCCTTGCCGACGGAATCAGCCACACCGATTTCAGGAATCTGAGGAACAATCTCTCCCCGGAGCTGCAGGAACGAATTGTCTCGGCCGAACCGCTGGCGGTCGGATGGCTGGAGACCCGGACTCCGGAAGAGATAACCGTCTACCGTCAAATCAACCGAATTGCCCACACGATCATCGCAGAAGGGCTGTCGGAAAAGGTGATCACTCCCGGGGTGACCACAACCGACGACGTACAGTGGTGGTTTCGTGAGCGAATCCGGGACCTCAACCTGACCACCTGGTTTCATCCGTCGGTTTCCGTTCAGCGAGCGGACGTAGACCCGGAGGGTTTTCTGGCGAACTTTTCCGAACGCCCTGCTGATAATGTCATCTTGCCGGGCGATCTGATCCACATGGATCTGGGGATCGAGTATCTGCGGCTGACCACCGATACTCAAAGGATGGCGTACGTATTCCGTCCTGGTGAGACCGAGGTGCCTCAAGGATTGCGGGAAGCTCTGAAGATCGGTAACCGCCTGCAGGATATTTTGACGAATGAGTTTATCACGGGGCGCACTGGCAATGAAATTCTGTTTGCTGCATTGGATCGGGCGGAGGAGGAGGGGATTAACGCCACGATCTACACTCATCCGCTGGGTTACCACGGCCACGGAGCCGGCCCCACCATCGGTCTTTGGGACCAGCAGGAGGGCGTGCCGGGGAAAGGGGATTATCCGCTCTATCCCAACACCGCTCACTCGATCGAGCTGAACGCCGAAGTCTATATTCCGGAGTGGGATCGGGAAATTTTGATCATGCTGGAGGAGGATGCCATCTTTGACGGGGAAACAGTAGAATATATCGACGGCAGGATGGAGGAGTTTTATACGATCCCGCGGCAGCCTTGAGGCGGGCTAAATTGTTCGATCAATTAAAACCGAACATACATTAAAAACCTTTGATTTTAAGGTTTTGCCGGAGATCCGGCATTAATGCGGAGAAGTTGGTATTTAGCAGTGAGAGGGGGATCGTATGGAGGCTCCCGTTATTTTAACTCAACCATTGCATTCATTCGAGCTTATGAAAGTAACCGTTTGTGAATTACCCGATGCAACCAACGAATTGGAAAATGATTGGAGGCGTCTTGTTGAGCATCTCCGGCAGGCCGAAAGTGACCTGGTTTTACTGCCCGAAATGCCATTTTATCCCTGGTTTGCACAGGCATCTGATGATAGTGAACAGGAGTGGCAAAAAGCGGTGGAGGCGCACGATCTGTGGCAGAAGCGCCTTGAAGAGCTGACTCCGGCAAGGGTGATGGGGTCGAGGCCGGTTACGATAAATGGGCAAAGGCTGAATGAAGGGTTTGTGTGGAGCTCAACTGATGGATATACCCCCGTTCACCATAAATACTACCTGCCCGACGAAAAGTGGTTTTGGGAAGGTTCATGGTATGAGCAGGGAGCAGATCACTTCGAACTTTGCCAGGTTCAGGATGCGGAGGCCGGGTTTTTGATCTGCACCGAACTTTGGGCTATGGATCGTGCCAGAGATTACGGAAAGAAGGGGGCTCACCTGGTTGTGACGCCTCGTGCCACCGAATTGGCTACGGCCGATAAATGGCTGACCGGCGGACGTGTTGCTGCGATTAGCGCCGGAGCATTTCATCTCTCCTCCAACCGGAGCGGAACAGACAAAACCGGTGAGTTTCAATTCGGTGGGCAGGGGTGGATCTCCGACCCCGACGGCAGAGTGCTCGGTAAAACCACTTCCGAAGATCCGTTTATTACGAAGGAGATAGACCTTGCCATCGCAAAAAAAGCAAAGACCACCTATCCGAGATACGTATTTTAGGCTCCCCCTACCGGAAGCTTAACCCGACCCCCACATTCAGGTTGTTGTAACGAGCCAAGGTGTAGGATGCGGAGATCGTGACGACGGCAAGGCGAATCCGCAACCCGGCCAGGCCCTGGAAATGGGTGCCGGTTTGCAGGCTAATATCGATCGGCTCTTCCACCGAATCGATTCGCATCACAGGACCGCCGGGTTCATACTCCTCCGGCTCAAGCGGTGTCACGATAGGGTAGGCGCCGGTTGACGTCACCGTCGTCAGCGAACGCTGGACGCCTACTCCGGCAAACAAAGTGATAATAGGAAACTGACGGCCAACCAGCAGATTGCCGGTAAATCCGTCCGAGATTAGTTCCAGGCCCTGTCCATCCCAGTGAACATCCGGGTAGGGGTTTGCGATCTCCGGCCCTTCATCCGGCTCAACGTCAAAGTCGGATCTCATGGTGATGCGTGTGTAACCAAGCTGAATCGACAGGTCAACAGGGATGGCATCGAAATAGTCGATCCACTGGTCGAGCCCATGCTTGATACCCAGCCCCCACATCCCGATTCTGAATTCACCATCCTCATCACCAAATCGCATGGATGGGAAGAAGCGGAAGGATAGGTCGGTCTGCTGAACAAGACCTACGGTCAGCTGAGCCATCGGAGAGGGTACGAACGCAATACCGGCACCCTCCGGCATATCAAATGAAAAGAGTTCCTCATCCTGCCCGGTCTCCGGATTGAAAAATCGTTTTCCGACTCTGGCTCTCGAGGCCTCTTCACCGAAGGCTGTAGGTGTAACAGTCGGCCCGCCCAGGTGTTCCAGCTCCTGAAGGGCAAGGCTAGTGATATCAAATGATCGGTCCGCATCGGGTACAAAGGAGAGCGAAGCCGATACGCGAAGGTCAAAACCAAATTTGCCATACGGTTTGGCGCTGTTGACCCATCCGGAATTGAGGCCGGCGCCAAAGCCGCTGCCGAACGGTTTCAGGTACTCGCTCATCAGAAGGTTGGCATCATGAGCGCCGCCTCTGAGGATATCACCTGCATCATCCAGCTGCGCCAGCGTTTTGGATGGCAGGGCAACCAGCAGAGCAAGAGCAATCAGGGATAGATAGATTCTTTTCATACGTTCCCGGTTTGTTATGGCCGAATCTCAATATAGCCGGATAAAAGTTACGTTGGTGTAGTCCATCGTTTTATGTAGGTGTAGTAGTTCTTCTTACAGAAATATCTAGCTCGGGTTTCCAGTCAAAGTGTAAAACTGTAAAGTGTAAAAACTGCAGGGCCTTCCTTTACTGAGAGTATCGCTATTAATTGGAAAGAAAAGCCGGTGAACCAACTTGTATTGACATGTAATATCATTTGTTGTATCTTGTCTGCAGATCAATTCAAAACGAACAGTTTTTAACATCAAAAATCATAAATCAGAACCATGTTTGAATTTCTATATGAACCCTGGCCCTGGTATGTAGCGGGGCCCATTATCGGCCTTCTTGTGCCGCTGCTTTTATTTGTAGGAGGCAAGAAGTTTGGATTCTCTTCCAATCTGCGTCATATGTGTACAGCCTGCAATATCAGCAAGGCCAATTACTTTAACTACGACTGGAAGGAGGATGGCCGGTGGAACCTGACGATGCTGATTGGCACAATTACAGGCGGTTTTCTGGGCGGATATGTGTTTGCCAACCCCGAGCCGATCCAGCTGGCAGCATCCACCATTGAAGACCTGAGAGCCCTGGGTATTCAGGATTTTATGGGACTTGTCCCCGATGACTTTTTCACCTGGGGAGCACTGGGTTCGTTTCCGGGCATCCTCATATTGACGCTCGGCGGATTCCTGGTCGGTTTCGGAGCCCGGTACGCCGGAGGGTGTACATCAGGCCATGCCATCTCCGGTCTTTCCGATCTCCAGCTTGCTTCGCTGATCGCCGTGATCGGATTTTTTATCGGCGGGCTGATCATGACCTGGCTGATCTATCCAATTATCGTATAAAACCTTAACGAATTACAAGAGTATAGAGAAAGATGAAATTCACAGAATACCTTAAATATTTTCTCATCGGCACCGGGTTCGGTTTTATCCTGGTGAAGTCCGAAGTGGTTTCCTGGTTCAGAATTCAGGAGATGTTCCGGTTCGATTCCATTCATATGTACGGGATTATCGGGTTGGCAATTCTGGTAGGAGTAATCTCCATTCAGCTTATCAAGCGATGGAACATGAAGGATGCGTATGGAAACCCGATCACCATCCCGCCAAAAGACGTATCGCAAGTTAAACGCTATATCATCGGCGGCTCGCTTTTCGGGTTGGGCTGGGCGATGCTTGGAGCCTGTCCGGGGCCGATGTTTGCGCTGCTTGGAAGCGGGCTTACGGTGATGATCGTCCCGATTCTTGCGGCACTTGCGGGTACGCTGGCCTACGGCGTTCTGCGTGAACGTTTACCTCATTAACGAACTTATAAAAGTAAAAAAACAACAATCAAACAGGAGTAAGAACTATGTATTTCAAACAATTCTTTGACGACAAACTGGCCCAGTACGCCTACTTGATCGGCTGCCAGGCCAACGGAACAGCCGTGGTGATCGACCCGATGCGGGATATCGATCAATATATCGACGAAGCGGCCAAACAGAACATGACGATCGTCGCAGCTGCAGACACTCACATTCATGCCGACTATATTTCCGGCCTTCGTGAGTTTGCCGAGCGAGGCGTTAAAGTGTACGCCTCAGATGAGGGAGACGCCGACTGGAAGTATGAGTGGTTGATCGGCAGCGACTACGATTACGAACTGATGAAAGATGGCGATGAGTTCAAGATCGGCAATATCACCGTTAAAGCGTGGCACACACCGGGTCATACACCGGAGCACCTCAGCTTTCTGGTGACCGACGGAGCTGCCGCCGATGAGCCTCTGGGAGTTGCAACCGGCGACTTTGTGTTTGTCGGTGATGTGGGTCGTCCGGACCTGCTTGAGTCGGCCGCCGGAGTGGAAAATGTGATGGAGCCCTCGGCACGTACTCTCTATGGATCTGTAGAGAAATTCAAGAGCATGCCGGAATATATGCAGATCTGGCCGGGCCATGGCGCCGGAAGCGCATGCGGTAAAGCGCTGGGTGCCGTGCCGGATTCAACCGTCGGCTATGAGCTGCGCTACAACAATTCACTGAAAGCGGCTTCCTCCGAAGATGAGTTTGTTCAATTTATCCTGGAGGGACAGCCGGAGCCTCCGCTCTATTTTGCCCGGATGAAGCGGGACAACAAGATCGGCCCTGCTCTGATCGGTGGACTGCCTCAGCCAAAGCGGCTTACGATCCGAGAACTGACCAACTCGATCGGCAAAGAGGGACGGGTTGTCCTCGACACCCGGGAACGCGACCAGTATGCTGCAGGGCACCTGCCCGGTTCGCTGCTGTCGCCCCTGAACAAGCAGTTCAACACAGTGGCCGGCTCCTACATCACCGAAGAGGAGGAGATCGTGTTGATCGTGGAGGAGCACCAGGTGAAGGAAGCTGTGCGGGATCTCTATCGCATCGGCCTCGACAAGGTTGCAGGGTACGCCACACCCAGAGATCTGCAGGTGTACAAAAACCAGGGTGGCGAAATGGAAACGCTCGAAGTGGTTACGTTTGATGCGGTCGATCGGGCCACCGAAAATGAACTGACCGTAGATGTGAGAGCGGCGAGTGAATTTGGCACCGGCCACATTGAGGGCGCTGTCAACATTGCCCATACCCGCATGCTGGTTCGGAAGGATGAGCTGCCAAAAGATAAAAAGCTGCTGGTCCATTGCCAGTCTGGCGGACGATCGGCTGTTGCAGCTGCGCTTCTGAATCGCGAAGGTTATGAGGCAGCCCTGATCGAAGATGAGATCGGCAAATATCTGGAGAAAAAGGCAGACGCTGTTGCATAATCGATGCAGAGGAGATGCCTGGCGAAATGAAAAAATATATCCAGATCCGAATCCCCCTGGTGGAGACGCTCAAAGGCTACAACTCGAGAGCCTTCAAAGGGGATCTGAATGCCGGAATCATTGTTGCCGTTCTGCTGATTCCCCAGGCGATGGCCTATGCCGTACTGGCCGGCTTGCCGCCGGTGTACGGCCTCTACGCATCGATCATCCCACTTGTCGTCTATGCCCTTCTGGGAAGCTCAAGGCAGCTGGCGATCGGCCCGGTGGCGATCGTTTCGCTCCTTGTGTTTGCCGGTGTGGGGCAGTTGGCGGAGATCGGAAGCGACCGGTTTATCCAACTGGCAATTCTGACGGCATTTGGAGTCGGGGTGGTTCAGCTTTTGATGGGCCTGTTTCGAATGGGTTTCCTGGTCAACTTTCTATCCCATCCGGTGATCAGCGGATTTACTTCGGCAGCAGCGGTGATTATCGCCGCCAGTCAGCTGGGCAATCTGCTGGGTATAGAGCTGGAAGGGGGGCATCAGATCCACGAGATTCTGATGAGCCTGGCGGCCAACCTTTCCGGACTCCATCTGCTCACAGCCGTGGTGGGAGGCGGCTCCATTCTGCTTCTCTACCTGCTGAAACGCTGGAAGAAAACGTTTCCCGCTGCACTTACCGTCGTTGCCGCGGGAACAGCGATTACGGCGATCTTTAACCTGCCGGCGCTGGGGCTGGAGATCGTAGGTGATGTTCCGCGAGGGCTGCCTTCCCTGGAATCTCCCGCCTTTCTTTTTTCCGACTTTCAGGCATTGATTCCGCTGATCCTGGTCATTTCGCTGGTCGGCTTTGTGGAATCCTACGCCGTGGCCAAAGCGGTAGCAAACAAACGAGGGTATAACATAGATTCCAACCAGGAGCTGATTGCACTGGGCGGTGCCAACCTGGCCGGGTCGTTTTTTCAATCCTATCCGACCACGGGTGGTTTTTCCAGAACTGCGGTCAACGATCTTTCGGGCGCAAAAACGCCGCTCGCATCGATCATAACAGCAGCCCTGATCGGCCTGACGGTGCTATTGCTGACGCCCCTTTTCTATTACCTGCCGAATGCGATCCTGGCGGCGATCATCATCGTGGCGGTTATCGGCCTTTTCGATGCCAAAGAGATGGTGCATTTGTGGAAAACCGACCGAAAAGATCTGGCGATGCTCCTGGTCACCTTTATCGCCACACTGACGCTGGGGGTGGAAGAGGGAATTTTGACCGGCGTGGTCATTTCGCTCATCATGGTAATCTATTCCAGTACCACACCACATTACGCAGAACTGGGGCGGCTGGGAGAGACCAAAAATTATCGGAATATCCGCCGTTATGAAGAAGCCCATGTCGACCGGGAAGTTCTGATCTACCGGTTCGACTCTCCGCTCTATTTTGCCAATGTGGAGCATTTCAGGGCCACACTCGAAGAGAAGATGAAAGAGCGAGGAGAGGATCTCAACCTGGTGATCCTGGACGCATCAGCCATTCACCAGATCGATTCGACGGGAATCCATATGCTGGAGGAGCTGATCAAGGATCTTCAGGTTAGGCGGATCGACTTCTATCTTGCCGGGCCGATCGGGCCGGTGCGTGACCAGCTCAAGCGCTGCGGTATTTTCGAGAGTATGGAAGACTCAATCTTTTTTGATGTGGCTGATGCGGTCGAATTCTATAATAGCAAGAGTGACAAACACCCCGGCTACCCCTGGTCTCCTGCCCAGACAAACTTTTAAGTTGTCGGGTTTTTCGTTTCTCCCGGCTGATTAGCAGAATGCCATTATCGGAAGGTCGGCTCAGAATATTTTGATGCCGGGCTCCCACATCTAAAGGCGAAAAATGCGAGCCCGATTTTAACATGGTTTCATTTTAGAAAATCGGGATGAAGCCGATAAGCAAAGTAGTAGCAGGTACTGAACAGAAGCAGAAAATCGCTTTTAGAAGGGTTTTGAGGGCGATTGAGGAGTTTGACCTCACGCACAAATAACATTAAAACTTTTTAATATTAAAAAATTTTAATATCTTCGAGATGGAAAAATCAGGATTCAGAGGAAGCCCCTCTCTTTAAAAGATTTCATCAGAAGACAAGAGCTTGTTCAGGCTTGATCGTTCAATTACGAAAGGTGCATTTAGATGACAGAAAAAGAAAAAAATAAAAAAGGGTCGGTTCTCATCGTTGAAGATGACAAGCTGATTTCTCTGGTTCAGGAACGGTTGCTCAAGAAGCTTGGTTTCGAGGTTAAAGGAAAGGCGAAAAGCGGATCGGAAGCGATTGAAAAAGTGAAATCATCGTCCCCCGATCTGATTTTGATGGATATCTCACTTGCAGGAGATATGGACGGTATTGAGACGATGACAGAGATCCGAAAATTTAGCGATACGCCGGTAATCTATCTGTCCGGCGACCAGGACAAATACAATTATCGCCGTGCCAAATCTACCGGTTTTATCGATTATCTGGTCAAACCGGTGACCGCTGATGAGCTGGTCGGACCGGTCAGCCGTGCGGTTAAAGAATCCCGAAAACAGAAACAGGGCAGCAACCCTCAAAGTTATTCACGGGCGGCAGGCTAAGCGTTCGGCGGTTTCAGCAACTCTTCCTCACCAGATGATCTGCCTTAACCTGTCAAATTGACGATCACACGTCCGATCTGATTACCCTCAAGGATTCTGTCAACTTCATCGGCAAGCTGGTCCAGCTTCACTTCGCGAGTCAGCTCTTCCATTTTTTTCAGGCGCCACTCTTCAGAGAGCCGTTTCCAGAGTTTTTTGCGGCGCGGCATCAGGGTGATGCCGGAATCGATCCCCATCAGGCTGACTCCACGAAGTATGAAGGGGTAGATCGACGTTTTGAGAACCGGTCCGAGTACGTTACCGCAGCATGTAACGATGCCGTTATGCCGGGTTTGGCGTATAATGGTGTCCAGTATTTCCCCTCCGACTGTATCTACTGCAGCAGCCCACCTGCCTTTTAACAGATGCTTGTTGGACCGGTCGGTTACCACCTCGCGAGGTACAATCTCGCTGGCTCCCAGGGATTTGAGAAATTGATGCTCTTTCTGCTTTCCGGTAACGGCGACAACCTGGTAACCGAGCTGGGAGAGCAGCGCTACGGAGAATGATCCAACACCGCCGGTCGATCCTGTAACAACCACCGGGCCTTCATCCGGTTCAATACCTCCCTCTTTGATTTTATAGACTCCGTAACAGGCGGTAAATCCAGCTGAGCCGATGATCATACTTTCCCGGAGAGTCAGGCCTTCGGGGAGTGGAACGATCCAGTCAGCGGGTACCGAGATATACTCGCCGAAGCCGCCGGGTGTGTCCATTCCCAAATCGTAACTGGTAACGATCACCTTGTCACCGGGTTTGAAGCGTTCATCCCTGGAACGGGTGACAATGCCGGCCGCATCGATACCCGGAGTGTGAGGATAGTGGGTGGTGACACCGCGGTTGCCGATCGCCGAGAGGGCGTCTTTGTAGTTCAGGGAGGTGTAATGAACCCGGATCAGGACATCGTTGTCCGGCAGCTGGCCGATCGGCAGCTCTTCAACCGTTTTGACAAATCCTTCCGGGGTTTCTCGTACGACCATCGCTCGATATCTATCCGGCAGGCTGGAACTCATCGGTGAAAGTATTTTTTTATCAGGTTAAACATTTTACTGGTGTAGGGAGGGTATCGAAAATCCGGGTCGGGCCAGGCCGGTTTGTAAGTGATCGACTTCTGGTAAGAGAAGGTTTTAAAGCTGTGCTCACCGTGATAGGAACCGAATCCGCTCCGGCGAACTCCTCCGAACGGAAGATGGGGATTGCCAAGATGCATGATGGTATCATTGATACAGCCACCTCCAAACGGAATCTCTTCAATCAGCGTATTCTGCAGTTGACGATCTTTTGTAAAGAGATAGAACGCAAGGGGATCGGGATTTCGTTCGATCTGACGGGCCAGCTCTTCCATCTCTTCATATACTATGAACGGTAGAATCGGCCCGAAGATCTCTTCCTTCATGACCGGGCTTGACGGATCGGAACGGAGGAGTGTTGGCTCGATATAGCGTCGGTCCGGGTCAACGGATCCGCCCAGAAGCACTTCTCCCTGATCCAGAAACCGGACGAGCCGTTCATATTGCTCCTGATGCACAATACAGGTGTCGGGGTGTTCGGTACCGTTTTTCGAAGTAAAAAATTCCTGATGAACCCTCTTCAGATGACCGATAAACCGGTCGACGGCATTTTTGTGGATCATCAGGTAGTCGGGTGCAACACAGGTCTGGCCCGAATTGATACATTTGCCCCACCAGATCCTTTTTGCTGCCAGCTCGAGGTCCGCATCGTGATGTATGATCGCCGGGCTCTTGCCGCCGAGTTCCAGGACGGTTGGTGTCAGGTATTCAGCCGCGGCACGCAAGATCTTTTTTCCCGTTTCCCGTCCGCCGGTAAAGAAGATCAGGTCAAACGGGTTCTCGAGCAGCTTCTTACCCGTTTCCGCTCCACCCTCAACAACCCGCAGATAATCCGGATCAAACTGAGAGTCGAAAATTTGACGAAGGGTTCGGGCAGTTTCAGGCGCTAGTTCCGAGGGCTTGAGGATCGCTGTGTTGCCTGCCGATATGGCCCCGATCAACGGCATCAGGAGAAGATGGATCGGATAATTCCAGGCCGCGATAATTAGTACCGTACCGAACGGTCGGTAGAGAATCCGGTTCCTGGAGGGAAAGATCAGCAGTGATCCTTTGGCCCTTTGCGGCGCAGCCCATCGTTTGATATGTTTGAGATGATGATCGATTTCGTGTAAAAGCGGGAGAATTTCGGTGATGTAGGCTTCATATCGGGGCTTGTTGAAATCGGCTTCCAGCGCATCAAGCAGAGATTCGTGATGATCGGTTAGAAGTTTTCTAAGCGCACGTAGCTGATCTTTTCGAAATTGGACAGAGAGCGTCTGATGTGTATCGAAAAAAGCTTTTTGATTGTCGAACAGTTGAGAGACAGACATGAAGCACATATTATAATGACAGATTAGCCGGGAGGGTTACTCTTTCCCCCGAAATGTATCCATCGATTGATAGACCTGGAGCAGGCGTCCCGCGATCCAGTCAAACATTCGTTGAGGCAGAATTCCTTTCAGAAAGGGGGCTGCGCGCACCAGAATGGGGGCCTGAACTTTAAAGCGGCCCCGCCGGATCCCTTTCATCATTAAATATACCAACCGGTCGGTATTCAACATTGGCATCAGCCTTGGCGGACGAACCCCATCAAACATTCCCGTATTAACGTACGACGGAATGATACAGGTGACTCCGACTCGGCTATCGAGCCGCTTGAGTTCCAGCCGCAGGGATTCCGACCAGCCGAGAATTGCCCATTTACTTGCAGCGTAAACGCTCATTTTCGGATTACCGATATAGCCGGATGCCGAAGAGATATTGACGATGCGACCGCTGTTTCGCTTCAGCATTTCGGGCAGAAATGCACGCACAACATACATCGAACCGGTCGTATTGATAGCCATCGTCTTTTCGATCTCGTCGTAACTGTGTTCGTGAAACCATTTACCGGTTACGGTGCCTGCACAATTGACGATGATGTCGGGAATATATCGACTCTGGATCAGCTGGCCGGCTTCATATACGACAGCGTCCCGGTCGGTGACATCGACCACTGTATCGAGAGCAGTGGAGGAACTGTCGAGTACATTGATCAGCTTGATGAGCGGTTCGCGATTCCGGTCCCAAAGCAATAGCGTAACACCATACCGGGAGACTTCTTTGGCGAACTGCCGGCCGATACCGCTGGCAGCACCCGTTACAAGAATGGTTTTGTCGTAATAAAATGATTTCAAGAATGAGTCTCCTTATTCCGGATCAATTCTTTTATCTTGCCGGTTCAATATAGGGCAGGCGAGGGTAAATTTCCGGCCGGCAAAAATCTGGATCCAGATAGATCTGTAATTCAGGTGGATCTAATAATAAAACCGAACAGTTATGAAAAGTATTGATAAAATCATTCTGATAGTGCTGGTTGCGATATTTGCAGCTTGTGAAACCGAGACCGGTCTTCATCAGGCCGAACAGGTGATCACAGAAGAAAGCCTCCTTACTCCGATTGAAATCCTATCATCCGATCAATTTGAAGGCCGCGCACCAGCTACGAGGGGTGAGGATCTGACGATCGAGTACCTGGTCGATTACTTGCAACAGGCAGGCATCGAACCGGGGATGCCGGATGGGAGCTATATCCAGGAATTTCCGCTGCTGGGTCAAACTGTGGATCGAGGTTCGGCATCTTTTACAATCCGCAGCGACGGCCAGGCAGTAGCTTCTCCGCCCTACTACGATCACTTTATGGGATGGCCGGCCAACCAGGAGGAGCAGGTCTCCATACGTGATGCTGAGCTTGTCTACGTCGGGTATGGAATACAAGCTCCGGAGTATGACTGGGACGATTACAAGGGGATGGATGTGAGCGGCAAGGTACTGGTTTTCAAAAACAGTGATCCGAGTTACGATCCGGATCTGTTCGAGGGGGAAACCCGCCTCTATTACGGCCGCTGGAGCTATAAATTTGAAATGGCCGAAGAGATGGGTGCATTGGGAGCGATCATCATCCATACCGATGTGACTGCCGGGTATCCCTGGACGGTAGTTGCCAACAGCTGGGGACGGGAACGGTTTTATCTGAAGGCGGATGATGATGACAGCACAACGCAACCGGAGTTCAACTCCTGGCTGACACGGGAGTACAGCGAACAGCTTTTTGAAGCTGCCGGCCACGACCTGGATGAAATGCTGGATGCAGCCGACGATCCGGATTTTCATCCGGTAATTCTGGACGGAGTGACGGTAGATCTGGATCTGACTGCGACCTACGACCGGGATAAAAGCTCAAGAAATGTATTGGGTAAAATTACAGGAAATGATCCCGATCTGAATCATCAATACATGGTTTTTACAGCGCATCACGACCATCTGGGCATTACCGAACCGGTTGATGGAGATTCGATAAACAATGGAGCGCTCGATAACGCTGCGGGCGTAAGCGCCGTACTCAATCTGGCCAATGCCTATAAAGAGGTGGAAAATGAACTTCGGAGAAGTGTACTATTTCTTTTTGTCGGAGCCGAGGAGATGGGACTGCTGGGTTCTCAGTACTGGGCAGAGAATCCGACTGTGCATCCGGGTCATGTAACCGCCAACATCAATCTGGACGGTATGAATGTATATGGAGAAACCAACGATGTTGTATTGGTAGGATACGGCCGAAATACCGTGAGTGATGTGATCGAGGAGCAGGCAGTGGCTGAGGGTAGAGTAGTACTGCCTGATGCCAACCCGGAGCAGGGTTACTTCTACAGGTCGGATCATTTTTCTCTGGCACGGGTCGGGATACCGGCGATCTTTCCCAATGCCGGCAGTGATTTTATCGACAAGCCGGAAAACTACAGCGCCCGGGTCGACAGCATCATGGATGCGACCTACCATACGGTGCACGACCAGATTAATGAGTATTGGGATCTGTCTGGTATGCAACGTGATCTGCGACTCTTTTTCCGGGCCGGGTACGAAATTGTCAATTCCGATATGATGATGGAGTGGAGGCCGGGTGATGAATTTGAAGCGGCAAGGCTCAGAAACCTGGAAGAGGCCGGGGAGCTGGAGCTGAGATAGGTTAGTGCGTGTCCGGCCGGCATCCCTGGCGATTGTTCGGATCGGTTTTTGTTGTTGTCGAAACTGATACCGGTTTGGATTGACGGGGCAGAATCCGAATCGGAATGCGGTTCGGAATGACGGACTGTGTTGTGGTTCGGATTGCAGATCGGATTGACGGAAAAACCGGTGATCAGAAGAATTCACATAATTTTTCCAGCTTCAATATGTTAAGTTGTAATGATTAAATTGAATCTCCGGGGTTCGAGATTCTGCATAAATCCAAAAGTGAACAGTTATGAGTAAAAATATCCAACTGGTGGCCTGGATCGCATTTATCGCGCTGGTCGGCGGTGTCCTCTATTTCGGTGTCTTTGGAAACAATAACGACAATCAGCAGACGGCAGACAGAGGAGAGACTGTGGCCCAGCAGGTTGAAATATTGAAATACAGCGACTATCAATGTCCGGCTTGCAAGCAGTACATACCGTTGCAAAATCAGCTGAAAAGAGATTTCGGGGATCAATTGACGATTGAATACCGGCATTTTCCTCTCGACGGTTTTCAATATTCGAGGCTGGCTGCCTATGTGGTTGAAGCGGCTGCACGGCAGGGCCACAAGGAGGAGATGCACGATATGATTTTTGCCGGCCAAGAGGTTTGGTCGCAGGGCAACGCCGAGCAGATTTTCCGGGATTATGCGGAGCAGATCGGACTCGATATGGAACAATTCGAGCAGGATCTGCAAGATGAAGAGATCCATCAACTGGTCGAGAGGCAGCGGAATGAAGGTCAGCGTCGCCTCGTTCAAGGTACACCAACCTTTTTCATCAACGGCCAGAGAGTCCGGCAGAATCCTCAGAGTTACGACCAGTTCCGATCTCTGGTAGAGATGCATATGTACCGATAATCGAATGCGATCTCTTTGAAGGCCTGAGAGCGGAGATTTATTGAGTGCCTGAGAGCAGATATTTAAAATTAGAGTGATCACCAGGAACCTGGCAACCCGCCATGATCTATGAATTCATCAACCGATCGCCTCGGTTTGGCGATACGGTGTTTGTGGCTCCGAGTGCAGATCTGATCGGAGATGTGAAAATCGGAGAGGAGAGCAGCATCTGGTTCAATACTACCGTGAGGGGAGATGTCCACCGTATTCGGATCGGCAAGAGGAGCAATATCCAGGACAACAGTTGTGTGCACGTTACCAACCGGACAGCACCAACGCTGATCGGCAATGAGGTGACGATAGGGCACGGAGCGGTGATCCACGGTTGCACTATTCACGACAAGGTATTGGTCGGAATCGGGGCAGTCGTTTTGGATAAAGCTGTGATCGAATCGGGTGTGATGGTAGCGGCTGGCAGCCTTGTACCGCCGGGCAAACACCTCGAATCTGGCTGGCTCTATATGGGGACTCCGGTGCAAAAGGCAAGAGAGTTAAGCGAAGAAGAACTGGAGAATATTGTGAAACACTCCGAAAATTACGTCAAATATGCCCGAACCTACCTGCGGCTGGACAAGCACGAGGAGAATCCTTTCTACAAATCAGGAGAGGAGGATGGGGTCGGCTGAACCACACCACGCTTTATGTCGGGCATCTATATCCATATACCGTTCTGCAAACAGGCCTGCTCCTATTGTAATTTCTACTTTGTAACCCGGGAACAGCTTCAGCCGGCATTTGTCGACCGCCTCTGCAAAGAGATTGATGAGACCGATCCGATATACAGAGATGAGCCTGTAGAAACGATCTATCTGGGCGGCGGAACCCCATCACGATTGCCGGCCGACGAGATCGGCAGAATTCTGGACCGCCTCGACCGGGTCTTTGACCTGGATTTGCAGGAAGTGACGATGGAGGTGAATCCTGATGATGTGACGGCCGACTATCTGAAAGAGTTGAAGTCACTGGGTGTGGGACGGCTGAGCATGGGAGTCCAGACGTTCGATCCGGAGAGGCTGAAATTCATGAATCGGGCTCATACCACGAAAGAGGCCGTTAATTGCCTTGAACTGTTAGCCAGAACCGGCTTTGATATCTGGACGGCAGACCTGATTTACGGTTTGCCCGGGCAGTCGCTCAAGGAACTGGAGAAGGATGTACGGCGACTTTTGAGTTTTGATCCACCCCATATTTCCGCCTACTCACTGACGATTGAACCCCGCACCCGGCTTGGCAAGATGCTCGAACTGGGGCGCCTGAAACCTGCCGACGAAGATCATGTTTCTGAACAGTTCGACCTGATCGGGGTATTGCTGGAGAGTGCCGGTATTCATCGTTATGAGGTGAGCAACTATGCACGGCCGGGGTGTGAGGCGGTCCACAATACCCGGTACTGGGAACATTACAACTATCTTGGGTATGGGCCGTCGGCACACAGTTTCTGGTGGGAAGACAGCAAAGCGGTTCGCTGGAGGGTTGCTGCCAATCTCAAATCGTATCTTTCCGGGGGGGGGTCTGGCCCGGGAGAAGGGGGGCAGAATATTGCAAAGCGGCCAGATGCGGGACAGATCGGTATGGGGAGCTTAGAGATCGACAGGGAAGTACTACCGCTGAATGTACTGGCCGAAGAGCGCCTGATGCTGGGCCTTCGGACAGTCCGGGGAGTTCGGATCGATACATTGGAAGATCTCTACGGCTATGGGTTGAATAAGGGGCAGCTCACCTGGCTGGCCAAGTCCAGAGAGGAGGGGTTTTTTGATAAGGATGAGGAGCTGCTGAAACTCACTTCGAAGGGATTGAGAATTGCCGATCATCTGACGGTTGGCCTGCTGTCGGCGAGGTCGAAGCGAACTGTCAGCGGATGATCATCATTTTGCCCGATTCGACCCGGTTTTCTGTCCTCAGCCGGTAGAAGTAGACTCCGCTCGAAAGCTCACGTGCATCCAGTTCAACTGTGTGAAAACCTTGCGGCATAGAACCGTTTTTCAAGGTTCTGATCTGCCGGCCGAGCAGGTCGTGAAGTGTCAGCTCTACCTGGGTTTGCCGGTCGAGCGAAAATCGGATCTGCGTCTGGTCGCGAAACGGATTGGGATAGTTCGGCTCCAGGGCGATACGGTCGGCGATAACACTCTCGATCAGTACGGTAAAATTGTTACTCTCCTGTTGGTCGAGGTTAACCGCTACCATACCGACCTGATGCAGGTTCTCCCAATTCCAGTCTGTCTGAATCGTCGTCTCCGCCTGACGGCCGGAGGCGTAGAGAGTTTCTACCCGTCCATCCCGGAAGTAGCCGAGCAGCCCCATCGCAATACCTTCATCAGGATGGTTCAGTGTGAATCGCGGCTGGCCGAAGGCACCGGCGCCCGGCCTGGCAATAAAAAACTGACCGCCAAGTGGGCGCAGTACAGTCGGGGTCTCAATGTTTTTGAGATCACTGACGGTGAATTCGGCATTGAAGTTGGGAGTCGGATAGTTGAAGCGATCCCGGAACCCGTAATTTTGCGGTGAGTGGTCGGGCCCGGAGGCAAGGTGCCATAGCAGGTTGTGGATCTGTTCGCGCTCGAAAGTGGTGCCGTACTCCAGAAGGGTGTTTTTGATGGCGTCGAGGGCGGGAATTTCCCAACTATCTATGGAGCGCTCCCATACATCGGCCCAAAATCCTGCACCGAGAGTTTCTGCAAAGTAGAGTTTCCAGGTGACGTGGTTATAGGCGACGGGGATCGGAATATCGGGGTCACCGAAGATCGACTGAAATGAGGGGATCGACGAGTCCAGGTCGGTCTTGATGTAGTGGTAATAGTCGTTCACATCGTCAAAAACAAGCTCTTCGGCCATGACGGCATCCATCTCGATCCAGGCTGAACACCCCAGCTCGACGTTTCCGAAACCGGATGGGCAGCGGCGACGGTTGGTGGCATACTGGCTGGCATGTTTGAATTCGTGGGCGATAGTGACATAGAGTGCCCCGATCTGGTCTCCTTTTGGGTGCTCATTGGGAGGAAATCCTTCGAAATCGTTGTTGACGACCGTATAAGTAGTGCCAACCTCATCCGGGCAGTTAACTCCGTAAAACCCGAAATCCCGAAAATAGATTTCATGGGGCCGAACAGGCGGGATGGGGTCAACAAAGCCGTTTTCAGCAATCAGATGGTTCCAGGAAGAATCGGCGGCAAAGGCGGCGCGCTCGATATAATCCGGGACGCCGCTCTGGTTCGAATCTTCCGATGGGACCGCATCAGGCCCTTCAAGATCGTAGTACAGGATAAAACGCCCGGAGGGAGAGGTATGGCTGTGGTCGGTCTGCGGACGGTGACATACTCCCTGTGTAAGTGCGTTCATCTCCATCAGCAGGTCGGGTGGGAGCTGATCCCTGTGCTCATCAAGCTGGTCGATCAGGGGAGTCATGCAGCGGATCTGGGACAGGTCTGTTTCGGGCAGTTCCTGAGCCGGAAGTCGGGCGGCAAGGAGCAGCCCGATGAAAAGAAACGTGATAAATCTGAAATCGGCTGATAACGTCAAAACGTTTTACTGATGTGTATAGGCTTATCAGGCCGTTTTGCTGCTTTGGGGTTCATCCTGAGGAAAAAGAACTGTAAATTAACGATTCCAGTGAATGTTTTGGTGCCTTTATAATGCGCCGATGTTTCGTTGGAGATTCAATCTGAAATCATGACAAGGAAGTATGATCGAAGTTATACTCTATTACAAATTTCACAAAATCGATGATCCGGAACAGTTTTGTGCCGACCACAAGAAGCGAATGTTGGAGATGGGCGTTAAGGGCCGGGTCTACATCGGAGAGGAGGGGATCAACGGTACGCTTGCCGGCACGCCGGAACAGATGGAGGAGTATAAAAACTATCTGCGATCTATTCCGGGCTTTGAAGAGACCGAGTTCAAGATCGACGAGGCGGATGTGATACCGTTTCCAAAGCTGATCTGCAAAGTGCGCAAGGAGATCGTTTCGATTCATCTGGACGGCCTCGACCCGGAAGAGGGCGGACACTACATGGAGCCCTCCGAATGGAAACAGATGCTCGAGTCGGATGAAGACTATCTGCTGATCGACGTGCGGAACAACTATGAGTCGAAGGTGGGTCATTTTGAAGGTGCACTTCGGCCGGATGTGGAGAACTTCTACGAATTTCCGGAATGGCTGGACCGGGCCGGCCTGCCCAAAGAGAAAAAGGTGCTGATGTACTGCACCGGCGGCATCCGGTGCGAGAAATTTTCGGTGCTGATGAAAAAGAAGGGATGGAAGGATGTGAATCAGCTTCACGGCGGAATTCTCCGGTATGCACAGGAGGAGGGGGGTGAGCACTACAAGGGGAAATGTTTTGTGTTCGACGACCGGCTGGTCGTTCCCGTCAACAAGGAGAATCTGGAACCGATCGCAAGGTGCGAGATCACCGGCAAACCTGCCGACAGCTATATCAACTGTTCCAATATGGAGTGCAACAAGCTTTTTATCTGCTCGGAGGAGGGAGCCGAAATGCTGGAAGGGTGCTGCAGTGAGGAGTGCCGCCGGAGCGAATTCAAACGACCTTTCGATTCGGATAATGCTTTCAGGCCGTTTCGGAAATGGTACAACTATTTTGACGAAGAGTTTAAGGAAAGGGAGATGAAGGGGTAAGGCCGGTTTCACCCCTCAAAATAGGCCCGGGCGATCGACACAAATTTTTTCGGCCGGTCCAGAAAGGGGTAATGACCGGCGCCTTCGATAGTAACCAGGGCTGATCTTCTGAGCCCCTGCTCCATCCGCTTGGCCTGATCGATTGGAGTCGACTCGTCATTTTCACCCCAAAGCAGCAGAATGTCGTGATCGATTTGCGGAAGAAGTTCATCAAGGTGTTCACTGACTGTGAGCACGAAGGTCTCCCGCATCACCCCGTCCAGTTTGCGGTAGTCGACCGACCCCAGCCGTTTCCAGAGCCGGGTTGACCGGATCTTTTCAAGGGCTTGTTCCCGGAGGTTTCCTGGCAGCAGCATGGCGGGGGCTTTCATCGTTTTGGCCGTATATTTCTTCAGGTAGAACGATACACTTCGTCGGGGTTTCATCCCTGCTCCCCCGGTTATCACAACTTTATCGACTCTGCTTGCGATATCCGGGCGTGTCAGCAGTTTGAGGGTGATTCGCCCGCCAAATGAGTGAACCAGCAGATCAACAGTCGATTCATCGAGCGACCTGATGTAATCTTCGACGAGATCTGTGTAGTCGTCAATTGTCCAGGGTTGAGCCGGCGGCGGTGATTTTCCAAATCCCGGCAGGTCGATTAAATGACTCTTCCTGATGGAGGCGAGCTGTCTGGCGACCGGTTCCATCACCCTGGAATTGCTGCCCCATCCGTGTAACAAAATCAGAGGTCTGCCTTCTCCTGTCTGTGTGATGGAAATCTTCATCCCCTTATAGTTGAAGATCTCGCTGTGGAGTGGATCCATGGATAAATTTTTAACTGTAAGGATTGTCCAGGTGCCGGGTCATACGGATGAGGACCTGTCGGTTCGACCGATCTTTTTTCAATTTCACAATCTGTAATATGGCGGAAAGATAGGAGGTTTTATGCGGAGAAAGCTATTCTTTTTGCTCGAACGGCTTCAGATGACTCGCAGAGAGAGGATTACGGTGGGAATCCTGGCGGGCTGCCTGGCTCTGTTGAGTGTGACAAATCTTTATCTGGAGCAGAAGGCGGTGTATGATGAGGAGTATTACACTCAGCTGGAAAAGGTATTTGCCGAGCGTAGTGCGGAATCCGAGCGTGAAAGGGAAGAGATCCTGGCGCGCTACTATCCCGACCTGCAGGAATCCGAACCACTGCAGCTTTCAGAACAGGCGGATGAGCTGCCGGACACCGTTTCGGCCGAAGAGAAAGTGAATATCAATGAAGCGGATGCCGAAGAGCTGCAAACGCTGCCGGGTATCGGCCCGGCCTATGCAGAACGGATTATCGAGTGGCGTACAGAGAATGGAATGTTTACGGAGCCGGAGCAGCTGCTGGAGATCCGGGGAATTGGAGAAAGACGGCTTGAGGCGTTAATACCTTATCTGGAGTTTTAAAACGTTTTCTGCTGGCAGTTTTCAGTTCGGATACGTTTTTTCATCATAGAACGTAATCTCTGTAGATTACAGTGAATTAAGCTATTTTTTGAAAAGACTATCCTATGTCGAATCGGATATTGTGGGCTGACGACGAGATCGATCAGCTGACATCGCATATCATATTTCTTAAAAACAAGGGGTTTGAAATTACCCCTGTCAGCAATGGTGAGGATGCGGTGACGATGATCAGTGACCATCCCTACGACCTGGTGTTTCTCGACGAGCAGATGCCGGGAATGGACGGCCTGAGAACGCTCCAGAAGATTAAGGAGATTCGTCCGACGCTGCCGGTTGTCATGATCACCAAGAGTGAGGAGGAGTCGATTATGGAGGATGCGATCGGCAGTCAGATCTCCGATTACCTGATCAAGCCGGTCAACCCCAACCAGATTCTTCTTACGGTCAAACGGCTTCTCGACCGCAGAAGATTGCAAAATGAAAAGTCGGCTCAGACTTACCTGCGCCAATTCAACAAGCTCTCCAAACGATTCAATACAGAGACGACCTGGCAGGAATGGATCGAAATATATCGCCAGCTCACACGCTGGGATATGGATCTTGACGCAGAAGATGAGGCGCTTCAGCAGGTGCTGGCCGATCAGATTCAGGAGGGGAACCAGGCGTTCGGTAAGTTTATCGAATCGGAATATAAAAACTGGATGGACCGGGACTCGCAGGACCGCCCCAATCTGAGTCCGGATGTGATGGACCGCTACGTTTTTCCGAGACTGTCGAAAAACAAGCCGGTTTTCTTTTTTCTGATCGACTGCATGCGTTACGACCAGTGGCTGCTTTTCGAGCTGGTCCTGAGCCGTCACTACTCCATCAGCACTGATTTCTACTATTCGATACTGCCGACCGCGACTCCCTATTCGAGAAATGCGATCTTTTCCGGCATGATGCCGCTCGAGATCAAAGAGAAATATCCCGAGTTATGGGAGGTGGGACAAAATGAAAACTCGCTGAACAGGCACGAACAGGAGCTGCTCGGCCGATTACTCAAGGAGAGGGGACTGGAGACTTCTTTCAAATATGAAAAAGTGCTGCATGCCGAGGAGGGGCGGTCACTGGCCAGCAAGATTCTCGAATTTACACAAACCGGGCTTACAACCATTGTGTACAACTTTGTTGACACACTGGTGCATTCACGCTCTAGTTCGGATGTGCTCAAGGAGCTCGCCCCAAACGAATCCGCTTTCCGATCCCTGACCCGATCCTGGTTTGAACACTCATCTCTGTTGCGGATGCTTCAGGAGTTGTCTGATGAGGATGTGACGGTCGTTATTACCACAGACCACGGTTCCGTTCGCTCATTGAGAGATGCCAGAGTTTATGGTGATCGGGATACGGCGACCAATCTCCGGTATAAATTTGGGCGAAATATCCAGACAGAAGGGAACACTGCGATTCATATCACCCGGCCGGAAGAGTATATGCTTCCGGTCGAGCCTCCGGCAAACAACTTCCTGATCGCTCGAGAAAACTTCTATTTTGTCTATCCGACCAACTATCACAAATATCAGAATCGTTATCGAGATACCTTTCAGCATGGCGGCGCCACCATGGAAGAGATGATCCTTCCGGTCGCCACATTAAAGCCCAGATAGACCGATGCCGGAGATCTTTGAAAGCCATAGCGAAGAAGAGACGATGGAGATTGCAGGACGGCTGGCAGCGAGTCTCGGCCCGGGTGATATTGTCGGATTGACCGGAGATTTGGGGGCCGGTAAAACCCGCTTTGTGAAAGGGGTAGCCAAAGCACTCGGTATTGACCCAGAGTCGGTGAATTCACCCACGTTCACTTTGATACAGGAGTATGCCGGCCGTAACGGCTTGCCGCTCTATCACTTCGACTGTTATCGAATCAAATCGGCCGAGGAAGCACTTGAAATTGGTTCAGAAGAATATTTTTATGGAGACGGCGTTTCAGTGATCGAGTGGCCAGAAAAAATTGAAGAGATCCTGCCCACCCGCCTGATACGTGTCACCATAACGGTAATCGGCCCCGACAGCCGAAGAATTGAAATTGACGACCCCGGTTCCGGGGAGGATTCGCTATAGGAAAGATGGCTACGAAAAATCGAAGACTCTCTTACAGGCTTGAGTTGTTGCCGGTGATTATGCCGTTTCACCGGAGGGCTGTCAATAATATCCAGCCCGGCGATCTTGTTTATTACGGTCCCTGCCCGGAGTACTACGGGATCGGAGAAGTGATTCAGACCGAGGATAATCTCAGTGTTGTCGATTTTCGGGGTACAGGTTTGCTCGGTATTCAAAAAGAGATCTTCTCCAACAAGTATATCATACCCATCCACAAGCTGAACCTGGGGCATATCCTCAAGAATTCTACTTGATGAGCTAATAGCTGAAAGCTGAAAGTGCGTTCGTTTCCTGTGGTTATTATTTCTTGCCTTCTGGGTCTCGCTCAACCATGCCGTACTTTCTAGCCTTCAGCTTTGTTCTTTTCTCTTTTACCCTTGTCTCGGCCGATCAGCCAGAATAGAATGGCCAGAAACAGTCCCGGGTAGAACGGCTCGATACCGAGGAAGGCATAGGCAAACTCCTCGGTCTGATAGAGGGTTCCCAACGCCATCCAGAAAAACGACACACCCGTCGCCCCGATCAGTGTGGCAAAAACGTAGGGGCGTTTAAGCCGGAAAAGCGGCAGATAAACACCTAACACCGGAGTCAGCAGGCCGGGAATAAAGACCGAGCCCAGAACATACCATAGATCGATCACGCTCGGGTAGAGGACTACGAGAAGAATGCCGAGTACCGCGGCAATCAAAATGCTGATGCGGGTGAGACGGTTTCGGTCGGTGTCGGGCCAGAAACGTGCGAGAAAATCGCGGCCGAGTGTTTGCCCCGACAGAAAAAGATAACTGTCGAGCGTCGACATGATGGTGGCCAGCAGCGTTACAAAAAACAATCCCTTGATGCCGATTGGCAGTAACACTTCGGCCAGAGCGGGGTATACCAGAAGCGGCTCCTCCATATCCGGACCCAGAATCGCCCAGCCGTACATGCCGGCGAATGCGGTCAACAGATCGAATACGCACCAGAAAAGAATCGAGATGAAGATACCCTTCCGGGCGGTTTTAGGAGATTCGGCTGCGGCAGCTCGTTGGTGAAAGCTGGGATCGACGAAGGTCCACAACGCTATGAAAAACCAGACCAGGATATATTGCAGGGAGTGCCCGCCTGTCAAGTCTCGAAAAGGTTCAGGCACCTCTTGCCAGAGGGTTGCCGGCCCGCCAAACTCATTGATCGCAAAGTAGAGCAGGAGAAAGAATCCGCCGAACATCAGTACTACCTGCAGCATATCGGTGCGCAGAACGGCACCGAATCCGCCAACCGTCACGTAGAGAACCGAAAAGAGAGCAACCAGGATCGCATAAAAGAGAAAGGGGCCTGTACCCCCGGTAATGAACTGAAACAGCAGTCCAAGCATCAGAATATAGGGAGCGGGACTCACCAGAATAAAAACCGGGATCGCGCTCAGGCGGCCTGCACGCTCTCCATAACGATTACCCACCGCTTCAGGAATACTTAGCGCAGGATTTCCCCGGATTTTTCCGGCCAGAAAAACGGCGAAGAGAGCGGAAAAGACGTAGAATGGAAATCCGAGAATCAGCCACTGGGAAATTCCGAACTGGTAGCTGTACTCTCCGACACCGAGGATACCGCCATACCAGGTGGAGACAAGGGTGGCGATAAAGGCCGGCAGGGTTACCTTGCGTCCACTCAGCAGGAACTGCTCTTCATCCTCATCAAGCCAACCTTTTTGTATACTGAGCCAGATCAGCAGCAGAAAGTATCCGGCGACCAGAATCCAGTCGATGGGCACAAATGTGGCACTCAAGTGAGATCGGGTTTGGTTGCAATAAAAAGTAGAAGATCGCCCATTTCGTGGCTGATTTCAATCTTTCGGTCGATCGATTCGTTCGACGTTCCGTCCCGGATGCCGTTTTCAAGAAACTCGTTGTTCAGAGGGTATTTCAGGCCTCGGGTTCGAATTCCCTCCACGCGTCCCGAGAGCGGGAATAGAGAGAGTTGTGTGCCCAGAGGCAGCTCCGCTTTAAACCGGCCGGAGAGCAGGATCATCTCTCCGTAGTTGTCGACAAATCGGATATCATCGAAAGAATCTGCATACTTTTTGAGTACCGACAGGTTTTTCAGGGTGTGGTCGATTCTCATACCGGTCGCGCCAAAAACCAAAACACGTTTCGATTGTCGTTCGAGTGCCAGGTCGAGGGCTTTTTCAAGATCGTTGGTATCCTGGTCGGTGTTGTAGATGACCGTCTGGCCGTCCGGCCTGTCGACTTCGATTCCAACTTTTTTTGGCGGCCCGCCTGCGGTGTTCTCATCTTTCGCCTTGCCCCCCTTCAAGCTGCCGATGCGACGGCGGACCTCCTCCGCACCGGAGTAGCTGTCCAGGTCGCCGATAATCAGGTCCGGTTTCAGGCCCAGCCGGTCTGCCACATCGGCACCGCCGTCGGCGGCAATCAGCAGTTCCGCCTGTTTAAGAGCAGATTGGATCGCCTCTTTTTCCGGTTCCCGGCCGTTACAAAGAATCACTGTTGTCATGGCGTGAAGAAACTTTTATCCGGCTGTCATGTTCGGGTTTCAAGGGTAAATATAACGGCTGGACGAAATAGTCACGAATTACAGTTGTTTTCTAAGGCTTGAACCCTTTTTTTGTTAGGTTATTGTTTCAGCGGTTCAAAACATCGAGTTAACGTTTATTATGTTATTTCAAGAGTTCAGAAAGAGCATCGAAGAGTTCACCACCGTCGGTGTTTATTCACACATACGCCCCGATGCAGACTGTATCGGGGCCCAGGTGGCCGCCTCGCTTTGGCTCGAAAAAAATGGGATCCGGGCGATCGCATTCAATGATTATACGGTACCGCAAAATCTGGCCTGGCTTTGCGATTATTTTCCAATTGAACAGCCCGATTCGGAATCAACCGCCCAGTGTGATGCGTTCATCCTTCTGGATGGGAATTCGCCCGACCGATTCGGTAGCTATGAATCGATCCAGAAGCAGTTTCCGCGCCCCTCCTTTATGATCGACCACCACCCGGAACCGAAAGATGCGTTTGACCTCTCCATCTCGGTAGTTGATGCGGCATCAACTTGTGAACTGATCTATAAACTCTATCAGGAGCACGATATCGACCAGCTTGACGGCCAGGCAGCCCGTGCGATCTATGCAGGAATCATCTCCGATACCGGCTCGTTTCAGTACGACAGCGTTACTCCCGAAACGCTGGAGATCGCCGCCGATCTGCTGCGCCGGGGAGATTTCCGTCCGAATGAAATTGTCGAGAAGATCTTTTCCAATAAAACACCCCGTCAGCTGAAATTGCTCAGCAAAGCGTTGCACACCATCGAACTATACGAGAACAATCAGATCGCAACAATGTACGTTAACAGTTCGATGCTTGAGGAGACAAACACGTCCAACGAGGATATGGAAGGGTTTGTCAATTATCCACTCAGTATTGCTGAAGTCAAGGCGGCCATCTTGCTGAAGGACTTGGATGACAAGGGTGTTAAACTCAGTCTGAGGTCGCGCAGTGAGATCGATGTGAACGAGTGGGCCAAAGAGCTTGACGGAGGCGGCCACAAGAAGGCTGCAGGTGCATGGCATCCGGGCCCGCTGGAATCCGCCATCCGGGAAGTGATAAAAATCGGAGTAAAACAGCTGAAGAGAATTGAGAAAAACGACCTTCTTACAAAATAACCTGTCTGCCGGATTTATTTTTTTAGGAGTTGTAATCTGGATGGCAGCCGGCTGTGCAGGCCAGAATGGCGAGCCGGAGGAGGATGAGTCGAGCCTGCAGGATACCGGTTCCTCATTTTCGGCAACTTTGATCGATGAGGTCCGCCAGGGTGATAACCTTGTCGATGAGGAGATGATGGAGGTCCGGGAACTGGCGGCGTTACTGGATGAAAGCAGAAGAAATGCAATTACCAACGCCGTTGAGAAAGCGAGTCCTGCTGTTGTCAGTATCGCGGTGACTGAATCGCTGGAAGGCCCTACATCTCTTCAGGAGGAGTTTTTCAGGAGATTTTTTGGAATTCCTGATGAGTTCACCAATATCGGTTCCGGCTTTATTATCAGCGAGGATGGCCTGATCGTAACCAATCAGCATGTAGTTGGCCTTAATGCAACTGAAATACTGGTCACAAAAAATAACGGCGAAACTTTTGAGGCAGAGCTGGTTGGAAGTGACGAACTGATCGACCTGGCTTTGCTGAAAATCGATGCGGACCGGCCGCTCTCATTTGTTGAGTTCAGTGACTCCGATGAAGTGATTGTAGGCGAGTGGGCGATCGCCATGGGCAATCCCTTTGGCCTGATTGAACATGGCCAGCCCGCAGTCACAGTGGGTGTGGTGAGTGCAAAAAACAGGGACTTTCGACCGGACCCCAACAATCCGCGGGTTTATATCGACATGATTCAGACCGATGCGGCTATCAACCGGGGGAACTCGGGCGGACCGCTGCTTAACAGTTATGGAGAAGTGATCGGCGTTAACACGTTTATTTTTACCGGCGGTACCAGCGAAGGATTTGTGGGACTCAGTTTCGCAATTCCAAGTAATCGTGTTGAAAGAATTATCAGCCAGCTGCTGACTTCGGGCGAAGTGGCTCTCGATTACGACCCGGGAATGAACTTTACATCGATGAACGAGCAGCTGATACGACGTTATGGGCTTCCCTATACTCCGGGCCTGCTTGTTACGAGCGTTAACAAAGATGGCCCCGCTTTCGAGTGTGGCGTGATGCCGGGTGATATTATCCTGAGCATCGGCGAGGAGCGGGTGTTGAGCGAGATGCATGCCCGAGCGATCTTGCATGAATATTATGAGGGAGACACGTTGAAAGTGGAGCTTTTGCGAGATGGCCAGCCCTATGAAACCAGTATGTTGCTAAGAAAACGGGTCGAAGGGGAGACGCTGGAAAGTGAATCTGAATAAAAGGATTTTTACGGTATACACCTCTGCCGGTGCCTTTCGAAGTTGATACACTCTTTGCCCTCCAGCTGGCTTCTCATGCCGGTTGAAGATTCCGTTTTAACTTGCCTGCCTGTGCCTATCGCGGTTGACGAATATGGTCGCGGTTAGTCGGAGCTGACTTCCGGCCCGGCTTTCTTGGTTTCGTTCAGGATCCACATCAGAAACTCCTCATTCCCTTCCTGCTCAGTCAGCGTAAGCGTCACAACACACGGACAGTCATAGCTGTGGAGATCCTTGACGACCGTTGTCAGCTCAGCGACGTTGTGATAGGGGGTTTTGGCAATTAAAACACACTCCTTGTCCGACTCTACCTTGCCTTCCCAGTGGTACATCGACTCCATTCCGTCCAGAATGTTGACACAAGCGGCCAGCTTTTTCTCGATTAGCGCTTTGCCGATCTTCCGGGCTTCATCCTTGTCCTTGGTGGTGATATAAACAAATCTCAGGTTTTTAAACATGTCCGGATGCTGCAAGTTTGGGGTTGGATTTCCTGCAATGACTTATCTCTGCAACAAAATATGACAGTTTATCCATCATGAAACAAGCCGGGGTAGCATTAGTTTGAGGTATCCGACTATTGAAGTACGGCAGAAATAGCCGTATTTTTCAAGGCTCTGTCGTATAGCATTTACTGAAACCCGGTGTTCGGGTGAATAAAGTGTTCGGGCGAAAATTGTTTGAGTGAATAAAGAAGTGAACCCGGCCGATCATGTTAAATCGATGTAATTAAAATTTGAATACAGAAGCGAGAGTGGCGGAATTGGTAGACGCGCCAGATTTAGGATCTGGTACCCTAACCGGTGTGGGGGTTCGAGTCCCCCCTCTCGTACACAGAAATAGATCGATCAAACCAAGGAGTAGATAACGTGGACATATCTGTCGAAAACCTTACCTCAGTAGATAAAGAGATCACCATCAAGGCAACTCGCGAAGACCTCAAACCGAAATTTGACGAAGCTTATAAAAAATACCGGAGTCAAATTCAGATGCCCGGATTCCGGCAGGGAAGGGTGCCGCTATCGCTGGTCAAAAAAAGGTTTGGCCAGGAGATCGAAGCTGAAGAGATCAATAAATATGTACAGGAAGTATATGAAAATGAGGTGGTGCCGGAATATGAACCGGTCGGAGAGAGCGAGATGCTCGACCTGCAGTGGGAAGATGATCAGCTTGAAGTTAAATTCAAGATTGGGGCCCGGCCCGAATTTGAGCTGACTGAACTCACCGAGATCGAAGTGGAGAAGATGGTCCACGACGTGACCGATGAGGAGGTTGAGGAAGAGATTGAACGGACACTTGAGCGTCAGGGCAATTGGGAGGAGGTAGATGGAGAGATCGAAGAGGATCACCGGGTTACCGTAGACGCCCAGACCCTGGATGAGGATGGTAACCCCGTTGAAGGAGAAAAAGATGAAGACCAGGTGGTAAACCTGAGTGATGAGGGGGCCGAAGAGTTTCGAAAGGAGCTTGTCGGCAAGAAAGCCGGAGATACGGTGGATATGGAGGTCGGAGAGGAGGACGATGTCGACCGATTTCGGCTGGAGATCAAGAAAGTTGAAAAACCGGATAAAGCTGAACTGAATGACGAATTTGCCAAAGAACAGTCAAACGGTGAGGCGAAAAATGTGGATGAATTCCGCAGTTTTGTAAAGAGCCGGATGCAGCAGTACTATGACCAGACAAGCAGCGATCTGTTTCGCCAGGATCTTGTTTCGACTATGGCCGATGCCCACGAATTTGAGATTCCGGAAGTGTTTGAACAACAGATCCTGAAAAATTACGTGGAGCATCTCAAACAGCAGTCAGGAGGAGACTTACCTCCCGATTTTGACGTTGAAGATTACAAGAACCGGATGCGAGATCAGGCGATTCAGGAGGGCAAATGGTTTTTTATCAATCGAAAACTCCAGGAAAAGTTCGACGATATCGAAATCAAACCGGAAGATATCGATCAGCATATCGCTTCGGAGGCGGCCCGTTATGGTGCCACTGTCGATCAGATGAAGCAATATTTTGCTCAAAATCCTTCTCAGCTCGAAAGTCTTAGATCTTCCATTCGCGAAAGCAAAATCTTTGATAAATTGGAAAATGCTGTTACCATTCGGGAGTTGTCGAAGGATGAATTCCGTGAAAAACGGGAAAAAGAGCAGGAAGAAAAAGAGAAGAAATCTAAATAAAACTTTAATATTTAACGCCTTATGTCGATCAAGCAACCCCTTTACGAGATGCCGGATATGAATACGGAAACACAGCCGGTTAGCAATACGCTGGTTCCCATGGTGGTCGAAACCACGACTCGGGGAGAGCGAGCTTATGATATCTATTCGAGATTGCTGAAAGACCGGATCGTCTTTCTCGGCACCCCCATTAATGATGCGGTTGCGAGCTCGGTTGTCGCCCAGATGCTCTTCCTGGAATCGGAAGACCATGAAAAAGATATCAATCTCTACATCAACAGCCCGGGTGGTGTGATTTCGGCTGGAATGGCCATCTACGATACGATGCAGTTTGTTCGCTGTGATGTAGCCGTTACCTGTGTGGGTATGGCTGCTTCGATGGGGGCCGTTCTTCTGGCTGCCGGAACCAAAGGGAAGCGTTTTCTGCTCCCGCATGCCCGTGTGATGATCCATCAGCCTCTCGGCGGTGTTCGCGGTCAGGCGAGCGACATCGAAATTGAAGCGCAGGAGATTATGCGGTTGAAAGAGCAGCTCAATCAGATTCTGGCGGAACACACCGGTCAAACTCCCGAGCAGATTCAGATCGATTCGGATCGGAATAAATGGATGGACGCCAAAGAGGCTCTCGATTACGGCCTCGTCGATAAAATCATGGAGCGCAAGCAAGACAAGAAAGACTAACGGGCAATGAGTAAAAAATCGAATAGCAACCTGGTTCACTGTTCTTTCTGTAAACGATCCAGTAAGGAAGCCGCCAGTATGGTGGCTGGTCCGGAAGTATACATTTGTGACAAATGTGTGGAGGATGCGTCCAGCATCATTCAGAGCGATCTTGCTGCACTTTCGCGCCGCCGAGAAAAGGAGTACAGAAACGAACTGAAACCGCTGGAGATCAAAGCGAAGCTGGATGAGTACGTAATCGGTCAGGAGGGTGCGAAAAAAACGTTGTCAGTGGCTGTATATAACCACTACAAGCGGATCAATTCGGAAGAGACCGAAGGGTTTGAGGATACCGAGGTGGAAAAGAGTAATATAATCCTTCTCGGTCCCACCGGTTGTGGGAAAACCCTTCTGGCCAAAACACTTGCAAATATTATCGATGTGCCCTTCACCATCGCCGACGCCACGGTTCTGACCGAAGCAGGTTATGTGGGCGAGGATGTGGAGAGTATTCTGAGTAACCTGCTCCAGTCGGCCGACTACGATGTGGAACGGGCCCGCAGGGGAATTGTCTATATCGATGAGGTCGACAAGGTAGCGCGCAAAAGCGACAACCCTTCGATTACCCGGGACGTTTCCGGTGAAGGCGTACAGCAGGCACTGCTGAAGATCCTGGAGGGAACCGTCGCCAATATTCCGCCCAAGGGAGGCAGAAAACATCCCGAACAGAGTTTTATCCAGCTCGACACCTCAGAAATTCTCTTTATTTGCGGTGGAGCTTTCAATGGACTGGAAGAGATCATTGCCAGAAGACTCTCTACAAGTTCGATGGGCTTTCACTCCCAGGAGCAGGTGAAATATGATAAAAGTAATCCCGATATATTTACACACGTCGAAGCCGAGGATCTACAAAAATATGGCCTGATACCTGAGCTGATCGGGCGGCTTCCGGTCATATGCGGCCTGGAAGAGCTCTCTGATGATGCGATGGTAGAGATTCTTGTGAAGCCGAGAAATGCGATCACCCGACAGTATCAGAAGTTGTTTAAGATGGAGGGAGTCGATCTGATTTTTGAAGATGATGCGCTTGATGCGGTCGTCAGGAAAGCGCGACAGCGCAAGACCGGTGCCCGCGGTTTGCGCTCCATTCTTGAAGAGGCGATGCTCGACATCATGTTTACGCTTCCTTCTCAGAAAAATGTTTCGAAATGTACTGTTACCGCCGAGACGATTGAGGAGAAAGCCCCTCCGGTTTATGAAAAGCAGAAAGCGTCAGCGTAGAGGAGCTGGAAGCTCGCTTTATGCTTTCAGCTTTCAGCTTCATTCAGGATATTGTTAACAGTTATAATCCTTCTCACTCTTAACTGTGCAATGTTATGCATCTCCTCATGCCTGCCAGGTGGATAAAATTGACCCTCGTACTTCTGCTTCTGCTGATCGGTGCGGGATCCTATATCTATAACCAGTTTCTGATCGAGAAGATCAGAGAACATGAAAGCTCAAGCGTTGAGTTGTGGGCAAAAGGGATCGAGTTCAGTTATGCGCCTGAGCATGAGCAGGTGAGTACGAACCTTCGATCGGCAATCGATATCCTCTCCGGAATTCCGGAAGTGCCCGACAGTGTAATCGTAAAAATTCGGGACGCGGAATTGATCCGGTCCACATATGATTTTGTACAAGAACACCTGATCACCGTCGACCGGTTTCAGATACCGGCAGTGGTCGTTGATGAACATGGAAATTTCCTTCACTATAATGGTGTGCGCGAATCGGATCTGGGGCCTGGTCTGATCCGCCAGTTTTCACAGATCCACGATCCGGTCGAGATCGTTATTGAAGGTGAACATTTTCAGCAGTCGCAGCTTATCTATTACGGCGAGAGCCAGACCATTCAGTATCTTCGTTATTTTCCGTACGTCCAGTTCGGACTTCTGGCCCTCTTGTTGGGAATTGGGTACATGAGTTATCGGAGCATCACCCGGTCGGAGCAGTCAAACCTTTGGGTCGGCATGGCGAAAGAGACGGCCCATCAGCTTGGAACTCCGATCTCGAGTCTCTACGGGTGGATTCAACTCCTGCACGAGAAGGTGGAGGATCGATCCGAGTCGGGTAAAATCGTCGCTGAAATCGAGAACGACGTCAGCAGGCTTAGAGATATTGCCGAACGTTTTAACAAGATCGGATCGGACCCCGAACTCCATGTAATGAGACTCGAACCGATAATTGACCAGGTGATACAGTATATGGAGAACCGGCTTCCCAGGCTCGGCAAGCAGGTAGATGTTCGAAAATCGGTCGACGCTGATATCGAAGTAAAACTGAATCCGGAGCTGTTTCATTGGGCGCTCGAAAACCTAATCAAAAATGCGATGGATGCCATACGGGAAAATTCAGACTCGGCGTATCTTGCCATTCACGCTTCACGTACTGATCATGAGGTCCATATCGATATCGAAGATTCGGGAGCAGGGATCGAGCGAAAAAATATCGGTGAGGTGTTCAAGCCCGGTTTCAGTACCAAAAGCAGAGGCTGGGGCCTCGGGCTTAGCTTGACCCGGAGAATCATCGAAGATTATCACAAGGGCACGATTCAGATTCTCTATTCAGAACCGAAGAAGGGAACCCGTATTCGTATCTCCCTGAAGTCATCCCTGTAATTTTCTGGAAAGAGGATGTTCAATCGGTTTTGTAAGCAAGAAGACTTTATCTGAATCCCAAATACTACCGATTTTTATAAGTGGTCGATCGGTTGGGCCCAACAGTTGTTCAGTTGTCCAGGTAGCCTCGGTTTTTGGCATATTCGGCAAGCTGGCTTTTGAGCAGGTTTCTTCCCCGGTGTAGCCTGGAGCGGATCGTTCCGATTGGGACATCCAGCATGTTGGCGATCTCCTCATAGGTGAACCCTTCCACATCACAAAGCAGAACAACGGTGCGAAAATCTTCGGGCAGGCTTTCAAGCGCACCGGTGATATTGTCGTCCATCAACTGCCTGTACATCTTGTCTTCCATGTCGGTGGTATCCGTTCGTTCATCACGCACCGTTTCATAGAAGGTGGATATCTCATCGTAATCTACTTGCTGAGGCTTTTTCGAGACCCGGCGGTAATTGTTGATGTAGGAGTTTTTCAGAATTCGGAAGAGCCACGCTTTGGCATTGGTTCCCTTTTCGTAACTGCTGAAAAATCGGTATGCCTTGACGATCGAATCCTGCACCAGATCTTCTGCATCGTTCGGATCCGAGGTGAGACGGAGCGCAAAGTTGTAGAGCGCATCCAGATAGGGAAGGACTTCGTATTGAAAATCCTCCTGTTTATTACGTTCTTTATCCGTCAGCTCTTCCATCCCTTTTGACTTTATTTTATCGCCGATCAATTCCATCCCGTGCAACCTTTGCGATTCGCCTATTACCCTGCACTACAATAACTTGACTCTCCGCGGAAAATTGCCTGTGATCGAATAATGCTCCCTGCTTCTTCTAATATTCATTTCAAATATACTCAATTGCGGGATTTTTAACTGAATTGTTTTCCGAATTGAGCCGACAACAGGTGTCTATTCTTTTTCAATTAAACCGAACCTTCAACCTATATAGCACAAGGCGTCAAAAATGGTATATACTATTCTAACCTGTTGCGATAAAAAAAGTTGCAATCTTTCTCCCGATAATATTACTCCTCCTGATAAATGGTAACTCGCGGCAGCTGATCCGGAGCAAATGCGAGCATTTCCCACGCCTTGTTCGATAGCTTGATACCATCATCTGAGTGGCGGTCGTTGATTCTTACAAAGATGCCGCGGCCGTTGGCCGGATTTTCGATATAGACGATACTTCCGAGAGACATGTTGGGGTGAGCTGCCGTCAGCTGTGACGGATTGTAAAGTTCACCACTGGTAGTCGGGGTTGCTCTTTTCTCTTCGTCATATCTAGTGGCTGGCATTTCTCCGAGATTTTGGCGGCCTGCTCCGGCACGATAGGGATTTTCACGGATATGCGTTGGGGGGAGTAGGACTGTGAGGCTATGTCCCCGTACAAGATTATCCAAATCGGTCTCCGGATTCAATGCCTCCAGCTCTCTTCTTGTCATTGAGAATCGTTCTGCGAGATCTTCGACAGATTCACCGGACTCCACTCGATAGGTTACATAGCGTCCCTGCGGTGTCGACTCCTCAAAATCCTCCTCCACACCCGGAATACGAGGAATCTCACGCACGATCAGCCGCTGTCCCACCCGAAGCATATCACCCTCCAGGTCATTGAGCCTCCGAAGCTCTTCGGTTGTCATGCCGTGTTCTCTGGCGATTCTGTTCAGAAAATCTCCACTTTGTACAATGTAATAGGTGCTTTGCCTTCGTTCTTCGGTCGCTTCTGTTCGGGGTTCAGCAGGGGAATCGGGCAGTGTTTCACCAGTCTGTTCACCGGCTTCGGGGTAGATCAGAATTTCCTGCCCGACACTTAACACGTTTGTCTGCAAGCTGTTCCACTGTTGCAGCTCTGCTATCGTCACTCCATAATTCCGGCTGATGGAAAACAGCGTCTCTCCGGCTTCTACTGTGTGAATGACAGCATCTTCCCGTTCGGGAGGCGCGATTCGAAGTTCCATACCGATCTCAAGATGATCATCCTCCAGTTCATTCCACTGCCTGAGTTCGGTTACAGTGATATCGTATTGATTGGCGATATTGTAGACGGTATCGCCGGATTGAACAATATGTGTCGTGTCGGTATGCTGGGCGTTGAGATTTGCAGAAGTCAATACAAGGAGTAAGGTCAGAAGCCAAACCCCTCGTATGGAAAGCTTGTTACTCATCGATCTCCTCCTCAAGTTCTTGCAGGGCTTCTTTCAATTCCTTCAGAGTTTGGTGTTCGTCCTGACGTCGTGCGATCTCCAGCCCCTCCCGGAAACAGGTTTCCGCATCTTCAATTCGATCCAGAACCAGATAGAGTTTGCCGAGATGGTAGTAGGTGCCGACATATTCGGGGTCATTTCTGTAAATCGACTCGAATAACTTCAACGCCTTTTCTACCTGATTGTTTTTCAACAGTTCCAATGCGAGTGCAAATTTCGAAAAAGAATCGGAGGGATTCTTCTTAATATAGCTGGCCAGTTTGCGGATGCGATCCCTGTTTTCGCTCATGATCCTGCAGTTAATTCGATTCTTTACGATTCACTTCCCTGTCATATCGCTTTTTAATCTCGTCGAGCGAATCCCCTCCGAACTTCTCCAGGAATGCGTTTGCCAGAACCGGAGCGATCACATTTTCCGCCACAACAACGGCACGCGGCAGTGCACACACATCGGAGCGTTCATAACGGGTATCCTTTTCCTCTTTGGTAACCATATCCACAGTCTTCAGAGGTTTGATCATGGTCGGGATCGGTTTCATCGCGCCACGTATAATCAGCGGCATTCCCGTCGTTACGCTGCCCTCCAGGCCCCCCGCACGATTTGTACGCCTTTGGTATCGGTCATCCTCCCACATTATTTCATCGTGTACCTGGTGGCCGGGCCTGCGAGCCGCTTCAAATCCGAGGCCGATTTCGACACCTTTCATCGCCTGTGTGCTCATGATAGACCGGGCGATCTCACCGTCCAGCTTGCGGTCCCAGTGGACATAGCTCCCAAGCCCGGCAGGCAGCCCGGTGACGATGATTTCATAGCTTCCACCCAATGAAGAGCCCTCTTTTCTCCTCTTTTTGATCTCCTCTCTCATCGCTTTGCCGAGAGACCTGTCCAGGCATCGCACATCCGATTTGTCGGCCTGATGGCTAACCTCCTCCGCTCCCTTTTGGATCAGCGGGGCAGTGATCTTCCGAACCTGATCCCAGCTTTCATATCCGACCGATCCGATATTCAGAACATGAGCTCCGATTTCAATACCAAACTGTTTGAGGAACAGCCGTGCAATCGAACAACAGGCGACCCTCATTGCGGTTTCCCGAGCACTCGAGCGTTCGATTACGGGACGGATATCATCGAAACCATACTTCTGAACACCTGTCAAGTCGGCATGGCCGGGCCTGGCAAGCGTAACCGGTTCCACCCCGTCGCCATCTCCCCCTTTGGCCATCACTTTCGGCCAGTTGCTGTCATCTTTTTTGTATGCCCGGTTTGGCATACGGAGCGAGATAGGAGATCCGATCGTTTTTCCGAATCTGACCCCACCGGTAATTGTAGCCCGGTCTTTTTCAAAAGCCATACGGCCTCCACGTCCATACCCTTTCTGCCGGCGCTCGAGCTGTTCGGCGATCTCCTCTTCGGTCAGCGGCACACCCGCCGGCACTCCTTCAACAATACCTGTAATTTCCGGGCCGTGAGACTCTCCGGCTGTCAAATACCGAATCATATAGACGAGTCATTATTGTGAAAGTCAAAAGATACTGAAATTTTATTTCTGATGAGGAGGGATCCGGGCCGCCACTTGCGGCTCGGCGGCCCCTGGAACACTTGCGGTTCGGCG
>SLKI01000081.1 GCA_007134695.1 Balneolaceae bacterium
TCCTCTCAAATCGTTCTGACTGGTTCATGGGTGCAAAAAATGGTATCTTTAAAAGATAGTTTAAACCTGTAATCAAAACGATTTTCAATGACTCTGTTGAACGCATTCTTTCTGATGGCACCCCCCGACAGCGGTTCGGAAGGTGCGATTATCAACCTGCTATTTTTGGGAGCACTTTTCTTTGTCTTCTACTTTTTCATCATCCGCCCGCAAACCAAACGACAGAAAGAGATTCAGAAAAAAGTGGAAGCGATGAAGAAGGGCGATAAAATTGTTACTTCCGGAGGACTGATTGGGCAACTGACCAATATCGATGAGGAAACAGTATTGCTTGAAGTGGATAACGGAGTGAAAATTCGGTTCCAAAAAAGTGCCATCACAGATGTAAATCCCGGAAAATCAGAGTAATTAAAAAATTTTGACCCGAAGGAGACTGACAAACACAAAACAATCAGTTTCCTGAATCAAAATTCAAGAGCCGCAACTACTCGCGCTACAGGAGAACCCGATGTCTGAATTCACATTTCATACGATTCCCGAAGCGATCGAAGAGATCCAAAAAGGAAATATTATCATCGTGGTCGACGACGAGGACCGGGAGAATGAAGGGGACTTTTTGATGGCAGCGGAGAAAGGTACACCTGAAGCGATCAACTTTATGGCCAAACATGGCCGCGGCCTCATCTGTGCACCGATCACCCGTTCGAAAGCCAGGGAGCTGGATCTGGACTATATGGTCAGCGAAGGAGCCGACCCGGATGAAGCTGCTTTCACTATTTCTGTTGACCATAAGCAGCTGACAACCACGGGTATCTCCGCTTCCGACCGGGCCAACACGGTCCGGGAAATGATTAACCCGGAAGCAAAACCAGAAGATTTCAGAAAGCCCGGACATATATTTCCTCTGGTCGGTGTAGATGGTGGAGTTCTCCGCAGGGCCGGACATACCGAAGCGGCGATCGACCTTGCAAGACTCGCCGGATTGCAGCCTGCCGGCATCATCTGTGAGATCATGAAAGATGACGGCGAGATGGCACGCCTGCCCCAACTTGCCGAAATGGCCCGGAAGTTTGACCTCAAGCTCGTGATGATCAAGGACCTGATTGCGTACCGTATGAAACACGAGTCGCTGGTCGAGAAGGAACTAAGCATCGACATGCCGACCATCTATGGCCATTTCTCCCTCCATGCATTCCGGGAGAAAACCACCGGTGATCGTCACCTTGCTCTCACCAAGGGCAAGATCGATGAAGAGACTCCCACGCTTGTCCGTGTCCACTCGGCGAATCCGCTCAGTGATATCTTTGGAAGTAAACGCAGCGATAAAACTGAACTGCTGCATCAGGCGATGAGAATGGTGGAAAAAGAGGGGTCGGGAGTTGTCCTGTATATGGACCAGATGAGTCGGGATTTCGACCTCATCAATCAGCTCAAATCTCTCCGACTTCAGGAAGAGGGCCATAGCGTCGATGAGATCAAAAAGAAACTGGGAATTCAGATGGACTATCGTGATTACGGGGTGGGTGCTCAGATTTTGCGTTCATTAGGAGTCCGTAAACTTCGGCTGTTGACCAACAATCCTGTCAAACGGGTAGGCCTCAGGAGTTTTGGCCTGGAGATGACCGAGGAAGTTCCGATACCGATCGACCATGTCAACCTGGAGCATCCGCACGACAAACTGGACCGCCCCTCATCAGGCCGCGGCTTTCTCAAATCCCTGATACTCGAATAAGGAAAGTTTTGGAGGATCAGGCCAGAGCCCGAACTCTAATACTCCATAGTGTGCTTTCATCCTGATTCATACTTCATCCTGATGCGACTTTCCTGATTCCTCTTCATCCTCATTCTGTAGCGATCTTTCTGATTCACCCTCATCCTGATACGATTCCACATCCTGCAGCTTCTCTCTCGTTAACGCTCCTTCCTCACGACCTGTCAATGTGGATTCATCTTCATCAGACCTCTTTCGGCGAGCCGCTTCTCCCGGCAGAATCCGGCGGTGAAACAGCAGCATAGCGATGATGGAGGTGGTAATAGCTATATCCGCAACGTTGAAGATATAGGGGAAGAGAGGAGTATCATTGATCGTCACGGTGACATGGATAAAATCGATCACATGCCCGTGCAGAACACCCCCATACCCTTCAATAACTCCCATAATCAGCCGATCCGTAATATTCCCGATCGCACCTCCAAGAACCAGCCCCATGCAGACCAGATAAGGAATATTGGCCCGGTCCAATGTCATATAGATGTAGAGGAAGATCGCAATTGTCGCTACGATGGCAATCACACTGATGACCGGAGTGGATAGCCAGTCCATGCCGAGCGCCATCCCCGGGTTTTGCGTATAGGTGAATGCGAGCCAGCCATCAATAATTTCGTGGCGATGAAGTTCCAGGGAATAGCGGACCCAGTGCTTGCTTACCTGATCGAGAATCAAGACGATCAGAACAGGCGTGAAAAGAATCAGCAGTTTTTTCTTTCTTTCCGTCAAGATTCGAATGGACGTTTATCGACGCTTCAATTTCGCCTCGATGCTGAGCTGTGTATGAGGTACGGCTTCGAGACGGCCCTTCGAAATCTTCTTTCCGGTCACCTTGCAAACCCCATAAGTCTTGTTGTCGATCCGCTCCAGCGCATCGTCAAGGTAACGGATGAACTTCCGGGTCCGGTTAAAAAGCATATACGTCTTCTCCCTCTCCTGTGCGTCTGTCCCGGCATCAGCCATATGGAATGAGTAGGCAGATTCATCAGAAGCGTTTTCCATGCTTTCACGCAGAGAATTCTGTAACGATTCCATCTCCTTCTCCGCTTCATCCCGTTTCTTCAGGATGATTTCCCGGAAATATTCCAGCTCTTTATCGCTGTAAGGAGTAACTCGTTTTTTTGAATCTTCTTTTTTGGATGCTGCCATTGCTCACAAATTAATTGTTAAGATTTCGCTTGATTGATATTTCACAAGGGTGACCCTCAATGTCCCAGGATTTGACAAAGTCTGCCTGATCCAGGGCTTTCGGCCGAATCTTGTCGGCCAGAGTTTCAGACTGGATGTAATCAGACATTAAAGATACGGCGTCCTGAATTAAATTATCAGCATCAAATCCGATTTCTATATGATCGGTTACATCGTAGTCTGCTTCCTTGCGCATATTCTGAACACGATTAACGAATTCACGGGCCATTCCTTCTCGAACAAGCTCATCCGACAACTCCGTATCCAGAGCTACCGTGATATTCTTGTCCGTCTCTACAGACCATCCTTCAAGTCCGGTGCGGGTGATCTCCAGATCGTTTTTGCCCAATCGAATTGTTTCGCCGTTCTCCAGGGACAGATCGATAAATCCTTCATTTTCGTAGCGATTGATGTCGTCGTTTGACAACTGATGCACGACCCCGGCTACCGTTTTCATTTTTTTTCCCAGTTTTTTACCCAAAACAGGGTAGTTCGGTTTGGCCGATTTGGAAACGATCGCCGAATCGTCTTTGACGAACTCAATATCCTTGATGTTGACCTCATCCAATATGATCTCGCGGACAGATTCCACGACCTGTTGCTCTTCCTTATCCAGAGGAAGGATGATTTTGGAGAGCGGCTGACGAACATTGATATCTATCTTGTTTCGAATCCGAAGCACAATGGATGTAATTGTGCGTGCAAGCCCCATCCGATGCTCAAGCTGTTTATCGATGGAAGTCTCTTCTACAGTCGGGTAGAAAGAGATGTGGACCGATTCTTCATCACTTTCGGTTACTGAGTTTATGCTACGAAAGAGCCATTCGCCAAAGAAGGGAGCAAACGGGCTCATCACCTTGGCCAGGCTCACCAGGCATTCACAAAGCGTCTGATATGCTGCCGTCTTATCCAGGCTCTTGCCTTCCTTCCAGAATCTTCGCCGATTCCGGCGGACATACCAGTTACTCAGCTCATCCACAAACTTTTCGATCTCCCGTACCGCACGGGTCGGCTCATATTCCTCGAGGTGCTCATCAACCAGTTTGATCGTCGTATTGAGCCTTGAGATAATCCATCGATCCATCTCCGTGCGTTCACTGTGGACGATCGGCTTGCCTGAATAGGCGAA
>SLKI01000021.1 GCA_007134695.1 Balneolaceae bacterium
AAAGCTGAAAGTAGATTAAAGCTGATAGCTCAAAGCTGAAAGGTGAATGGGCTGGCTGATGGCGGGTGGTTTTCGGTTTTTGGCCGGGTTTACCTTCGTGCGCCAAGGCCGAAGCTGTAACCCAGCATGAGAGTAAAGGATCGATTGTGAATGTCGTCGTTCACTCCATCGTCCCGCAGCCTCGAAAGACCTCGAACGTATCGTCCGTCCAGGGTGATGGTGCCCAAATATGGAATGTCGAGATCGATTCCGGTTCCTACAACAAATCCCCGGTCTGCGTTGTTGAATGCGGTTCTCACGTCGGTGAACTGTTCGTCGGTACACTCTTCGATCGACTGCTGTTCGGCAGAAGTGAGGGAGATCTGGCAATCCAGCCGCCAGGCATATATGGGACCGCCCAAGATAAACGGACGGAAATAATCTCTGCTGCCGATTGGCAGTGTGATTTTTGCCAATATCGGTACTTCGATATAGTCGAGCCTGAATTCAAGGTCAAAAAGTTCTTCACCCGTTTCCGGTGTGGGTTCGGTTTCGCCAATCTGCCGGAGTTGATCGGAGAAACGGGCACCTTTTTGTGCATAATAGACTTCCGGTGTGATCGCAAGCGGGCCAATCTGAATTAGAGTTAGTGATATACCTGCGTTCAGTCCCATCACATCTTCTGAATTTGCTGCATCCTGGCCGATAAAGTTGGCAAGGTTCACTCCACCTTTGAATCCAATCTGTGCATGAACTGCTATAGTGCAGCCCAATGTGAAGACTAGGGTGACGAGTAATATGTGCAGTAATTTGTGTAGCCTGGATCGAGAAATGTTTGGATATACCTGTTTCATATCAGGTTTGTTTATCGCGGGTGCTGATTTGTTGAGCACGTGGACAGATTTTTTGATCGCGAGGATAGAGTAAAAATTTCCCCAACAGAAAGCAGTTACCGGGAACATACGAGTGTGAAGGCACTCTTTCCAACGATTTGTTTCCGGGTGGGTGACAGCACCTGTCACCCTGATTCATTATCCTTATCTTAAACCTGTAGCTAAGCAGTATCGTATACGATGTGCTGGATTGGAGATTGTATTAGCGAACTGTTTTTGAATTCGTTGTGGTGGTTTGGAGATCGTAGTGCCAAATTGGAGCTGAAATCATGGCGGTTAGTTTAACTCATGACGGTGAATTTAACTCGTGATGGTGAATTTAAATCATGGCGGTGAATTTAACTCGTGATAGAAAATTTGAAGTTTTATTGATGCGGAGTACACAATGGACCTGACTTTGATCATTTTGGTAATACTGGCACTTGCGGCCGGGGGTGCTGTCGGTTATTTGCTTGGCAGGGGAGGTACCTCTAAACTGGAAGCTCGGATTGAGTCCCAGCTTGAGGAGCGCATAAAACTTGAGGAGCGGCTCGAGTCGGAGACGGGAAGAGCCAACAGGGCGGAGAATGAGCTGGCGGAACGAAATGCCGATTACAGGAATCTCAAGGAGAAGCTTGACCGGCAGGGTGAGGAGCTCGAGGAGATGCATATAAAGCTCCAGGAAAAATTTGAGAACCTTGCCAACAAGATTCTTGAAGAGAAATCGAAGAAGTTTACCGAGCAGAACCGGGAAAAGCTTGACCAGGTGTTGAAACCGCTGGGCGAAAAACTCGAAGAGTTCCGGAAAAAAGTAGAGGAGAGTCATAAAGAGGATATCAAGGGGAGGAGTGCGCTCGAACAACACCTGAAAACATTGCACAATCTCAATCAGAATATGGCTGAGGAGGCGAAAAATCTGACTCGGGCCCTCAAAGGAGACAGCAAAAGGCAGGGTAATTGGGGTGAGGTAATTCTTCAGCGTATCCTGGAGCGGACCGGGCTTCAGAAGGATAGGGAATATGTAATTCAGCCCCATTTTACGAATGACGACGGCAAGCGGCTTCAACCCGATGTGATCGTCCATCTGCCGGACGACAAGCATCTGGTGATAGACTCCAAGGTCTCGCTAAAAGATTATGAAACCTACATCTCCTCAGAGGATGAGCTGGAGCGTCAAAGCGCTCTGAAAAACCATCTGGCATCCCTGAGGGGTCATTTGCGAAATCTCGGAAGTAAAGAGTATCAGAAACTTTATGAAGAGAACAGCCCGGACTTTATTCTGATGTTTATCCCGATTGAGCCGGCCTTTGGATTGGCCATGCAGCACGATCCGGAGCTGTATAATGAAGCGTTTACCCAGAATATCATCATCGTTAGCCCTACTACACTACTCGCTACTCTGGCGACGATCGACAATGTCTGGAAACAGGAGTATCAGAATAAAAATGTGAGGGATATTGCAGAACGCGGCGGGGCTCTTTACGATAAATTTGTCGGTTTTGCCGAAGATATGAAGAAGATCGGGGAGCGAATTGATCAGTCTCAGCAGAGCTATCAAGATGCGATGAACAAACTGTCGACCGGCAAAGGGAATCTGGTTCGCCAGGTTGAAATGCTTCGGGAGCTTGGGGCAAAGACATCGAAGCAACTCCCCGGAAACCTGGCGGATCCAGATCCAGATGATGGGGAAACGAATGTTGAAAATCTGGAAGAAAATTCAGGCAAGAGACAACAGTAAATCGGTTTCCTTCGTTTTTTGTATATTGGGACCTGGAAATGTGATAAGCATACCTGAGTAACGATTGCAAAGTTTCGTTTCCGTTACAGGCGCGAATGTAACGGATGAAGCAGGTAAGGCGCTGGTTGGCCAAGGTTTCACTGGCGATGATACGCATCCGGGATCGAACCGGATCTTGAGAGTCTTTAACACAAACCGTGTGTGTTCGTGTTGACCCATTCAGAAGCGCTGCCTGGAATGCTTTGATATTAATTACTTTACGGTCAAGTAACAATTCATTTTAAAGATAGGAGGTCTGAGTATGAAGAATTCTTTATATGATATGAATGGAACGTCCGAAATTCCGATTCGCAACTTCAAAGTCTACACTCTCAGAAATTTCAAAAAGATCCCACAACTGGATAAACTTTCCGAAGAAGAAAAGTTTGACATAGAGGTTGTCGGGTCGGTGCTTCCGTTCAGGGTCAACAATTATGTGATCGATGAGCTGATCGATTGGGATAATGCACCGGACGATCCCATGTTCACCCTCACATTTCCGGTCAAAGATCTGCTCATTCCGGAACATTATGAGCATATGGCCGATGTAATCCGCAGCGGAGCTTCGCGAAAAGAGATCGATGAGGAAGCTAACAAGATTCGTCTTCAGCTTAACCCTCACCCGGCCGGTCAACTGGAACATAATGTGCCAAAGCATGAGGATGAGAAACTGCAGGGCATTCAGCATAAATACCGCGAGACAGCACTTTTCTTTCCGAGTCAGGGGCAGACATGTCATGCTTACTGCTCCTTCTGTTTCCGCTGGCCTCAGTTTGTCGGGATGGATGATTACAAATTTGCGATGAAGGAAACTGATAAACTGATCGCTTATCTGAAGGAGAACCCCCAGGTCACGGATGTACTTTTTACCGGCGGAGATCCGATGGTGATGAAGGCAAAAGTGCTGCGCCGATATATCGAACCGTTACTGGATGCCAATTTGCCCAACCTTAAAACGATCCGCATCGGAAGTAAATCTCTCAGTTACTGGCCTTACAAGTATGTAACCGACAGAGATGCCGAAGAGACTCTCGAACTATTTCGAAAAGTGACCGGCTCTGGAATCCACCTCGCTTTTATGGCGCATTTCAACCATCCTGTCGAGTTGAAAACGGCTGTGGTTCGCAAGGCTGTGGAGAATATCCTGGCCACCGGTACTCAAATCCGGACCCAGTCTCCGCTGCTCTACCGGATTAATGACTGTGCCGATGCCTGGGCCGAAATGTGGAGAGAGCAGGTCGCCATGGGGATGGTTCCATATTACATGTTTATGGTTCGTGATACCGGAGCCCAGCACTTTTACGGGATCACGCTCGAGCGAGCCTGGCATATTTTTCGTGATGCTTATCAGCAGGTCAGCGGCATCTGCAGAACGGTGCGCGGGCCGAGTATGTCGGCCGATCCCGGAAAGGTACACGTCCTTGGGGTCGACGAAGTTCACGGTGAAAAGGTGTATGTACTTCGCATGATCCAGGGGAGAAACCCTGATTGGGTTCACCGTCCGTTCTTTGCCAAATTTGACCCGGATGCGATTTGGCTTGACGATCTGGAGCCCGCTTTCGGCCGTTCGGAGTTTTTCTACGAAGAGGAGCTGAGCCGGATGTATGAAAATGAAGAGCCGGTTGAAGCCTGACGGCGGTCAGCCTATTTGAAGATCTTCCATGGGTCTGTGTCCGGCGGTTCCGCCTGATATTCAGCTGTTTTACCGTCAGCCGGATGACGGAAGTGAATGCTTCGGGCAAATAGTGCTGGCCCGGAGGCAGATTGGCCTGGACTGCCATATTTTCGATCTCCATAAAGGGGGTGCCCAATCTCTGCAAACTGTACGCGAATCTGGTGAGGCCGGCCTGTAAGTAACTGGATGGTAAGCAAAGAGAGGTCTCGTCCGGTGTCATATTTATTTCGCAGGTAGCTCAGTTCCGCCTTCATTGCCTTTCTGTCTGTTTTGTCCGTCACACGTACGAGGTTTCTATCCCGGTCTTTCGACAGATAATGGATCAAAACGCCGTTTGGTGGAGTCTTGCCTTGTACGACTGCCAAATACTGTTTTTGGAATATCCGCCGGCGTATTTGCTCCGAGATTGTGGAAGCTGAATTCCGGTTTTTTGCAAGAACCATTACTCCGCCGGTCATTCGGTCGAGACGGTGAAGCAGCCCCAGATAGATGGAGTCGGGATCGGCTTTATTCCCTGCAATTTTCTTTTTGCAGAGTGTAAGCAGGTCGGCCTCTCCAGTCCGGTCTTTTTGGGAGAGCAGGCCGGGCGGTTTGTTGACGACCAGGATCTGGTCGTCTTCATATACTATTTGCAGCTGTGAAGAGATAAGATGAAAGTTCGAACCGGATGTAACAATACGGAATTGATCGATAATACGGCCGGTAACTTGCCGGCAGTAAAAAGGTGAGCTTTCAATTTCGTATTTTTTTACATCATTGAGAAAATAGATTGTGCAATGCCCGAAATACGATGCTGAAAGAGAAAATAGACCATCTGCCGCAATCTCCCGGCGTCTATCAGTTCAAAGACAAGGGGGGGAGTATCCTGTATGTAGGCAAGGCGAAGAGGTTGAGAAACCGTGTCCGTTCCTATTTTCAGTCATCGAGAAATCAGGATGGTAGACTCAGGCTTATGATCTCCAAAATTGACGATCTGGAAGTGATCGTCACCGATTCGGAAGCTGAGGCGCTGATTCTTGAAAATAATCTGATTAAACGCCATCAGCCCCGATACAACGTGATGTATCGAGATGATAAAACCTACCCTTACATCTGTTTGACAAAAGAGGATCGTCCAAGGGTTTATCCCACCCGTACGGTCGATCGTGACGGTAGTAAATATTTCGGTCCTTACGATCATGTTGGGCATATGAGGCGGATGCTTGAGACGATTCGAACCACCTTCGGGCTTTGTACCTGTGCAGTTTCTCCCCGAATGGTTGATAAAACCAGGGGTGCACCGAAGTGGGGATCCTGTTTCGACGATTATCTGAAAAGCTGTTCCGGTGATCTCGATCCGGAAATTTACCGGGATATCATGGATAAGGTAGAGCGTCTGCTCAACGGGAAGACTGAAGAGCTGATCCGCAATCTGAAGGAGGAGATGCAGATCGCTTCGGACGCCCTGGCATTTGAGGAGGCCGCCCGGCTGAGAGATTCTGTCGAGTCGCTGGAGAAATACAACCGGAAAATGAAGATGGTTTCCGACCGGCAGGTGAATCGCGATCTGTTTGCAGTGGCAACCGACCCGGAGATGAACGAGGCGTGCGGAGTCCTTTTCAAGGTTCGAGAGGGAAAACTGATCGGCAAATTCCATCGCTATCTGAAAAACATTCGGGACCTGGAGGAGCCGCAGATTCTGCAATCTTTTGTTGAAGAATACTATACGGGACAGTTTGCCGGTGCTTTTCCCGACGAAGTGTATGTGAGCCACGATCTGCCCGAGCCCGACCCGCTTCTTGAACTGTTGTGGAAGCAGATGGGCAGAAAAGTTCCGATTCACCGGCCTAAAATCGGGGAGAAGAGGCAGATGGTGAATCTTGCCTTCTCCAATGCACGCCTGACTCTTGGCGAGCTCAAGATTGAAAAAGCGAAGGCGGAACGGCAGCGAATTCCGCAGGCGATCAAGGACCTGCAAGATCACTTGCGCCTGCAAAGACTTCCCCGGAGAATTGAATGTTTCGACATCTCCAACCTTCAGGGAACTGATTCGGTCGCATCGATGGTCTGCTTTATCGATGGCAAACCGAGCAAGAAGAACTACAAACGTTTTCACATCAAAACGGTTACCGGGGCCGATGACTACGCTTCGATGAAAGAGGTGGTACAGCGCAGGTATAAACGTGCCGGCGAGCAGGATGAGCATCTTCCCGACCTGGTGGTCCTGGACGGGGGAAAGGGACAGCTTAACATCGCACGTAAAGGACTGGAAGAGATCGGAGCGGCGGAAAGTTTCGACCTGATCGCCCTGGCCAAACGGCTTGAGGAGGTGTTTCTGCCCGGCTACCCGGACCCTGTAATGATTCCCAAGACCTCATCAGCCCTCAAGCTGTTGCAGCGTATTCGTGACGAAGCCCATCGATTTGCTGTCGATTTTCACAAGAGAAAACGGTCCAGACGAACATTTCGAACTGAACTGCATGAGATCGATGGGGTGGGGGAGAAACGTGCTGATATGTTGTTGCGAAAATTTGGTTCAGTCCGGCAGGTTTCAAATGCAACGCTGGATGAGCTGCAGGAGGCGGCAGGTAAAAAAACAGGGAAAGCGATCCATGATTATTTTCAAAATCAGTGAATGATTCAGGGATAAGTAAGCTTTACAGATAGGTAACCATCCATCAAAGAGAGGTTGAGTTCACTCTCGCATCAAGATGTTATTTACAATCAGAAACATTGATCCCATATTATAGTTAGAAGTTTAGAAGTCGTAAAGGATTCGAATAGAATCGAATCTGCAGTTATAACAAAACGGTGCGGTCTTACTCCTTGCAGAATGGCAGTTATCTGGTCATTTAACCCATTTTGACAGGAAAGACTAGGTATGGCACAGTTTTTTCAACTATTCATTATGAGAGGCGCACGACGGGCACTTGTTACATTTTAAAACAAAGTCCGTGGCGCAGATTTGGCTTAAATTCATTAACTTATACCATTATGAAACTGGATAAAGCAGAACATATTCCAAGCAAATACACAAAGCTGGAAGATCGGGAACTGGTACGAATGTACCGCAAGAAGGGAGACGAACAGGCGTTTCGGGAGTTGATGAATCGTCATCAGGCGAAAGTTTATTCCTACATTTACAGCATGATCAACAACGGGGAGATCGCCAACGACATTTTTCAGGAGACCTTCACTAAGGTGATCACCAAGATGGACGACACCTACAATGAACAAGGGAAGTGGATCGCCTGGGTGATGAGAATTGCACACAACGCTACAATCGACTACATCAGAAAACAAAAGCGATTTGTCGACGTTAGCAATCAGTACGACGATGAGTCCAAGACCGACTACTACGACAGACTTCCGGACGAAGATCAGGTCGGACAGCAGGAGGAGCTTGAACTCAGCGAATCGAAGGAGAGCCTGATGAAGCATATATCCAGTCTCCCCGAGGAGCAGCGAACGGTTGTGATGCTGAGGCATTATTACGAAATGCCTTTCAAAGAGATCGCAGAATTAACAGATGTTTCGATCAACACCGCACTAGGACGTATGCGGTATGCGTTAATCAACCTGAGAAAGATGTTTGACCAGGAACAAAAAAGTGAGTCCAATAAGGTATGACCTTTGACGAGAATGCCTGTATTCGCTATCTGATGAAGGAGATGGATCCTTCTGAAGAGATGTTGTTCGAGAAAAAGATGATGGAGGATGAAAACCTCCTAATCGAAGTTGAGAGTCTCAGAAAAGTCAATCAGCGACTGGCCGATCTGCCAAGATTCAGCCCTCCGGACTTTGTGACCGAGCAGATTCTGCAGGACGCATGCGACCACTATAAAAAAAATTCTGACAACCGCTCACAAACTTTTTATATCAGTGCGGCAGCTACCTTCCTGGTGATCTTTATCTCCGGAGCGTTCTTGATTTTTGAAAATCAATTCACTGCATCTGAACAGCAGAGTAACGCACCGGTCCAGCAAGAGTCTTCGTCGGGCCAGGCTACGGTTGGCGGAAGCTCTTCCTCTTCTTTTGAAATCAGCATGGAGAGTACCCCGAGCGCACTACAACCCTGGGTCGACAATAACCAGGAGTTGCATTTCTATGACCGATTTGAGGCCGGCGGAGAAAATGCTGCCGCTTTTGACTCCATCTTTCACAGCAGTTTTGAAAGGCTCCGTCCTCTGCAGAGTATCGAAGGGCGGTACGACCGAATGAGAAACCTCCATCTTACCGGAAGCCAGAATTGACGCCTGCCCGAGGTATGTGTCATTTATGTGTCGTGTGTGGAATATCCAGATCTGTCATCTCTATGTAGGAATGACTTAAGTATTTGCACACCATTTAGTTAAATAGTTATTTCGATAATTATTTGATGTGTATAACTTCTTTTGTTTGCCAACCTGCTACAGATTATATTGAAAACAGCTTCTAACAGGAGATCGTGAAAAGACGTGAAAATCTGGATTTTCCGTTCTCCCAATTCAGATTTATTCGATGGGCAAAGTAATATCTATTGCAAACCAGAAAGGCGGGGTTGGCAAAACGACAACCTCGATCAATCTGGCCGCCAGCCTGGCTGCCATAGAACACCCGACACTACTGATTGATGTCGATCCGCAGAGCAATACGACCAGCGGCCTGGGCATCGAGCCGAGGTCGGTCGTTACGTCGGTCTATGAGGTGATGATCGGTGGAGCGGAAGCTTCCGAAGCGGTCCTTGAGACCGAACTTCCTTTTCTCGACCTGCTGCCTTCTCATATCAATCTGGTGGGAGCAGAGATTGAGATGGTCGACCGGAAAGGCCGCGAAAGAATTCTGACAAATGCCATCGAATCACTGCGTGACAAGTATGATTTTATCATTATCGATTGCCCTCCTTCACTCGGGCTGCTGACCATCAATTCACTTACCGCATCGGACTCGGTATTGATCCCGGTTCAGTGCGAATATTTTGCGCTGGAAGGGCTGGGACAGCTTCTCAACACCATCAAAATTGTTCGTCAGCATCTGAATCCAGACCTGGAGATTGAAGGGGTACTGATGACGATGTACGATACCCGAACCCGGCTTTCCAACCAGGTGGCGGAAGAGGTTAAACGATATTTCGATGACCGGGTTTTAAAGACGGTGATCACCCGGAACGTCCGGCTGGCCGAAGCTCCCAGTTTCGGGAAACCCGCACTCCTGTATGATGCAACAAGTGCCGGGGCAAAGAACTATCTCTCTCTGGCCAGGGAGATTATCAAGCGAAATAAGAAATTGTTCAAAAACAGTACGGTTCTGACCAACTGAGAGGAACAGAATGAGCAAGAAAGTCTTAGGCAGAGGTCTCGGCGCTTTCTTTCCTGAATACCAGGATGAGGAGAGCAGGAGCGACAGCTCCGGAAACCAGCCGACACGTACTGCCGTGCCGATCGACCCGGCGGAAAAGGCCAATATCGTTCTGGAGATCCCGGTCAACCATATCCGCCCGAACCCGAACCAGCCCCGCAAAGATTTTGATGGCGATCGAATCGAGGAACTTGCAGCTTCGATCAATCAGCACGGTTTGATCCAACCTGTAACGGTCCGTTATCTCGGGGAGAAGCGGTTTGAACTGATTAGCGGTGAAAGGCGGCTGAGAGCCTGTAAACTCGCCGGTAAGGAGAAGATACCCGCCTATATCCGCGAAGTCGACGACGAACACATTCTGACGCTTGCACTCATCGAAAATATTCAGCGGGAGGACCTTAATCCACTTGAAATCGCTATGGGATATCAGCGGCTGATGGAGGAGATGGGGCAGACACAAGCCGAAGTGGCCGAAAAGGTAGGGAAGAATCGGACGACGGTTACCAATATGTTGCGGCTGCTGACTCTGCCGGACTTCATCCAGGCAGCTCTCCGGGATGAGCAGATTACTACCGGGCACGCCAGGGCACTCATCAATGTGAAGGATGAATCGGTGCAAAATAAGCTTCTGGAACAGATCATCGAACACAATCTTTCGGTAAGGGAAGTAGAAGATCTGGCACGGTCCCTCGAGAAAAAGAATAAAAGTAAAAAGCGACGAAAGAAGTCGTCAGAGAAGGAAAATCCGTTTCTGAAGGAAATTTCCGAGCGCCTCAAACGTACATTGAGTACCCGCGTCGAAATCAATGAGAAGAAAAATGGAGGCGAGATCAGGATTTCATACTACTCGGATGACGACCTGGAACGTATTCTGCAGATGTTTGAGAAGATCGATTGATATTTCCGCCGGCTTTCTGCTGATCTTATCTACTGCGTGGCTCGCAGCGGCAGTTGTACCTTTTAACGTCTCCGCCCAATCCCCTGAATCGGTTCAGTCTGAATCGTTGATTCCCGAAGACTATTTTCTGCTTCAGCTTCGGCTGGCCAATTCCGGATATGAGAGCCACAAACTGTTGTCGATGGCGGAAGATGATGAGGACGGCCGGGAAGAGTATCCCGAACCGAGGAGCGTCCTCTACAAGTCGCTGATGATCCCCGGATGGGGCCAGGTGACCAACAGGCAAGCCTGGAAAGTTCCGATCATTTATGGACTTTTTGCCGGGCTGGGCTATTACAACTACTATTTAACTGAACAATATCGAGGGTACCGGGCAGCTTATTACAATGAAACGAGAGGAGATGAAACGGACTTCAAATATGGTGAAACTCCCAACTTTGTCCCCGATGGGCTGACTCCGCAACAGCTCAGGCAGAACCGCGACAGTTTGAGGAATCAGCGTGATTTCAGCTATATTCTGATGGCGTTAGCTTATGGCCTGAATGCTCTTGATGCCTATGTGTTTGCCCATATGCGATCTTTCGACGTTTCCGACGACCTTTCAGCCAGGACGACGGTCGGCCCGACCCTGACAGGGCATGGAATGCCGGGTATACAGCTCCGGGTTGATCTGGGGACTCACTAAACCAAAGATTAAACATATACGACGATGCCAGAACGATTTAAAGAAGATACAAGTCACGACCTCTGGAGTATTTTTAAAATAATGGGAGAATTTGTTGACGGCTACGATAAACTGCTTCAGGTCGGGCCCTGCATCTCCATCTTTGGTTCTGCCCGTATGAAACCGAAGAGCCGGTATTATGAAATGGCGGTTAAAACGGCCGAAATGATATCTAAAAACGGGTTTGGTGTCATTACCGGTGGTGGTCCCGGTATTATGGAGGCTGCCAACCTGGGGGCTAATCGCGCCGGAGGAAAATCGGTCGGTCTTGGTATTGAACTACCTTTCGAACAGGGCGTGAATGAATATGTTCACGCCGACTACGAGATCAATTTCAAATATTTCTTTGTTCGAAAAGTGATGTTCGTCAAGTATGCTCAGGGATTTGTGGTCTTTCCCGGAGGGTTCGGTACGCTGGATGAGGTTTTCGAGTGCCTGACACTCATACAGACTCGCAAAATCGATTTTATTCCGGTTGTTCTTGTCGGCACAGAGTATTGGGGCGGGCTCTTTGAATGGCTCAAGAAGCATCTGCAAGATCAGGGGCTGATCGGCCCGAAAGATCTGGACCTGGTCCGCCTTACCGATGATTACGAAGAGGCGGTCAATATCATACTCGAATATTACAAGACGCATGAGCCCGAGCCGAACTTCTCGTTCTGACCGTTACTAATTGAGATCCATGTGATTCATTGCAGGGAGCTGTTTCATTTGAGAGCCCGGACGAATAACAGCAAGGAACCGATCCATACAGATAGCGTATATACTATTGAGAGGGTAATTTGAGCCGATGAAACTTCCTCAAACAATATCTATCGGAAGAATATGTTTTAGGATTAGATTAATTCTCAATTTTCATTAATTTTGTCGCGTTCCGGAGCACAGGGTTTAAGCGTTGAAATATCAGAGTTGTTGAGTTCGTTAATAATATGTGGATCTGATTTCGCTGTTCTGATGTTTCAGGGTGCGTGCTCCGCCCGACTGTTTTGACAAGAATGAGTTAACCAAAAATCGTAGTTATGAAAAACGTGAGTCGAATATTTTCAAAAGCCGCAGCTTTACTCCTGATCGTTTCGGCAATGCCGATGGAAGCCAATGCACAGGAAGCCAGGGCCGAAGCGGTTATGCTGTATAACGATGCCAGAGAACTGGCGGGCGGGCAACAGTTTCTGGACGCCATCGAGATGTATCGGGAAGCATATGAAATTGCAAGTTCGGATGAGTGCGAAGATTGTGAAGATATTGTCGATCTGATTGAGCAGCAGCTCCCCCGCGTCTATTTGAGCCGTGCCTCCAATGTGTTCCAGGAAGCTCGAAGCGGACGTAATCTGGATGCGGCCGACCGGTCTATCCAGTATTTTGAAGAGGCTGCAGCTGCCGGTGACGAATTTGGAGATAATCAGGTAAGCAGCCAATCAAGACATGTGATTCCGCAGATACACTACTTCAAGTCGGTAATCCAGTTCCAGCAGGAGCGATTTGAGGATGCACTCTCCAGCCTGGACCGCGCTATTGAGTTGAACGAGAATTACGCTCTGGCTTATTATCAGCGGGCGATTGTTCTTAACAACATGGACCGACCGCTGGATGAGGTGATCGATGCATTTGACAGAGCGATTGAGGTGGGTCAGCAGGTTGGCGACACCGAGAACGTAAACCGTTCACAGAGGCGTGCCGGAGCCGAGTTGGTCTACAGAGCTGCGCAGCTTATCGAACAGGAAAATTACAATGACGCGCTGGTCCGGCTGGAACAGGCTGAACGATACACACCAAACAACAAGGATGTGCATTATCGGTTTGCCGAAGCACTCAATTTTATTGGAGAGCATCGACGGGCGATCGAGTACGCCAACCGCTCACTGGAACTGGAGGATGGCGGGGTTACCGACCGGGCCAAAATCTACTTTGAGCTGGGTATCGCCTACAAAGGTCTCGAAATGATTGATGAAGCGTGTGCGGCCTATGAGAACGCCGCTTACGGTGAGTTCCGCGATCCGGCTCTCCATACAATGGAATATGAGCTGGAGTGCCCGGGATTCTAAAGATTCATACGAATTAACGTTTTATAGCAATGTTAAAAAGCCCCGGTAACCGGGGCTTTTTTTATGCTTTGAGTTCGGCTATCTTCACTCTTGAATCTATCCTCACATCAGACCAGAACCGACCCATTTTTGATCTATGGCAGAAACCGACAAACTGACTCGCCAGTGTGTAAATACCCTGAGAACTCTTGCAATGGATGCTGTTGAGGCGGCGCAATCCGGCCATCCGGGAATGCCGATGGGAATGGCTGACGCTGCTTTCATCCTCTGGACCAAATTTCTTCGACACAATCCTTCCAACCCCGAATGGTTTAACCGGGACCGATTTATCCTTTCTGCGGGTCACGGCTCGATGCTACTTTACAGTCTGCTGCATCTGACAGGGTATGATCTATCTTTGAAAGAGCTGAAGAATTTCCGGCAGCTGCACAGTAAAACTCCCGGCCATCCGGAGTATGGCTGGACTCCCGGAGTGGAGACTACGACAGGGCCTCTGGGACAGGGGTTTGCTACAGGTATCGGGATGGCGATGGCCGAAGCACATCTGGCCGAAATGTTCAACAAAAGCGAGAAGAGCCTGGTGGACCATTACATCTATGGTATTGTCAGTGACGGGGATTTGATGGAAGGGATCTCCCACGAAGCGGCCTCTTTTGCAGGCCATCAGAAACTTGGCAAGATTGTCTATCTCTACGATTCCAACCGGATCACGATCGACGGTTCAACCGACCTGGCTTTTACCGAAGATGTAGCTTCACGATTTTCTGCATACAACTGGCACACCATTGAGGTAGACGGACACGACCATTCCCAGCTTGAACAGGCGATCGAGGCCGCCAGACAAACCGAGGATCGCCCCTCTCTCATTATTTGCCGTACGCATATCGGCTTCGGCAGTCCCAATAAACAGGATAGTGCAGATTCACACGGTGCACCGCTGGGTACCGAAGAGGTCAAATTAACCAAAGAGAGGCTTGGATGGGAAGCCGGCCAGCCGTTTACCATTCCGGATGAGGTGCTTGAGTTTTATCGTCGTGCAATAGAAAACGGAAGAAAGGCTGAGGAGGAGTGGAATCGTAAAGTTGAGTCTCTTGAAAAACGTAACCCGGAACAGGCAGCGCTCTTTCGAAAATATTTGTACCGGGAGTTGCCGGAGGAGCTGGAAAATTATCTTCCCGTATTTGATCCGGATCCGAAAGGAATGGCTACTCGCAAAGCTTCTGGCAGTGTGCTCAACCAGATAGCACCCCGGATACCTCAGCTGGTTGGCGGGTCGGCCGATCTGACCGGCAGTAACAAGACGGAGTTGAGCGACTATGGACTGTTTCAACCCGGATCGCGCTCGGGACGAAATGTTCATTACGGTGTTCGGGAGCATGCGATGGCGGCCGCTCTCAACGGGATGGCACTTCACAGTGGAATTATCCCTTATGGGGGCACTTTTTTGATCTTTTCCGATTATTGCCGGCCGGCTATTCGAATTGCCGCTCTCTCAAAAATACCCTCCATCTTTGTGTTGACGCATGACAGTATCGGGCTCGGAGAGGATGGGCCGACCCATCAGCCG
>SLKI01000085.1 GCA_007134695.1 Balneolaceae bacterium
ATGCAACTACCGTCCGGATACTTTTTGAAAGGACAGGCTGGCCATTTGGCGGTCTTAATTGTTCTGGTCGGAGCAGTTTACTTTGGGTCAGAACACATCACCAGTGAAGATGCTTGGTTAGGAATAACGGTTACCGGATGGTTCTGGTTGACTATATTGGTTGGCATCACCCATCAGGTTGTTACCTGGGCCGGGTGGCGAGCTCAGTTGCAATGGAATCTATTGACACGGTGGTTCGGGGAGTGGGATTTGACGGTTTGGGGTTTCATATTTCTGCCTCTGTTGGCCGCAAGACCGCTTACTCTGATTGGGTTGGGAGTGGCTGATTTCGACTCTCTGCCTGTTGCACTGGGGCTCTCCATGACCATAGGTTTTGTGCTCTTGATACCCAGCGTTTATACGTTATGGTCTACCGCGCATTATTTTGGCATCAAGCGGGCGATGGGTGGTGATCACTTCCGAAAAAAGTACCGCGAAATGCCGCTGGAAAACAAAGGTGCATTCGCCTGGAGCGGAAATGCGATGTATGTCTACGGATTCTTAATCCTGTGGGCGATAGCACTGCTCAGCAACTCAATGGCGGCCTTAGTAGCGGCAGCGTTCCATCACCTCTACGTGTGGGTGCATTACTACTGCACCGAAAAGCCGGATATGGAATTGTTGTATAGGTAGGAGAGATTAGTCCGTATTTTGTAAAATTGTTCAGATTATGGACAACAGGCAGATTATTTTGTTTTTAATGACAAATAATTTTATTAAATAGATCTCAGGTGCCATTATTTAGACTTGATACCAAAGAGTATTGAGTCCTGCTTATTAAGATGGGTCATGAACTCGAAAGTTTTCATATTAACGTTTTTGAGTCCTCTTCTTTTAACGGCATGTATGCAAACAGATGCATTGCTACTCGATTCTAATGCCAACTATGAACCGACAGAAAGGGTAGCTCTATTGCTTTCTGAAACCCAGGCTAGTGAGAGTCTAATTCCTATTGCAGTTGTTGAAGCGGTAAGTCCAGCCTTGGGAAATCACAGTCGAACGGAGATGATGGCGACACTATTGAAAGTAACACTGCAGAAGGTGAAGGTGCTGTCGCTTCGATAAGTGGGAGAGTGCCGTAATATTATTCGGGCTTCACTAGTCAAAATACAAGTACCTCACCTCACACTAAACCTGTAGTTCACCCCGAAGCTTAACATAAGTGCTTTGTGGTCAATTTCGGGTTTGCTGCCGAATTGCCGCGCAGTTCTTTCCAATGCTCACAGTTCACTTGGAACGTTTTTGGTATAAAGAGTGAATATTGTCGATCTTGGGGGCACATTTAAAAAAAAGCTGTCGGGTTTTTATGGGGTCATTGAAGCAGATCTTAAAGGTAATGTTTGTCGTTTTTCTCCTCTCATTTCTTTTTGGATTCCTCGCCGGCTTTTCGGAACGATTACTGTCACCGTCAGCTGCCCAGATCGTCAAGTACTTTATCGCTCCATTGATTATTGCCGGCCTGGCATTCTGGCTCGCCACAAGAGATTTCTTCAAGGAAATCGGTTATCTGGAGATCGAAGAGAAACTGTTTCAGCCCTATTATGATGCCTCATTAAAAGATCGGTTTCGAGTTATCGGTGCCATTGCGTTCATCGGCCTGCTTCCGGTTCTGGTTGCAATAGGTACATTGCCGGAATTCAGTTATCCCTGGATTCATTACGGATCTTTCGCCTTGATCCTGTTTGTATATGTAATGGTTGTAATTGGCTACGGCAGCATACTATTTCCATCATCCCGAAAAATCTATAACAAATACCTCTTACCTATCATGATCTTGCTGATGATTCCTGTATTTGCATACCAGGAGTTTGTCGAGGTTACACCTGTAGAAGGTTTTTTTGAAATCGGTTTGATCGTCGTGTCGGCCGTTGTCGCAACATTGGGAGGAAAACAACTTTTAAGTGCAACCAGAATCATTGCAGATCAGAAGGCCCGAACAGACGCTGAAGTCGATTTTGCTTCTAAAATTCAAAATGATTTTCTGAAACCAACTTCTCTGGACTCCGGCGCTTTGCAAACCTATGCTGTCTCGCAACCGGCAAAAAAGCTGGGGGGTGATTTTTTCTATCTGGATGAAAAGCATGATAAAATCATCGGAATCGTAGGAGATGTATCCGGTCATGGATTTGGTGCCGGATTACTGATGGTGATGTTAAAAAGCGGACTGGAGCATCAGTTTGATCATTCCAGCCGGCCCGAAGAGTTCATAAGCAGACTCAACTCGCAGCTCTACTCCCATTCGGAGCGCTCCATATTTGCCACGTTGGGGGGCGTGATCGTCGACCGGCTTTCCGGTAAAGGGATCGTTTTAAATGCCGGCCATATGCCGCTGTTACACTATCAGTCCGAGCCTGGAAAACTGAACGAGATCAAGGTCCCTGGAGTGGCGATGGGCATGACTCGTCAGATTGAACCTGGAATTGATGAAGTCACCATCGAGCCGAATGACTGGCTCATCCTCTATTCCGACGGATTGGTTGAAACAAGAGATTCAGACGGAACTGTCAGGGAAACAGAACATTTCTATAAGCTGGTCGAACAGTACATCAGGGAGCATTCAGAAAAAAGTCCGAAGGAGTTATCCGGGCTTATATTAAAACAGGTTATTGATCAACATCACGGCTCACAATTTGATGATGACTGCACGCTGCTTCTGATTAAACATTCGGGTTAATCAGTCGGTGTTGGAGGAGCTGTTTAACATGTTGGGTCATCGTGATGTTTCATCCCCGGCCGGCTCTGATATCTCGTCATTGCTCTGGAGTCCGGACATTGAAATTTCGCGGAGCCGGATCTTGACAATGGTGTCCCAGGCAAAAGAGGTCTAATTTTACATCGCAAATGCATCCAATAATATTCAAAAATTTAACCGTGAGGAGATGATGACAACATCAACGGCAAACAATTCGAACCACTGGCCCGAACTGCCGTCACCCGACAAGTGGGAAGACACGTTGACAACGGTTCATATGTGGAGCCAGGTTATCGGCAAGATTCGGCTTGAACTCTCGCCGTGGATCAATCATTCCTGGGGTTCCACGCTGTATGTTTCTTCGAATGGATTAACTACTTCACCAATCCCAACCGAAAACTTTACGTTCGAAATCGATTTCAACTTTATCGATCACAAGCTGGAGATATCCACATCAAACGGGGCACGGCGATCTTTTGATCTTGAGCCGATGTCGGTCGCAGACTTTTACGCCAAAACCATGAAGGCGCTTCAGGATCTGGGGATTAAAGTGAAGATATTTACACGGCCGGTTGAAGTGGAAATTGCCATTCCATTTGAGGAAGATACCACCCATACAAGCTATGATGCTGATGCTGTCCATCATTTCTGGAAGGCTCTTGTTCAGATGAACCGGGTTTTAACAAAATTCCGTGCCGAATTTATCGGCAAAGTAAGCCCGGTCCACTTTTTCTGGGGTGCGTTTGATCTTGCAGTCACCAGATTTTCGGGCAGAAAGGCCCCCAAACATCCGGGTGGCGTCCCCAACTGTGCAGACTGGGTGATGGAGGAGGCGTACTCGCACGAGCTTTCAAGTGCAGGATTCTGGGCCGGGCCCGGTTTGGGCGAACCCGCATTTTATTCCTACGCCTATCCGGCGCCTGATGGATACAGTTCGGCAGAGGTCAAACCGGATTCCGCTTACTATCACGAAGAGCTGGGTGAATTTGTACTGCCATATCGAGATGTGCAATCTGCAGAAAACCCCGATGCCGTGCTGCTTAAATTTCTACAGTCTACATACGATGCTGCAGCCGATCTGGGAGAGTGGGATCGAGCAGCGCTTGAAAAGTGACGATGAAATTTCAAAGGCAACTATAGAAACCAACCATTACATACTATGAGCAATACCTGCCGGGGCTGTTATTACAACCTCACCGCACACTGAACCTGTAGTTCACCCCGAAGCTTAATATAAGTGCATTGTGGTCAAACTCGGGGGTGTTGCCGAGGGGCCGGGACATTCCCAGGTGGGCATTAAATTTCAACCGGTCCCAGCCCAGCTGCGTATATATCCCGGGTTCGTAAAAGAGTGATCCCGACGGGTCGGTGTTCAATTCCGGGTCTCTCCCGGTTTCGGTGATCTCATCAAAATTGATCAGAGAAAGACGGTTTACAAACCCGAAGTCCAACACTCTTGTCTGGATCGCCAAATTGGTTTGCACAAACGGTTTGATGTAATTGCCTTCGGCATGCCTTTCAAACGATGTGTCCAGCAGGAAAATGCTTCGGCCTCTTCCCGATCCAACTCCCATGCCGCCCGATGCCTCGAGCACCAGCCAGTTTTCGGGCCGCCAGGATCGGCCGCCTCCGAGCTCAAAATAGGTGTGCTGAGATGAGTCGACCTCTTCGTCCGCATCAGAATTATCCATACTGCTGATGAATGATCCGAACAGATGCGTGTTGTCTCTGAGGGCATACGCCGCCTGAATTTCACCGCCGTTTATACCCACCTTCCCGGACAGTTTCAGATCCCCTTCGCTCTCCAGCATCGGCGTGTTGGGTGTAGAGGGCAGGTAGATGGGGGCGCATCCGGATAGTAGCCAGACGATTGCCAGCACTGCCAACCCGAGCCATCGAACTCTTCGATTCATAACTGTAATTCAGTTATAATTTTGCGGTCAACTACTCTAACGACATTAAAAAAAGAGCAGGTGTTCTACAAGTCGGCAGCTATACTGCCGGCTTTTCATTTTCGAGTGGGTGGAGTAAATTGATTTGTAAAAAATGAGTTCAGACTGTTTTGTAACATGTGATATTTACATACGTAACAGCCTGTCGGGCAGGTCGGAACAGATCTTCTTCCCGATTTAAAGTTACATACAAGCTAATTTTCAAAAAGTTATTATGATAAATTTTCGCCAGGCATTGTATCTGTTTTTCGCACTTCTTTTGGTTGGTTGTACCGACTCGCCGTCAGAGCGCTATGATGTTGAGATCACCCGAACCGAGTTTGGTATTCCCCATGTTCAGGCCGATGATTATGCAAGTCTCGGCTACGGTATCGGGTATTCCTATGCGGAGGATAACTACTGCATGTTTCTTGAAAAGATGGTCCAGATAAACGGCGAATATTCTCGTTATTTTGGCCCGGATGAGCCGGTTCAGGTAGGATCCCTCGGCACTATTCCTGCGAAAGAGTCCGATTTCTATTTCAGATCTCAGTTCGATAAAGAGCAGATTGCCAACGCCTTTTATCAAGGCCCCGAGGAGGTTGTCGAGTTGACGAGAGGCTACGCCGACGGCATCAACCGGTATTACCGGGAACTCGGGCCCGATCAGCTTCCGGATGCCTGCCGAAATGCGGAATGGCTCCGCCCCGTCACAGAGGAGGATCTCTACTTGTGGTACAACCAGATTGCTCGTCTTGTCTCCGGCAGCGTGATGTCCGGGCCGGTGGCGAATGCTCAGCCGCCGGAATTAACGGGTTCTGAATCTGCCAAAAAGCACGAGAAGATGGATCGGGACGAGTTTGACACCCCATCAGGCAATGGAAGTACCGGAATAGCCGGAAGCACCGGTAACAACATCTCTCGCGACAACGGCGACACCGAAGGAATCAGCAGCACCAGCGGAATCGGAGACAACGGCGGCATCGGAAGCAATGCCTGGGCTTTTGGAAAAGAGTCGACCGACAACAACAGCGGGCTGCTCTTCGGAAATCCACACTGGATGTGGGGGAATATCCATCAATTCTACCAGGCGCATCTCAATATCCCGGGAGAGTTGAACGTCATGGGTGTAACATATGGAGGCATTCCGGTCATTATCATAGGATTTAATCGATCGATGGCCTGGAGCCATACGGTGTCGACGGGCGCACGGTATGTTGTTCGGGAACTGGAACTCTCACCAGGTTCTCCGACCACCTATATTGTGGATGGCGAGGAGTTTGAGATGCAGGTCGATTCGGTGACGATTGAATGGAAAGATGAAAATGGAGATCTGGCCCGCGAAACCCGTGCGTTTTACACAACCGGATTTGGCCCGGTGGTAGAAAGAAGCGGCATGGAATGGACGACGGATACCGCCTTTGCGCTCACCGACATGAACCGAAACAATTATCGAGTGATGGAGCAGTGGCTCCGGATTGGGAAGGCGGAAAACGTTGATGAGGTGTATGAAAGCCTGAGATCGGTGATGGGGATCCCCTGGGTGAATACCCTGGCAGCTGATGAGGAGGGTCAATCTCTCTATGCGGACTACTCAATCAAAGCATACGTCACCGACGAGATGTTTGAGAACTGCATCAACTCGGAAATAGCCCGGCAGTTTACCGATGGAGGTATTGTAACTCTCGACGGCTCCACTCATGAGTGCACACCCCGCACCGATCCCGATTCTCCCCAGCAGGGGGTTTTGCCGGCCAGCTTGCTTCCCGATTTGAAACGGGCAGACTACACGGCCAACAGCAACAATTCATACTGGCTGACGAATGTCAACGAGCCGATTACCGGTCTGCCATCTGTCAACGGCGGTGAAGAGAGCAGTATGTCATTGAGAGCCCAGTCCGGGCTGCGCGTCATCGATGAGCGGCTTGCGGGGAGAGACGGATTGCCCGGCGACCGGATGAACCGCGAGATGATTAAAGCCCTGGTGTTTGGCCATCCGGAGTACCCGGGGTATGGCAACCACAACCGTGCGGCCGAACTGATGCTCGATGCTGTCGAACAGCTCTGCCAGAGTGGTAACATGGTTTCATTATCGGCGAACGAGACGGTCGATATCGGTGAAGCCTGCACTGTATTGAGCGGCTGGGATGGACGGCACCATCAAAACGCCCAGGGAGCCCATCTGTTTCGGGAGTTCTGGGCGCACACATCACAAATAGAAAATTTGTGGAGTGCTCCCTTCAACCCGGATGAGCCGCTGCGAACTCCCGCCGAGCCCAATCTGTCTGATGCGGAAGTCAAAACGTCTTTACAGCAGGCACTGGCCGGCGCCATTTTGAAACTGAGAGAGCTGGATATTGCCATTGACCAACCCTGGGGCGAACTCCACTACCACTCCGTCGGGGAGGAGCAGATACCGGTATCCGGCAATCGCCAGAACACATTAAACCTGATGGTCACTCCCGACATCAGGGAGGAGGGCTATACACCGGTTATTCACGGCGCCAGTTATGTGCAAATTGTCGGGTTTGATGAGGGCCGGCCCGTGGCTGATGCCGTATTACTGTATGGCCAGTCGGCTAACCCGGACTCCCCGCACTACTACGATCAGTTCAAGACCTTGTGGGCACAGGATCAGTGGCACCGGCTGCCCTTTACCCCCGAAGAGATTGAGGCGTCTGCGATTCGGGCTGTTCAGTTGCGCGAGTGAGAGGCTGGTTGTTGTGTGAGAGGGGGGCTGGATGCTGCGTGCGAGAGGGCCCAATTGGTGCTTGAGTTAGGGGGTGTCGTTTGCTGCGTGAGAGACGACTGCTACATGCGAAAGATTTTGACTTTCAAATTATCGGCAGTAAACAGAAATTAGTGCCAAAGTATAGTCCTCAACATCCACCCGCATCAAACCATAATCCCCTTTATGAAATCTCTGCTAACGTTTTTATTCATCTGGTTCGGCTGGACAGCCGTCATCGCGCAAGACAACCCGCAATGGATCCGCTATCCCTCCATTTCGCCCGACGGCTCTCAGATCGCCTTCACCTATAAGGGAGACCTCTACCGGGTTTCTTCCGAAGGTGGAACGGCACATCAGCTTACATTTCATGAGGCTCACGACTTTATGCCGGTCTGGAGCCACGATGGAGAGCGGATCGCGTTTGCCTCGGACCGCTACGGCAATTTCAATGTCTATGTGATGAATGCCGAGGGAGGCCCGGCCGAACGGCTCACCTTCCACTCCAATGATGAGCTCCCCTACAGCTTTTCGCACGACGGCAGCCACGTGCTGTTTGGCGCAGTCCGTCAGGACGATGTGCAGCACCGTCAATTCCCGGCCGCATCACAGCCCGAGCTCTACAAGGTGCCCGTCGAAGGCGGCAGAGTGGGGCAGGTGTTTACCATTCCGGCCGAGTATGTGCAGGTAAGCAGCGACGGGGAGCGAATGGTTTATCACGACAAGAAGGGGGGAGAAAATGAATGGCGGAAGCATCACCGGTCTTCCGTCGCCCGGGATATCTGGCTCTACGATGCCGGCGTCGACAGCCACACCATGCTCACTACGTTCGAAGGGGAAAACCGTCAGCCGGTGTTCTCCGAAGATGAAGAGTCGGTCTACTACCTGAGTGAGGAGAGCGGTAGTTTTAACGTGCACAAAATGTCGCTCACTGATGCGGGCAGTGAACAGCCAAACGACTCGAGCAGCGGACAGTCCGTCGACCCGGGCAGCAGCGAACAGCTCACCGATTTCAGCTTCCATCCGGTGCGCTTTCTGAGCTACGGCGGCGGGGTGCTTTCGTTCGGGTACGACGGAGAGCTCTACACCATGCGGGAGGGGGAGGAGCCGCAAAAGGTCGACGTCACCATCCTGACCCAGGCCAAGCAGAACCCCGACTCCTTTATCACCATCAACGGGGGCGTACAGGAGTACGATATTTCGCCCAATGGCAAGGAGATCGCATTTATTGCAAGGGGCGAAGTGTTTATCACTTCGGTTGATGGTACCACCACCAAGCGGATCACCAATACTCCGGAACAGGAGCGGTTTGTCACGTTCACACCGGACGGCTCCGGCGTGGTCTACGCCAGCAAACGAGACGGACGTTGGAGCATATACAAAACCACCATCGTTCGGGACGAAGAGCCGCTGTTTTTCGGCTCCACACTGCTGGAAGAAACCCCGCTGGTAAGGACCGATGAGGATAACTACATGCCTCAGTTTTCGCCCGACGGAGAGAAACTGGCTTACATTGCCGGCCGGCGGACCCTGCGCGTGATGGATCTTGAATCGGGAGACACGACTGACCTGCTCACCCCGGAGGACCTGTTTCATATGCGTGACGGGGACCAGTATTTTACCTGGAGCCCGGACAGCAACTGGCTGCTGGCGGGGTGGCGAAAGGTGCTTCATAACAGCGAAGTGCTTCTGTTGTCGGCTGATGGAAGTGAACGAATCAACCTGACGCAGAGCGGTTATTACGATCTGGCGCCAAAGTGGACGAACGGCGGGAAACAGATGATTTGGTTTACCAACCGCGACGGGATGAGAAGTTACGCCACAAGCGGCCCGTCGGAGCGGGATGTGTATGCGATGTTCTTTTCGCAGGCTGCGTGGGATCAGTATAACCTGAGTGAGGAGGACTACAAACTTATGCAGCAGGTGGAGGAGCTGAGAGGCAATGATAATGATGAAAATGGAGAAACAGACCGGGAGAATGGCGAGATTGAGTTCGATTGGGATGGGATGAGAGACAGAACTGCCCGCCTGACGATCCACTCCAGCACGCTGAGTGATGCGGTTCTTTCCGAAGATGGTGAAACCCTCTACTACCTGGCGCGATTCGAAGACAATTACAATTTGTGGCAGACCAACCTGCGCACCCGGGAAACCGGCATGGCGATTAGGCTCAATACCGGGCCCGGCAGCCTGCAGTGGGATGAGGATATGGAGAACTTGTACCTGCTCAGCCGGGGCTCGATATCAAAACTGAACCCCTCGGGCGGGTCATCCACGCCGATTCAGATTCGGGGAGAGATGCGGTATGATGCCGAAAAAGAGCGTGAGCATATGTTTGAGCACGTCTATGTACGGACTAAAAATATTTTTTACGAGCCTACCTTTCACGGCAATGACTGGGACCTGCTGTATGAAGAGTACAAAAAGTACCTGCCGCACCTGGGCAACTCCTATGAATTTGCTGAAATGGTATCGGAGATGCTGGGCGAGCTGAACGTATCTCATGCCGGGGCACGGTTCAGCCGAAGCATCGAGAACCCGGACCAGACCGCATCCCTCGGAATTTTTATGAACTACAACCATCAGGGCGACGGGATCTTGATCGACGAGTTGATACAGGGCGGGCCGCTCGACAAGGCGGCGTTTGACGTTCGCCCCGGAATGATTATCGAAAAAATCGACGGCCAGACGGTGACCCCCGACCGGGATGTGGCAAGCTTTTTGAACCGCAAGGCGGACACGTTTGTACTGCTGGAAGTTCTGGATCCGGAAACGGACGACCGGCAGCAGATCACGGTCAAGCCGATCACCCTGGGCGAGGAGCGGAGTCTGCTCTACCGGCGCTTTGTAAGAATCAATGAAAAAGAGGTGGATGAGTTAAGCGGCGGCCGGCTCGGCTATGTGCATATTCCGGGCATGGGCGACGGCCCGTTCAGAAATGTGATTCAGGATATGCTCGGCAAGTACAGCGATCGCGAAGGGGTGATCGTCGATACGCGCTTTAACGGCGGAGGAGATCTTGTCGCCGATCTTGCGATGTTTTTTACCGGGGTCGATTTCAATACCTACGCCACGGCCGACAAGGATGTGGGCGGCGAGCCTACCTCGCGTTGGACCAAACCGACCCTAAGCCTGGTCAACGAAGCTCAATATTCCGACGGACACTGCTTTGCCAGCGCTTATAGCGAACTGGAGATCGGCCCGACCGTAGGGATGCCGGTGCCCGGCACATGCAGTTTCGCAGGCTGGGAGGGGCTGCCCGACGGTACTCGCTGGGGTGTGGTTCCGGTGAGCGCCCGCAACATGTCCGGCGAGTGGATGGAGAACAATCAGACATACCCCGACGTCAAGGTGCGCAATGAACCCGGTAAAATCGACCGGGGCGTCGACCAGCAGCTCGAACGTGCCGTCGAGGTATTGCTGGAGGAGGTTGAACGGGAGTAAAAGCAGAACCCGTGGAAGAGATCTTTTTAAGGGACGGCGACGGCAGAAATTAAAATTCTGGCGCCGGAGAAGTAAAACTCTGCCGCCGGAGAAGTAAAATGCTGTCGCCGAAAAATTAAGATGCTGCCGCCGAAGAATTACTGGAGTAACCCGATACTGAAGTCGACCAATCCTGAACCACAATGCAATGAAAGTCTGACTTTTTAATATAATTTGGTGATATAATGTAGCCTGAATTGAACTGTCCCGTAGACGATACCTTAAAAAAAACTGTCTGAAAATTTGATTGTCCATCACCTATTCAGTATATAGTCAATCTACGTACTGCTTTAAAAATCAATTAATTAAAGTTAATCTATTAAGCAAAGTTTAAAAATAGAGAGGTAAGATGAGTCAATTACAGGGATTACATAAGTATTTATCCGTTATGGTTTTCGCGTTGGCATGGTTCTGCGTTTCTTGCAGTTCATCTACGGAATCGGATGCCGATCTCTTTAAAGATGGTATTCATGTGGATATACTCGAGAGAGTGGGCGAAGAGACGATTGATTACATCGAAAATGAGCTGGAGGTGCCTATTCACCGGGGCGACGACCCGCCGGATATCGAGGCCCTTGTAGAAGCAGGTCATGAAAGTGAAACCGGCAGCGGACAGAAAGACTTGAATGGTTCTTCCATGGAAAAGATACTGGCAACCGATCATTGGGATTTTTATGCATGGAGAATTCTTCATGCTTTGGTGGAGAAATATGATACTGGACACTGCCCATGTGTTAAGGGGGACGACGGAATAGTAAGACTCCAGCCACGCCATTTTTCTTTTAGAACATATAATTATGGGGGAGGAGGGGATGATTACTCATTGGACGTCGCACTCTGGCGATCGGGACCTCTCAGAATGAATCCAACTGCTTTCTGGGATGAAATCGCTCCATGGCACTCTTCAGATGCTCTTGGAGGTACTGAAGCAGCCTTAATAATAGGCAGCGACGATTCTTTTACCGTTTTTGCAGTTATGGACTGGGATCGGTCGGATGATCGAACCGGAGAAGAGGAGTTTCTACTTACAGTGTCCGGGACCGCTGAATCCGGCCGAATAGACTTTGTGTCTATCGCCTGGGTCAATTTGGCACCTGGTATTGAGTATTGGCCAGCTAATACAGGTTTTCACTTATACTCCGAACGGGGCTTTGCAATTGCAAGTGGCGGTACATATCAATAAATCATGATAGCCCACGGGATAAACGACCAGACAGCGTGGCTTCGACAAATATCAATGTAGGTTTATAAAAATGATTTGATCCATTTGTCGGGGACTCCTGTAAATGTCGATAGCATTTGCCTATGGCTCAGTGCTACCGTACCTCGGGTTGCCTGACCTGAGAAAACAACCCTGTGCATAAACAATAAACCTGCTTCCAGGGCTCGATTACCGTTTGAGGTGTTTGCAGATACAGTAGGTGGTGTGTATGAATAAACGCAAGAATTGATTGCCTAACGCAAACGGCTGGATGGACGTATCTATCAGTCAGAAACGAGAATCGAATACTCCCAGACACGACCGAAGACAAACTGATCCGCAGAGAGGAGCCGCTTCGGTATGGCGACTTTTTGAGTTTGCCACCCTTGCTCTAAGATGCGAATCAGGTCGTACAGGATTTGGTTATATCAAGCCCAGATTCAAAGAGCATCACCGGGTACTGAACCTGAAACTCACTCCGAAACTTAACATGAATGGATTGTAATCAAACTCGGGCTGGCTTCCGAGAGGCCGGGAAAATCCCATATGTGCATTGAACTTCAACCGGTCCCAGCCCAGTTGCGCAAACACCCCGGGTTCGTAAAAGATCGATCCCGACGGATCCGTGTTGATTTCCGGGTTTCTCCCGGTTTCAGTGATCTCATCAAAATTTATCAGTGCCAGGCGGTTAACAAATCCGAGGTCCATGACTCTTGTCTGGATTGCCAAATTCGATTGCATAAACGGCTTGATGTAACTGCCTTCTGCATGTCTCTCTAACGATGTGTCCACCAGGAAAATGGTTCTGCCTCTGCCCGATCCAAGCCCCATGCCGCCCGATGCTTCGATCACCAGCCAGTTTTCGGGCCTCCACGATCTGCCTCCGCCCAACTCAAAATAGGTATGCTGTGAGGAATCGACTTCTTCATCCGCATCAGAATTATCTATGCTGCTGATAAAGGATCCGAACAGATGCGTGTTGTCTCTCACTGCATATGCCGCCTGGACTTCACCACCGTTAAAACCCACTTTTCCGGAAATTTTCAGATCCCCTTGGTTGTCCAGCATGGGAGTGTTGTGTGTAGACGACAGGTAGATGGGTGCACATCCGGATACAAACCAGACGATGATCAAAACTGCCAATCCGTAGCATCGATATTTTCGAATCATAACCGTTATCCAGGTATATTTTTACAGCAAATCACTCTTTTGACATTAAAAATGCGGATGATCTTTTAACTGTGAAACGTCGAAAATATGGATCCCGCCAGCCTTCCATACACAGATCCAACTGCTTCCCAGCTAAAGGATTTTATGACTGAGAAACAACTACTTTACTCTCCAGATCCAATGATTTGGCTAGCATATTGATATGACAGATTGTCTCTTTAATAAATTTCTATTGCGTGAAACCGTGTTCGATTTTTCCCCGGTTCTTGTCAAGTCCGAGTTCAACAAAGAATTTGCCTGATAATTTGATTACCATTCACCTGATCAGAAAATACTCTAACTACGTACTGTACAACTAATTAATAAAACACAGTTTAAAATAAAGGAGTAAAATGAATCAACTCCAGGCGTTGCATCAGCATTTATTCATTATGGTATTCACGTTGGTATGGTTCTGCGTATCCTGCAGTTCATCTACAGAATCGGATGCCGATCTCTTTAAAGATGGTATTCATGTGGATATACTCGAGAGAGTGGGCGAAGAGACGATTGATTACATCGAAAATGAGCTTGAGGTGCCTATTCACCGGGGCGACGATCCGCCGGATCTTGAGGCCATGGCACAGTTAGAACCGGAAGGCAAAGTGAGTGCCGAACAGTCCGCTTTAATGGATTCACTCATGAACGAGGAGGTCGCATCCTCCGGGGGTGATTTTCCTGTATGGTTTGCACTGAGCTCTAATGTGACAAACAATGATGTGGGTGATATGTGCTTCTGTTACAGACGAGATGACGGAACCTACTACAGCCATTTCCATTATGCTTTTAGAACATATAATTTTGGAGAAGGAGAGGATGATTACTCTTTGGATGTCGCTCTCTGGAAGTTACTTGACCCAAGCATAAAGATGAATCCATCTGTTGACCCAACCGAAGGTAATAACTCTTTTCTTTTTCCTTATCATTCTGTAGGTGCACTTCATGGAGTTGAAGCAGCTTTAATTATGGGCACCGACGATACTTTTACCATTTTTGCAGTGATGGATTGGGATCGGTCGGATAATCGGTCCGGGGAAAATCAGTTTGTATTTACTGTGTCCGGCACTGCTGCTCCCGGCCGAATTGACTTTGCCGATATCGCTATCGTCAATCATGGCCCTGATACGACTTTTCCCATTTATCCGGGTATGGATCATTATTGGGAATGGCCAATGATGAAGGGGTATCACGCATATCCCAGAAATGGATATTTTTGGACAGGAGACGGTTACTATGAATAAAAGCAAGAATTGATTGAAGAATTAAATCCCGAAATATCATGGCTGATAAAAAGAAACTATTCGACAGTTCAGTATTAAAAACCCGTGAAGAGGCAAGCCGGTTTCTGCGAGAGCTGGCCGACAAGGTTGAGTCCGGTTCGGTTTCGGTAGTTCAGGGAGACCAGGAGCTTACGATCGAGGTGCCGCAGCAGGTCAAGCTCGATTTTGAATTCACGGAGAAAAACAAGGGAGCGAAAGGGATTCAGCAGGAGATCGAAGTAGAGCTCAAATGGTATGAGGGGGACAAAGGCCCGGTTCAGCTCAAATAAAGACG
>SLKI01000086.1 GCA_007134695.1 Balneolaceae bacterium
ATGCTTGGCCATCACCGTCGTTATGGCAGCCGTCAAGGTCGTCTTGCCGTGATCCACGTGCCCAATCGTACCTATGTTCACATGCGGTTTGCTACGTTCAAATTTCTCTTTTGCCATGACTTGTTGGTTACTTTAATCGTTGGTTTTAAATTTTCAAGTGCTTGAAAACCGACTCTTCAGTATATGTTTCGGCACTTCAAGGTTTTTTTCAACATCACAAGAGCCGATAGCCGGATTTGAACCGGCGACCCCTTCCTTACCATGGAAGTGCTCTACCCCTGAGCTATATCGGCGATACTTGTTAAATATTGGTTATAGCTTCGTTGGAGCTGCTTCCGGGCTTGTTCACATATCGGTATATGCTCACTAACCCCTCCATTGCTCCGCCTCGCTACAAGCAATATTTAACTGCGTATCTTTGTCAAAATGTTAAAGAGCATCAAAACCTTTAAAGAGCGGGCGACCGGACTCGAACCGGCAACATTCACCTTGGAAGGGTGATGCTCTACCAATTGAGCTACGCCCGCTTCAAGACTTTTTATCAATAATTCAAACTCTGTGGGGGGAGTAGGATTCGAACCTACGAAGGCTTACGCCAACAGATTTACAGTCTGCCCCAGTTGGCCACTTTGGTATCCCCCCGCGGAAACCTCACAAATAACGATCGTGTGGTCTCTTCTGTTGTTTCAAGCGCAACATTTCGCCGTTCGAAATTTTGCGACTCGCACCATAGAACAAACAGATGAGCCAGTGGCCGGATTCGAACCGACGACCGGCGGTTTACAAAACCGCTGCTCTACCCCTGAGCTACACTGGCCTGATGCGGCTGCCACGAAGGCTTACTCCGTGAACAGATCAAATTCATTAAGTCAAAATTCCCGCCCCTGCAGGAGGCCAAAAAAACTTCTCAAGACAAAAAGACCGATGCACAAACCTGTCGAATAGAATCTGATTCAAACACCAGGGTTGCTGTACACCGGACTTCCTCTCATTAATTGTTTTCACCCGGGCCCAATCCAGCCGGAATTGGACGTACCTTACCTTTGGGCGAAAGACCCGAAATCTAAAAACATTCAAAGTCTAAATCAACAACAGTCCCATTCTTTTTCCTGAAATTCAGATCTGATCGGTACGAATCAACAAGACGGCATGTGCCGAAATCCCCGCTCCCCGGCCGGTCGGTCCCAATTTTTCATGGGTCGTTGCCTTTACCGACACCTGATCAATCTGCAATCCGAGCAGATTTGCGATCGATTCCCGGATTCTAACGATGTGCGAAGAGAGCTTCGGTTCCTCGGCAATTACTGTAGAATCGAGATTATGGACTTTCCATCCCTTCTCTTCGACCCTCTCCATCACCTCTTTGAGCAATTGACGGCTGTCTGCGTCCTTCCATTGGGGATCGTTGTCGGGAAAATGTTGTCCAATATCACCCAGCGCGAGAGAACCGAGCAGTGCATCTGTAATGGCGTGAAGGAGAACATCGGCATCGGAATGTCCCAGCAATCCCTTTTCCGATGGAATCTCGACACCACCTATTACACATCTTCGGCCCTTTTCAAGCCTGTGGATATCATACCCGTATCCGACCCGAAAATTCATCTACTTCCCTCTTTATTTTGATCCTTTGCGGCCAGTAAAAGTTCAGCAAGTTTCAGATCTACAGGCCAGGTGATTTTGATATTTTGCTCACTCCCTTCTACAATTTGAACCCGGACACCGATCGCCTCTGCCAGTGCCGCGTCATCGGTCCCCATCAGATTTTTCGTTCTGGCGTTCTCATAAGCTCGGAGAATCAGATCTCTTCGAAAGATCTGCGGAGTCTGCGCCCTCATCAGCACTTCCCGGTCGGGAGTTTCTCGAATCCGCCCCTCATTATCGACCAACTTGATCGTATCTCGCATCGGTGCAGCCAATATTGCCGCCCCCTCTCTGGCGGCAGCTTCGAGGCAAGAACGAATCTCCTGTTCGGTCACCAGCGGGCGGACGGCATCATGTATGGCAATCAGTCCGACCGAATCATCCGATTTCAACAGGGCATTATAGATGGAGTCCTGTCTTTCACTCCCACCCTCAACCACGGCACTTTCGATCCGGTCGGGAAGCCGATTTAAAATCCGGTCGATTCGTTCAAAATCATCACGAGACGCCGCCACGATTACCTGTCTGAGCGACTCCAGCCCGGCAAACCGGTGGAGTGTGTGCTCCAGTATCGGTTTGCCAGATATCTTGAGAAACGGCTTGGGCAGTTCGGTTCCCATCCGCCGGCCGGCCCCTGCAGCCGGAATGATCAATATAAACGGCTCAACAGGCACAGTTTAGAGAATTAGCATCGCATCACCGAATGTAAAGAATCTGTAACCCTTCTCTTTGGCCTCATCATACGCTTTCATCAGAAAATCGTACCCTGCAAATGCAGCTGACAGCATCAACAGAGTCGACTCCGGCCTGTGGAAATTGGTAATCAGACCCTCGGTGATTTTAAAGTCATAGGGCGGATAGATGAACTTGTCGGTCCATCCGGTTCCCGGTTTCGACATTCCGCTCGCCATCACGCTGGTCTCAATAACACGAACCACCGTCGAGCCACAAGCAACCACTTTGTTCTTTTTGCTCTTCAATGCCTCGTTGATGCGGTCGGAAGTCTCTTGGGAAATAAAGTAGTTCTCCGAATCCATTCGGTGCTTCGTCAGATCCTCAACCTCGACGGGGCGGAATGTACCCCACCCTATATGCAGGGTGACCGGCAGAAAATCGACACCTTTCTTTTCGATTTTTTTCACCAGCTCGGGCGTAAAATGCATTCCAGCCGTCGGAGCGGCCACGGCGCCTCGCTCTTTTGCGAAAATGGTTTGATAGCGCTCTTTATCCTCATCCACGGGTTCCCGATCGATATAGGGAGGCATCGGCATCTCACCGATATCATCGAGAATCCGGTAGAGTTCCTCATTCGGACCTTCGAACAGAAATCGAATAGTCCGGCCGCGCGACGTGGTGTTGTCGACCACCTCGGCCATCAGGTTCTCGCCAAAATAGAGTTTGTTTCCGATTCTGATTTTACGCGCGGGTTCAACAAGGACATCCCAAAGCATGTTTTCCGGCTGAAGCTCACGCAGCAGAAAGACTTCAATATCGGCGTCTGTCTTCTCTTTTTTCCCTTTCAGGCGTGCCGGAAATACCTTCGTATTGTTGTAGACAACCACATCACCCTTTTTCAGATATTTATGGATGTCGGAAAATTTCTCATGCTTGATGGTTTCCTCTTCACAGTTCAGTACCATCAGTTTGGCCTTGTCTCTCGGATCAACCGGATGCTCGGGGACGTCAAGTTCTTCCGAATCGAACTTGAAGTCCGTAAGTTTCATTTTCATATCAAAATGGCTCTTCTGTTATTTTAAAAAGATTTGCAGATTCAGTAGATTCTGAATCCTTCTCTATCGACTGGCAAGCCGATTACTCATCAAAAAATCAGCCTGCAAATATAGCCCATTTTACACGGCATCACAAACCTGCCCGCGGCCTGACTGCCAGATTCCTTTCTCAATCATCTATATGTAAAACAGGTGATACACACCGGATTTTCAACGCATCGGATTTAAAAAAAATTTTAATTGAGCCGCTTGGTTATTTACTAATAGTTGTGTATTGATTATAATTAACTGTGGACCCGTTTCGTTAGTAGTTAAAATAAGTGGTTCACAACCTGTTTATATAAAAGAATACGGAGTCTCAGCCATGCTGAAGAAGTCACTGCTTGTTTTACTTGTCGCCGCTTTCGGCTTTACAACAGTCGCCGAAGCCCAACTTCGTGGAGATCTGCCCCGATCTGGAGATTTTACCGGGGCTGTCATTTCAACGGATCGATCGGCCAGTTCCTCATCACTTTCCCAGTGGCTCGAATCTCTGAATGTTACCATGGGGCACTCCTATAGTATGAATTTCGGTAGTGTAGGCGGACAATTTCAGAACATTAATGCCTACACCAATCATATGATGTTCGATTTCAGTGAAAGTCTGACCGGGCAACTGGACATTTCGGTTCTCCACTCTCCATTTGGAAATTCCATGATGAATATGGGGAATAACGACTTGGGTGCCAGAGTGATCATCGACCGGGCCCAGCTGGATTATCAGATTTCTCCCAATACAAGTCTGTCTCTCCGGTTCTCGCAGCGCCCCTACTACTCTCCTTATGGAATGGGTCTGAATCCGTTTCCATTCGGGAACAGGCAACAATTTCGTTACTAAATCAACTGAATGTCAGCAAACGGCACGGAACAAGAGGGTTATTTTCTAAATGCTGCCATCGGTTTTTTAACGGTTCTGCTTGTCCTGATGATCGTGGCACTCGCGATCCGATTTCTTAACCCAAGAATTGAGAGTGAAAGAGTCGAGCAGGACCCGGTACTCATTGGCGAAGTGATACAACTTGAAGTATTGAACGGATGTGGTGTCCCCGGAATTGCAAGCCGTGCCACTGCAGCATTGCGCAACTTCGGTTTTGATGTGGTCGAATCTGGAAACTTCGACAATTTCGATATGACCGAAACGATTCTGATCTCCAGAAACGGAAACATGAGAAATGCTGAACGGGTGGCCAGAGCTCTGGGGCTTCCCGAGGATCGAATTCTACTGGAGAAATCCCCGGATTTCTATCTCGACGCCACGCTGGTCCTCGGTGCCGACTATGAAACCTTGAACCTTGAATAAACCTTACTATATGACAGAAACCTCAGAAGCCGCAACAAGTCAATTTGTACGACTTGACTCAGAAACAAGAGCAGACACAACATCTCTGGTAGATTGCATCGTAGAGGCATTGCTGGAGAGAAAAGCTAAAGAGATTGTACTTCTCGATGTGAGAAAACTCACCACGCTGAGCGACTATTTTATTATCTGTCACGGAACATCCGAAACTCAGATTCGCGCTCTGGCCAACAATGTTCTCGACAAGACCTCCGAAAAACTGAATCAAAAAGCCTGGAAAAAAGAGGGACTCGAGGCACGCCGCTGGATCATTCTCGACTACGTCAATGTTGTAGTTCACATTTTCAGTGAAGAGAAACGGCGCTTCTACGATTTGGAACGCATGTGGAACGATGCTGTTCGAACGGAAATTTCCGATACACCCGCCCAAACGCAAGAACGTTGAAGGTACTGGTCACAGAGCCGATTATAGATAGCGAGCTTCAACGACTTGACGAACAGACTCAGCTGACGGTCGGTCAAAGAGGAGAATTCAACTGTGAAGATGCTCTGATCGAAGCCGCCTCTCACTACGACGCCCTGCTTACAATGCTCTCCAATCCGGTCACCCGAAAAGTGCTCCGGGCCGGCAAAAATCAATTAAAAATTGTCGCCAACTATGCAGTGGGCACCAACAATATCGACCTCGAAGCAGCTCGCGATTTTGCCATTCCGGTTTCCAATACACCCGAAGTTCTGACCGAATCGACAGCCGAAATAGCCCTTTCGCTGATACTATCGGTTGCCAGAAAAACGACAGAAGCAGAGTCCCGACTTCGAGATGGAGAGTTTCGGGGCTGGGAGCCAACTGGTTTCCTCGGTCTTGAACTTCACGGAGCACGACTTGGCATTGTCGGGCTTGGGCGAATCGGCCAGGCACTAGCCAAACGGGCAAGAGCCTGCGGGATGGAGATCCTGTACCACAATCGGCGGCGGATCGAAATGGAAACTGAAAAACAGCTTAACGCACACTATGTAGAAAATCTTGATCAGCTGCTTCCCGCTGTCGACGTTTTATCTCTCCACTGTCCACTAACCGAAAAAACGCATCACCTGATCGATGCGGAACGCTTAAAGCTTCTACCGGATCACGCGCTGATCATCAACACCTCAAGGGGACCGGTGATCGATGAAAAGGCGCTGGTCGATGCACTCCGCCAGGGGTCGATTGGAGGAGCAGGCCTGGATGTATTTGAAAATGAACCGAAAGTGGAACCGGGACTACTTGAAACACCGAACACAGTACTTCTGCCTCACATCGGCAGTGCAACGTATAAATCCAGACGCGCAATGGGACGTCTGGCAGTAAACGCCATTCTATCGGTCCAAAAAAATCAAACACCCGGTAATCTGGTAACCTGACCGGCGACCACAGACTTTCATCTCTCTGGAGTCGTTCAATGAATAAATAATATTTTTCCGATTCAGTATCCGAGGGTCCAGGAACTCAAGAATTGTCTGATAAATGTACAACCCGGCATCAAAACCTGTTACGATCATCCTGCTGTTGCTGATGCTGGTCTGCTTTCTGTATGCAGTTTTTGAAATCTCCCAGTTGCGCAATCAGACGACCGGAAGCGAGCCTGAAGAACAAATCGAATCAAGCCTCAGCCATTCCCAGGAGTTGTTCAGATCGATCTATGAGGAATTTTCCGAACAGACAATCGAGCTCAAGCATCGAATCGAACAACGGTTCAACCAGCAGATATCCAGGCAGATCGCCTGGCAAGAGATGGCATCCTACCCGTTCTGGGGAACGGCACTCTACAGAAACGGCGACTTTTTCGTCTGGAATGAATTTGCACTCACCTCCATACCGGAACCTGAACAGTATACAGATGATGCACTCTACGTCGAGGTAAAAAGACACAATAACGTCACATTTCTTGAAGGCCGGATCTCTTTTACCATCTCGGATGATGATCAGTTTACCTTGATCACTTCGCGGCGCCTCAAGCAAAGGAACGTGATACCGATTGCGCGTCAACAGGAAGTCGATCTGGCAGAAGACACGTCACTTCAGGACAAATTTCCTGTACGATTCAATTTTTTCGAGCCGCCCCCTGCATCACTGGATCATTACCGGAAACTTCAAACTGTCCGATCCGACTCCGTCGGCATTGTCCATGCCGACCGGGCCGACTATGAGCCCTTTGTAGCCGGACTGCAACGAGAACAACAGCGATGGCGAACGCTATTTCATCTCATCATCTTTCTGCTTGGCACTGCACTATTCTTTCACTGGGCCGGTACGGGGAATTCCTGGCTGCAGATGGCGCTGCAGGTTGTCACACTTCTAACCGTCTGGATTCTGTTTATCCAGTTTGAACTTCCTGATCGATGGATCTCTCAATTCCTGCCCGATATCGGCAGTGACCGTCTCGAATCCCTGTCGGCTATCTCCTACTATGCAATTCACGCACTCTTCATTTTCTTCATCGCATTGAGCGTCATCAGTACTATGACGCGAAAGTGGAATCTCAAATCAAATGAAAGTCACTATCAAACATTCATCTATTCGATCTGTTTCGGTGGACTTTCGGTATTTCTGATCCTCTTTTTCCTCTTAACCACCATGCACACGGCAGTCACCGCACAGGTGCCGATGCTCAGGCTTGAATTTGTCCCCGACCTTGAGAGCTTCATCCTGTTCATAGCAAGTGGCCTGTTTATCTGCTCCATATCCGCTTTACTTGTCACCTTCTGGTGGCATCTGTTCACTTCTGAGCGCGATAAAACTGTGGTCATCTCGCTAATCGGCTTTGTCGGATTTCTTGCTGTCTACTTTATTTCCGACCTGTTTCTGGAACCCGCTCTTTTTGAGGTCTGGATCTTTCTGCTTTCGACAATCTTTTTCCTGGTCAGTATTGCCGCCGCCGTCTATATCTGGAAATATCCCGCCGCCTATCTGCAGATGTCCGGATTCCGTATTCTGATGCTTGCAGCCCTCTTCACGACCGGCACCGGATACACGATCTTCTATCACGCACACAAGATCGAAGTGGATCAAAATCTGCTCAATGCCGCCGAAGAGTTTTCGATCGAGGAGGATGAGGTTGCACGGGAAGTGACCAGGGAACTGCTGACAACCCTCGAGAGACAATTAAGTTTTCTTACCAGCCAGGATCTCGAAGAACGCGAATCTATCGTCGAAGCGCAATTTCATCAGGCGATTGAATCAACGCTGGCAGAAGAGTGGAGGCGCTTCTCTTTCGAAATCAAATTAGTCGACAGCAGGGGTGAGCATATTAGCGATTATGCGACCAATTTCGACTCACCGGTGACCGGCTTTTACAATCTGCTTCGAATGCAGACCTCCTATCAGTTCGAACGCATCAGCCAGGCGACAAACCGACCGGTGATACAGGGCCGCCCCTCCAACATAACCCGTGACGATTACACTACATTCTACAGAGGATGGATCCCGATCTACGACAGCCAGGAGGCAGGACGGATCCTGGCCTGGATCGTAGGTGCTGTCTACGTGGAGAGGCCCGATTTCAACAAACCGATTCGAGCCGTTCTTGCTGCTTCAGCCGCTGAGGACTGGAGGGAGTCCTACTATCTTGCCGAATTTGAAAACCAGGCCTTGATCCGCAGTACGATCCGTGGCATCTATGCCGATCAGCCGATCTACAACCGGTTGCCGGACCGGGAGGCCGAAATCACCGAACAGGACTCACTTGCCTATCTCTCCACATTGACCGATCAGGGAAATTTCAGGGAAGTCCTCAAGCGGGCTTCCGGCGGGACGGTAATCAAAGCCAGCACGCCCTTCACCAGTTTTAAAAGCCACCTGTTTGCGTTTTTCCGCTATAATGTTGTGTTGCTTGCAGCCGGTTTACTACTCTTTCCGCTATTCAGCCTCTTCGGCTTCAAGGGATTTAAACTATTTGGCCGAAGCCGCCGATTCAAGGACCGGCTGCTCGATGGCCTTGCACTCTCGACCCTTATTTTTCTCGTCGTACTGATAATTGCCACTCAATATGGAGTCAACCAGCAGAACGAGCAGAATCTCAAGCGCGAAATTGTCACCAACCTGGATAATCTGACCGAAACGATCCGGCGCGAACAGGTGCTGGCCGAAGGATCGACCGACAACATCACTCTTTCTGGCCTTACAACACCGATCGACGCCGATGCAATTTTTTACACACATCAGGTCGTCTCCGGCTCAACGACTCCACAGATTTTCCAGCAGAATATCCTGCCCGAAGTTCTGCCCTGGCCGGTCTATGACCTGCTTTATAACCGACAGAGAAATCATGTAACAAGGACCATCGAAATCGGAGGCCAGCCTCTTCTGATCGGCTACCAGCTTATTCTTTCCGAAACAAATCAGCCCGTTGGCGTAGCAGCGATCCCGGCATTTATTCACTCCCCGCTCTTTACCGAACAGCTGCTCGAAACTACGAGCTATCTGCTGGCTGTCTATCTGTTGGTCTTTGGCGCCTTCATCATCGCCATGGTTCTGCTTTCCAGCCGCCTGACCCGCCCGATTCGTTACTTGCAAGAAGGACTTGACAAGATCTCGGGGGGAGAGCTGGAGACGACGATCCCGGTTCGAACAGAGGATGAGTTTGGCACTCTGTCCAAGGCCTATAACCGAATGGTAGAACAGCTCAAAATACTTCAGAAAGAACTTGCCGAGGCGGAACGGGAAGAGGCCTGGAAAGAGATGGCACAACAAGTGGCTCATGAGATCAAGAATCCGCTCACTCCGATGAAACTTAACTTGCAACATCTGCTTCGGCAGTTTGATAATCTCAATAACGACGACCCCGATCTCAAACTGAAGATTGAGCATATGACAGGTGGCATCATCCAGCAGATCGAGTCGCTGAACAAGATCGCATCCGACTTTTCAAAATTTGCAAGGCCGGTACACGAAGAGTTTATGGATATCGACCTCAATGAGGTTGCTCTTTCGGTGGTCGATCTCTATAAACATGAACAGGGAGGGGTGATTGAGACAGATTTGACCGGTCGTTCTCTTATCATACGGGGCTCGGGCGATGAACTGAGGCGTACGCTGATCAATCTGATTAAAAATAGCTACGAGGCGTCAAACAACGATGTTTCAGTTCGCCTGATAACTCGCCGGGTCGGAGACCGCGGGATCATCGAAGTCGAGGATGACGGTGACGGTATTGCCGAGGAGGTCCGGGAGAAAATCTTTGTACCCAACTTCTCCACCAAATCGAGCGGGACGGGACTCGGACTGGCGATTGCAAAAAAGATCGTCGAAGCTCACGAAGGAACCATCACCTTCAAATCCAATACAGAAAAGGGAACTACATTTCGTATCGAAATTCCTCTCAAAGAGAAAACCGCCGGGAAAAAATAATCGGGATTTCGATCTCTCTTTTTTGTACCATCCGCCTTTGAATTGGGAAGGGGATCAGTTTTCCTTTATCGGGACTGTTCTGAGACTGTAAAAAAATTATGCAACTATTCGAACCATCCTGGAGGGCATCGGTTACCCGGGAGGCCGGAACAACGCTAAAAGTCGGCACCCCGATAATCCTGGCCCAGCTTCTTCACATGTCGATGAATTTTGTCGATACGGTGATGGCTGGCCATCTATCCGCACTCGACCTGGCTGCAGTTGCGGTCGGGTCCAGCCTTTTTCTGCCTTTTCTCGTTTTTTCGTTAGGCACACTCATGGCAGTCAACCCGATCGTCGCTCAACTGTTCGGCAGCCGTCGTTTCGACAAAATCGGCAGCAGTGCCCGGCAGGCGCTCTGGCTGAGCCAGATCCTTGCCCTTCCTTTTTTCTTTATCGTCCGGAATCTTGGGTTCGTGATGGTCTGGATCGACGTATCGGCCGAAGTGATTCCGATTGCCGAAGGCTATCTGAAGGCGATCTCCTGGGGAGTGTTCCCTGCATTCGCTTTTGGAGCCCTCCGCTATTTTAACGAGGGAATGTCGGTTACAAGGCCAAGTATGTATGTGGCCCTGTTGGGAACCCTGGCAAATATTCCGCTCAATTATATATTGATGTATGGAGCACTCGGTTTCCCCAGGCTCGGGGCAATAGGTACGGGATATGCTTCTGCCGTCGTCTACCTGATCATGTTCCTGACAATGCTGCTCTTTATCTCAACTTTCAAACCGTACAGGAGGTTTGGAATCTTCGACCGGTTTCGTTGGCCCGAGAAGGAACGACTGGGAGAGCTGGTCAACGTTGGTATACCGATCGGAGTAAGTGCCACAATGGAGGTGTCGATGTTTGCGATTGTCACACTCCTGATGGGGTCTCTGGGAACCGTCGCGGTTGCCGGCCACCAGGTGGCGATCAACTTTGCAGCAATGGTCTTTATGGTTCCGTTCGGATTGTCGATCGCTGTTACCTCGAGAGTCGGCCAGGCGGCCGGGAAGGGGCGGCTCGACCAGGCCCGCTTTAAAGGGTTTGTCGGGGTTGGCCTCTGCGTGTTATTCATGGCTTTTACAGCAATTGTAATCCTTCTCTTTCCGGAATTGATCGCGTCGATCTATACCAGTGAAGAAGATGTGCTTTCCATGGCGGTTCATCTTCTTTTTTTCGCAGCCGTATTTCAAATATCTGACGGGCTTCAGGTTGGAGGATTTGGGGCACTGCGGGGACTCAAGGACACCCGCTTTCCGATGTTCGTTAACATCTTTGCATATATGATCGTAGGCCTCACCCTGGCCTGGTACCTTGGAATATACCGCGAAATCGGGCCGGCCGGCCTCTGGACCGGCCTGATCGTTGGACTCACGATCGCGGCTATTCTGCACAATGTGAGGTTCTACCGGAAAACCTCCTGAACGATACGTCTCGGCTGGGATTATGTGATTCAGCCTTCCGCAAATGAACGATACAGAAAGGTTTGTGGGTTTTACCAGACAAACAGAATAATCTCTTCATGCCGGCCTACATACATACAATCCACACGTGTCTCCCCGGTTACAGCTACGATCAGCTGAAAATTCGGGACCTGCTCAAGGAGCTTCTGGGTGAGGAAGAGAAGCTTAAAAGTTTGATACACCTGATCTATTCAAGGTCCGGTATTCAGAAACGCCATTCCGTTCTCCCGGAGATCGACCTGGTCTTTTCTAACGGAGAACCGGCCGGAACCGGCGACCGCAACAAACTCTACCGGAAGGAAGCCGGGAAACTTTTCATCGAAGCGGCAAAAGGGGTAATCAATTCAGGTGCGATAGAATCTGCCGGATCTATAACCCATCTTGTCACCATCTCCTGTACCGGTTTCTACGCTCCCGGCCAGGATTTCGATCTGATTCGGAACTTTCAACTCTCTCCGGATGTAGAGCGGTATCACCTCGGGTTTATGGGATGTTACGCTGCTATATCGGGATTGAGACTCGCCGCCCGAATTTGTGAATCCGATCCGGAAGCTTGCGTTCTGGTGATCTCGGGAGAGCTCTGCACCCTCCATTTCCAGGGCGGCACGTCGATCGACGAACTGATCTCCGGATCGGTATTTGCAGATGGAGCAGCCGCTGCGATCGTTTCCGGCTCAGCCCCCCGACAGGGACCTGCACTGCGCCTCGACGGATTTACCACCTTTCTGGCCAATGAGGGCGATAAAGATATGGACTGGACGATCGGTGATACTGGGTTCGACATGGTACTCTCGAGCCGAATCCCGGATCTGATTTCCGACAATCTGCAGGACCTATTCAAACTGCTACAAAAACGACTCGGGGTCGACCAGAACCGGGTCGACAAATGGGCGGTACATCCCGGAGGCCGCGCCATCCTTGACAAATTGCAAAAAGAGCTTAATCTCGACAAGAGCAGGCTTGAAGTATCCAGAAGTGTGCTGGCCGAATATGGAAACATGAGCAGTGCAACCATTCTGTTTGTTTTGAAACGGATCATGGAGCAGTCCGCATCAGGCCAACAGGCCGAACAGGTACTGTCGATGGCGTTCGGGCCCGGGCTAACGGTAGAAACTGCATTGATGAGTCTGATCGAATCAAATTAATTCAAGGATTGGATCCTTATGGCCAAATGGTTTGAGAAGCGGGCGGAACACCTGACGGAAAAGATGGAAGATCCGCACTGCAATAAAAACCGACTTTTTAATACATACGAACAGTTCTCGCGGTTAAATGGGCTCATTGCACGTTGGGAAACTCTCTTCAAAGCCTATATCATCCCGCTGAACCGGCAGCCGCGTCCACTTCGAATTCTCGATATCGGCTGCGGCGGCGGAGACCTGTGTTTTAAGTTCGCTTCCTGGGCAAACGAATCGGGACTTACTGTTCAAATTACCGGTATTGACCCTGAGCCCCGGGCGGCGGAGTATCGTAAACAGCTGGAGATCCCCTCCAATGTGGAATTTCGCCTTTCCACCACACACGATCTGATCGAAGCTTCGGAATCTTATGATGTTGTGGTGTCGAACCACCTGCTGCACCATTTAAATCGGGATGAGCTTTTACAGATCTGCGAGCAGGCCGACCGGCTGGCCAAGCGCCTTGTCCTGTTTAACGATATCCGCCGAAGCGGTTACGGTTTTGCCGCATTTGGAATGTCTGCACCTCTTCTCTTCCGCTCTTCCTATATTGTGCGAGACGGCCTGACATCGATCCGGAGAAGTTATCGATTCGGTGAACTGAAAAGGATTGCCCCGGATGGCTGGGAAGTGAAAAAACTGCTCCCGTTCCGGCTTCTCCTGATTCGCGAAAAAGATTGATACAGCCCGATGGATTCGTTCCCGGAAAAATCCTTATCAGAGAGCCGGTTGCCGGTCGTGATAGTCGGCGGCGGGCCGGTTGGCTTGTTCCTCGGGTTGTGCCTTCTCAGACGGGGGATTTCATGTCGAATACTGGAACGCCGAACCGCGATCGACCCCCACTCGAGGTCTATCGGCATCCATCCGGTTTCCCTTGATCTGTTCGATCGTTTGGAGATTACAGAGCCGTTCCTGAGTGAGGGAGTTCAAATCCGAAAGGGATATGCCTTTACCGATCGTCGAAGGGTGGGTACATTCAACTTTGACTCATGCCCTCCTCCCCATCGCTATGTTCTCTCCCTTCCGCAGAGCCGGACCGAAGCCCTGTTGGAGTCGGCCATTGAAAAGTTCGACCGGAACTGCCTGTCGCGGGGTGCAGAGGTTTCTGCAATTCGCAATCAATCCGATTTTGCGGAAGCGGACGTGCATCACCGATCCGGAAAGCAGACGCTCCGGTGCAGATGGCTGGTCGGGTGCGATGGACTTCGCAGCAGAGTTCGGACCGGGGCCGGAATCGGGCTGGAACTAATAAACTATGATGATACTTACATGATGGCTGACTTTGAGGACGATTCCGGCTTCGAAGAGGATGCAGCGATCTGGATCCACAAAGAAGGACTCGTCGAATCGTTTCCCATGCCTGCCGGGCAACGGCGCTGGGTTGTAAAGACCGACCGCTATCACGAGTCCCCGGATGTCGAACTTCTTAGAAATATCGTAGAACAGCGTACCGGTTTCGACCTGTTCCGTTCGGATTGCAATCTGGAAAGCAGCTTCGGAGTACGTTATCAGGTGGCCAACACATTTTTTTGCAACCGGGTTGTGCTGGCTGGTGACAGTGCACATGTTGTTAGCCCGATCGGCGGACAAGGTATGAATCTCGGCTGGATCAACGCCTGGCACCTTGCCAAAGCGCTGGAAGTTGCCGTACAATCGGATCGAACCTGCCTGGTCAAATCCGATGAAAAGACCGGACTTACAGGTGATGCGGGAGTTCCGGTGATCCACAATGTGCTTGCCGGCTGGTCAAAGAAGAGCCGAAAAAGAGCTGCCAGAGCGGGAAAGCGCGCTGAATTCAATATGAAGCTGGGACGGAAACAACATTGGCCCCTGATCAAGAAAGCCGCAGTATATGCGATAGTCCGCACCCCGCTTCGTCACATCATGGCAAGAATATTCTCCATGCGATGGCTGGGATAATCAAGCCGGATCGGATTCCACTTTCGGTCAGAGGGGCAGAATCAACGTAAATCGCTCATTTCGTTCTTTAACGGCACCGCGTTCGGGTGCTGTTTCCGATGAATCTCTAGATCCCGATCCGTCAGCCGGTTTCGATTCGCCCGCCGGTTCCGAATCACCTCCCGGTTCCGCTTCACCCGCCGGCTCAGTCTCGCTCACAGATTCTGTTCCGGTTGCCGGTCCCGCTTCGTTCTCAGGTTTTGTTTCAATCCGCCCTCCCAGTTTCTCCAGCATATTGTCGACAAACCATAGATCGAAGGACCGTTTTCTGCCGGATTTCAGAGAACCGGCGAGTTCGAAACCTCTGTCCGATACAGCCAGCCGAACCTCATTTTCCAGGCTGTTCAGGTCGAGGTAGATCGCTCCCTCTCCTTCTCCTGATAACAAGGCTTGACGGTAAAGATGTGTAAGGAGTTCGCTGAGTATCAGCCCAAACAGGTAGGCGTTATGCGATCTGATCTTGACCGGTTCACCCCTGAATATGACGGAGAGATCAACATGCATCGCTTTCAGAATCTCTTCGATCTTGCCGATCAGCTGCTCAAGGTAACGGTCGAGAAAGATCTCCCCGGTCATCCCGGCTTCAAACAACATCTCCTGCATACCGGACATGGAGCGAATCTGTTCCAGAATCTCCTTGAGCACCTCTCCGGCCTCCTCTCCTCCCCGGTCGGCCAGCTGATTTTCAATATATTCGGTCAGTGCATCCAGGCTTTTTTTGACCCGGAGATTGATCTCCTCGATCTGCGACTGTTGCTCTTTGATCCGGTCATGCAGCTTTTCCAGCTTTTGGGCTCGTTCAAGAGCCGCAGTTACATGAGACGAGAGCGCCTGAAAGACCGGGATATCCCGGGTAGTAAACTCCTCGTTTTTTCTTCGGTTGATGGCCTGCATCACCCCGATCACCTCGTTGGAACGATTTATCAGAGGAACACAGATCAGATTTCGGGTTGTAAACTCTCTGGAAAGGTCCCCCCAGAAATGCTCGGAACTGTCCACATCATTGGTCAGATAGGGCCTTTTATTTTCAACGACCCATCCGGCAATCCCCCGCTTTTCGGGAATCACTTTCCCCTCGATATCTCCTTTAACCGGGCCGGTCGGTATACTCACATGGAGTTCGCCGGTCTCCCGGTCGAGCAGCATAAGTGAACTCGCTTCGGAATTCATCACCAGCCTGGCCGCTTCGAGGCTCTCCTTCAAAATGGATTTTATCTCCATTGCACTGTTGATCCCCTCGATGGTCGAGATCATCAGCTGCAAATTCTTCTTCGGAAGCTGATTCAGTGCCTCTTCATGAGAGAGTTGGTCTCCACCTTGTTGCGACTCCATCGGCAGCCTCCAAATTATTCAACCCGCCGGAGCGGATTCAGTTTTGATCCTGAAGATAATCCCGAAGAACCTTGTGCAAAATTCCGCCGTTTCGGTAATATTCGATCTCTACAGGTGTGTCGATCCGGCAGATGGTTTTGAACTCAACGGTTTCCCCGTTTTCCCGTTTTGCCGTCACCGTAACCTCCTGTTGCGGCTTGAGGTTGTCATCGATCCGAATATCGAAATGCTCCGAACCGTCCAGGCCGAGAGATTCATGGGTTTGGCCGTCTGCAAATTGCAGAGGAAGTACACCCATTCCTACCAGGTTGGAACGGTGGATCCGTTCGTAGGACGCTGCGATCACCGCCCGAACCCCCAGAAGTATCGTTCCTTTCGCCGCCCAATCGCGGGATGATCCAGTCCCATACTCGTGGCCGGCAAGGGCGATCAGGGGGGTGTCGTCTGCCTTATACTTTTCAGCTGCCTCGAAAACAGTTGTCACTTCACCTTCCGGAAAGTAGGTAGTAAACCCACCCTCTTTACCCGGTGCAAGCTGGTTTTTGAATCGTACATTGGCAAAGGTGCCGCGTGTCATCACCCTGTCGTTGCCGCGCCGGGAGCCGTAGGAGTTGAAATCTTGCGGTTCTACTCCCCGCCCGATCAGATACCTCCCTGCCGGGCTTTCCTCCGGGATATTACCGGCCGGCGAAACATGATCGGTTGTGATCGAATCGCCCACTTTTACCAGTACACGTGCGTTTTCAATTGGCTGAATCGGATCGGCAGTTTTACCCATATCCAGGAAGAAGGGTGGTTCCTGTATATAGGTCGACTCATCTTTCCAATCATACAGAACACCGCCGCCAACCGGTATTTCGTCCCACGCCTCTGATTCGAAAATATCGCTGTACATCTCCTCAAACATCTCGGGCCGGATGGCAGTATCGAGAAACTTGGTGATTTCAGCGGACGTGGGCCAGATCTCCTTCAGATAGACATCATTTCCATCCTTGTCTTTGCCGATCGGCTCTTGTTCCAGATCGATATCGACCCGGCCAGCCAGAGCATAGGCAACTACAAGCGGCGGCGAGGCCAGGAAATTGGCTTTCACATGAGGGTGAATCCGCCCTTCGAAATTTCGGTTCCCGGATAGCACTCCGGCGACGACCAGCTCACCCTCCTTGATCGCTTTGACAACCGGATCTGGCAACGGACCGGAATTCCCGATACAGGTTGTGCAGCCGTAGCCGACCAGGTTAAATCCGAGCTTGTCCATATAATCGGTGAGTCCCGCCTCTTTCAGGTATTCGGTAACCACGCGCGATCCCGGAGCCAGTGAGGTTTTCACATAAGGTGGCACCTTCATGCCACGCTCGACAGCCTTCTTGGCGATGATTCCGGCACCCAGCATCACACTCGGGTTCGAGGTGTTGGTGCAGCTGGTAATCGCTGCGATCACCACATCCCCATGCTTCATATCGATCTTTTCACCATTTTGAAAGACACCCTTGCTGGCCAGCTTCTCCTGCGCCAGATTGAAACCCATCGTCGGATCGTCGCTGGTAAGTGAATTTTGGAACGTCTCTTTCATACGCGGCAGTGAGATGCGGTCCTGTGGACGCTTGGGCCCGGCGAGAGACGTTTCAACATCACCGAGGTCGAGCTCCAGCACTTCGGTGAATTCAGGATCAGGTGTGTCGTCCGTACGATAGAGCCCCTGTGCTTTCATATAGTTGCCAACCAGATCGACAAGCTCTTTCGACCGTCCGGTGCGCAGCATATATCGCATCGCCTCGTCATCCATCGGGAAGAAGCCCATCGTTGCCCCATATTCAGGAGACATATTGGCGATCGTGGCGCGGTCGGGCAGGCTCATGTTGCTAAGGCCCGGCCCAAAGAATTCGACAAATTTTCCAACAACACCGTGGCGCCGCAGCATCTGAGTGACGGTCAGGGTCAGATCGGTTGCGGTGATTCCCTCCCGGAGTTTACCGGTCATCCGGACACCCACCACTTCGGGCAACAACATATAGATCTGCTGGCCGAGCATCGCCGCTTCTGCTTCAATACCGCCAACACCCCATCCCAGCACTCCGATGCCGTTGATCATCGTAGTGTGAGAATCGGTTCCTACCAGTGTATCGGGATAGGCAACTGTTGAACCATCTTCCTCCTCGCGGGTGAAGACACCTTTGGCCAGATACTCCAGGTTGACCTGATGGACAATTCCGCGACCCGGTGGTACAACCCGGAAGCTATCAAAAGCTTCCTTGCCCCACTTTAAAAATTCATACCGTTCACGGTTCCGCTCCATCTCTTTTTCGACATTGAACATAAATGCGTAATCCTGGCCAAACATATCGACCTGAACCGAATGGTCGATGACCAGGTCAACCGGAACCTGGGGATTGATCGATTCGGGGTCACCTCCCATTCTCTCCATCGCAGCTCTCAGGGCGGCAAGGTCGACGACAGCCGGCACACCGGTAAAATCCTGGAGTACCACTCTCGACGGTTTGAACGGAATCTCGCCTTGCGGATTTTTGGCGTCATAATTTGCCAGTCTCTTGATATCTTCTTCGGTAATTGCAAAACCGTCGAACTCTCTGAGCGCGGCTTCCAGCAGAATCTTGATGGTGAACGGCAGTCGGCTCACTTTTTCATACCCCATCTCCTCCAGTTTTTTCAAGCTATAGAGGTGGGCTTTCCCGCTGCCAGTATCAAATTCTGTTTTAGTCTGTTGGAGTGGGTGGTTGGTTGCCATATCGGATCGTTACTGCGTTTTTTCAGGTGAATGTTTTTTCGATAGAATGAACTGCCTGTACTGCAGTTCCGGTCAATTCGATCTCTAACTCATCAGAGTCTCGAAAAATACGAATTTCAAGAGAAAATATCTTTCCGGTTATCGCCTTTGCAGTGAATTGCCTTTTGTAATTATGGTGAATCTATTAACGCTCCTTACTGCGTAAGTGATTTTCAACTCGACTCTCCTGGTTCTCCTGGTCTTCCTGTCCGGGTTCATCCGGTTCTATCTCTATGCTGCGAGCATCTCCGATCATTGAGCTGTCGAGACTCTCTTCAAGCTGCCGACAGATCTCGTCGGCTAATGATTCGATTTCAGACTCATACTTCTCCCTGTTATTTTCCAATCGAGGTTTATTTCTGTAGAGAAGCCGCTCACCCCATTTTTCCCGCAATTTGGAAATCATCGGTCTCGAGATCAGCTCCAGCCCGGTATAGGAAACCAGAGCGATCAATGCATTGATCATAAAACCATATGGAAGAGAGAAAAGCAGCACAAAACCGGCGACCATCGGAATCAGCTCCATAAACTCGAACGCTTCCCCTCCCGGTCCATCTCCGGTTTTCGGATCCCATAAATTCCTTTTTGTTACCCGAATCCGGATTTTGCGGCCTCTCGGCTGCATCAAAACTCTTGTTTCCAGTGATCCCGTTTTATCCACATACTTCCATTCCACACTTCGGCCTGTTTTTTGAACATTGCCCTTGCCAAACTGTTCATCCCACTCATCGTCGTGCCACTCTTTAAACCAGCTTCGCTCTGCATCACTTGCATCATACCGATGCCGAAGATCGGCGATCACAGAATCAGCCAATTCATCCGAAAGTTTCCCATCAATCCAGCGTTCGGTAGTAAGATGCGATACCGTGCTGGGCTTTGGAGTTGTTCCCTCATCAATCTCATCAGGACCCGGAGACTTCTCTTCACTCAACTCTTTGACAGCTATCCGCACATTTTCCGGGTCCAGTCCGGCCTCGGAGGCCACCTCTATCAATTCTTCGATCTTGAGCCCGGGGCGTTCCGATACATTACTTTTCTTTTGTTCCGACTCAAGCTGTGCAGCTCGCCTGATGATCCGGGCAATTTCTTCTTCCGAATATTCTTTCTTCATCACTCAAACATATCGTGCCAACAAGATTTAAATAGCAGTATGTGAACTACGATCGAGAATAGAAAATAGTTTCACTTCAGTTACAAGCCCTCCTGTAAGAAAAAACTTTCCGGGTAGCATTGCAATCCATCACCAATCACCTTATTTTTTGAGACTTGTCAATTTTACAAGTAAAACTGAAGAGATTTGTCGTGAATACGATTACAAACAAGACATACTCGGCCAAACCGGACGAGATTGAGAAAAAGTGGGTACTGGTTGATGCGGAAGATCAACCGCTGGGACGGGTTTGCAGCCGAATTGCTGCCCTGCTGAGAGGTAAACACAAACCGCAATTCACTCCGCATATGGATACCGGTGACAACGTGATTGTCATCAATGCGGACAAGGTGACGCTGAGCGGTAAAAAGATGACCGAGAAACAGCAATTCCGTCATTCCGGCTACACAGGTAATGAGAAATTCATCACGCCTGCCGAACAGATGGAAAAAGACCCGACTATCCTGGTAAGGCAAAGTGTCAAAGGGATGCTTCCGAAAAACCGGCTCGGGCGAAAGCTCATGACCAACCTCCGAGTCTATGCCGGCCCGGTACATCCGCATACAGCCCAGGAACCCGAAAAAATTGAGCTGTAAGTATTATGTCACAACAAGCGAACTATATCGGCAGAAGAAAAACTTCAACCGCCCGACTCTATATCGAGCCCGGTAAAGGAGAGTTTCTGGTCAACAACCGGAAACTTGAGGAGTACTTTACGGATCAGGCCAAGATCAATGTGGCCTCCGAACCGCTTGAGGTAACCGAACTGAAGGGAAAATATGATATCAAGGTTACGGTAAGAGGCGGAGGTACGACCGGGCAGGCGGGAGCTATCCAGCTTGCACTCGCCCGCGCACTGGACAATGAAAATGAAGAGGTACACTCTCTGCTGAAAAAGAAAGGACTACTGACCCGTGACGACCGGATGGTTGAGCGAAAGAAGTATGGCCAGCCAAAAGCGAGAAAGAAGTTTCAGTTCTCCAAGCGTTAAAATCCGGCCGGGCTTTACCACAGTTTTCAACAACTTCAATCACACATACGCAGCGACCTTGCGCCGGGTGTTTCATTCCGGAAATTCCGGATGGAATTGGCGACAGGGAACGACCTGTGTAGCGGACTAACTCAAAAAATCCTAGACCTCATGCCTAAAGCAGCATCTGTTGAAGAATTATTGAAATCAGGGGCGCATTTCGGCCACCTGACACGCCGTTGGAATCCAAAGATGAAAGAGTTCATCTTTATGCAGCGCAACGGCATCCACATCATCGACCTCAAGAAAACACAAGCCTACCTGAACGAAGCTCTTGAAGAAGTTTCCAATCTGGCAAGAGCCGGCAAGACCATACTGTTTGCCGGAACAAAGAAACAGGCACAGGAGATCATCCGCACCGAAGCGATTCGTTGCGGCATGCCCTTCGTGACTCATCGCTGGCTGGGTGGTATGCTGACCAATTTCAGTACCGTCCGCAAAAGCATCTCCCGAATGGAAGAGATTGAGCGGATGAGTAAAGATGGAACGTTCGACGAACTGACCAAAAAAGAGGGGCTTATGCTCGAACGGGAGCGGGAGAAACTTGAGCAAACGCTCGGTGGAATCGCCAACATGAGCAGGCTTCCCGGTGCCATTTTCGTAGTCGACACCATCAAGGAGGAGATCGCCGTCAACGAAGCGATAAAATTGAATATCCCGATCATTGCGATGGTAGATACCAACAGTGATCCCGACATTCCGGATTACATCATCCCCTGCAACGATGACTCCGCACGTACAATTCAGTTGATCACTACCCAGATTGCCGATGCGATTATCGAAGGCAATGCTGAGCGAGAAGCGATCAAAGAGGAAGAGCTGATGGAACAGGCGGCCGAAGAGGCGAAAACGACACCTGAGCAAGATGACAAGTCGAAAGAGACTGACACCGGCGAAGTAGAGGTAAAAACCAAGCGTCGCCGCAAACGGAGACGAAAGTCCGAATCCGGTTCAACCGGCGATTCGGGCTCAGCCGAAAGTTCAGGTGAAGCCGAAAAACCGAAGTCTGATTCCGGCAAAGAGAAGTCCGCATCAGGCAAGGAGAGTGAGCAGGCGGAGAAGGCGGAAGGTGATGACATAAAGGCCGAGACCTCCTCTGAAAAAGCCGAAACCTCCTCCAAAGAGAAGAAGGAAAACGGTTAAAACAGGACTATAGAAACTGACAATCGATATAACCCATGAGTATTCAAGCAAAAGACGTTAAAAAACTGCGCGAAATGACCGGCGCCGGGATGATGGACTGTAAAAAAGCGCTAAAAGAGTCGGATGGTGACATGGATCGGGCTGTCGAGATTCTGCGGAAAAAAGGACAGAAAGTTTCCGAAAAGCGGGCCGACCGACAAGCGAATCAGGGCCTGGTTGTTACGCAGATCAGCGACGACCACAAAATGGCATCCGCCCTGGAAATCAATTGCGAAACCGACTTTGTTGCCCGAAACGAAGAGTTTCAGGAGCAAACCAGATCGTTTCTGAAGATCGCTTTTGAACGTCAGATCGACTCGGTTGACAAACTGCTGGGTGAGGAGCTTGACGGGCTTACGATCGAGAAACACTTGCAGGAGATGGTCGGCAAGATCGGCGAAAAGATCGAGATCAACAGGGTTATCTTCAGTACGTCAGATGGAGCCTGGTTCGACTATATCCACCCCGGCAATCAGTTGGGAGTGCTTGTTGAGTTCGACGGCGAAGTCTCCAATGAGGAGGTTGCCAGGGATGTGGCCATGCAGATCGCTGCGATGAACCCCCTGGCCGTGACCAGAGACGGGGTGGATGCATCGATCATCGACAAGGAGCTGGAAATCGCCAAGGAACAGCTGGTCAACGAGGGCAAGCCGGAAGAGATCGCCGAAAAGGCTGCACAGGGAAAACTCCGGAGGTTTTATGAAGAACGCGTCCTACTGGAGCAGAAGTTTGTAAAGGACAACGGGATCTCCGTCGAGGAGTATCTTGAACAGAGCGAAGCTCCGACCGTCCGACGTTTCTTCCGGATTCAGCTCGGAGAAGATTCCTGAATTATTTTTTGCAAAAAGGCTGCCAATTCGGTAGCCTTTTTTAGTATTGACCAAACCGGACATCATTGTGGCAAATCTCTATCAAAGGATCCTGCTGAAATTGAGCGGTGAATCACTCCTGGGTGAACAGGGTCATGGTATCGACGGCAACATATTGAGCCGTTATGCAGATGAAATCAAAACAATACACGAAGAAGGTGTTGAGGTCTCCATTGTAATTGGAGGCGGAAATATTTTTCGGGGTGTAAAGGGCGCGACGGAAGGCATGGATCGCGTTCAGGGCGACTATATGGGTATGCTCGCAACTATGATCAACTCGATGGCGCTCCAGGATGCACTTGAACGCAAAGGAGTCCATACCCGCCTGATGTCGGCGATCCGCATGGAAGAGATTGCCGAACCCTATATCCGGCGCAGGGCAATCCGGCACCTGGAAAAAGGGCGTGTCGTGATTTTCGGAGCCGGCACCGGAAACCCCTATTTTACAACCGACACGGCGGCAGCACTTCGGGCGATCGAGATTGAAGCGAATGTAATCCTGAAAGGAACCCGGGTTTCCGGTATTTACGACTCCGATCCTGAAACCAATCCCGATGCCAAAAAATTCGATGTGATTACCGGCGACGAAGTTCTCAACCGAAGGCTGAATGTGATGGACCTCACCGCTTTTACGCTTTGTCGTGAAAACGAAACTCCCATCATCGTTTTCGACATGAACGTCGATGGGAATCTGAAAAAGGTCGTCTGCAGCGAAGAGAAAGTAGGCTCTACGGTTATTTGGGATGAGTCCTAGTTTTCTTAAATTGTTCGGTATGCGGTATGCGAATCGATCTATCCCATTGTAATTCTTAACCTTGTCCAGTCATGCTACCCGAACAACTTACCGAGGTAAACCAACAGGCGGAAGCGTCAATGAAACAGGCCTTCACGTATTGTAAAAAGGAACTCTCCCAGGTGAGAGCCGGCAAGGCGAGCCCCTCGATTCTTGAAAATATGAAAGTTGAATACTACGGCTCTCAAACGCCGTTAAACCAGCTGGCCAACGTTAGTGCTCCCGAAGCCAGGCTTCTTACGGTTGAACCGTACGACAAATCGATTATTCAGGATATCGAAAAAGCGATCATGTCGAGTGGGTTGGGACTGAATCCCAATAATGATGGAAATCTGATCCGAATACCGCTACCTCTGCTTTCCGAAGAGCGGCGCAAGGAATTGGTGAAGCACTCCCGCAAGATCGCCGAAGATGCCCGCATCAGTATTCGAAATGTACGACGCGATGCCAAGGAGGAGATCAAGAAGAAGGTAAAGAGCGAATCTCTTCCGGAAGATTCCCAGTATCAGGCTGAAGAGGAGCTGCAGGAGCTTACCGATAAGTATACCGGCCTGGTAGACAACATAGTCGAGCAGAAAGAAAAAGATATTATGACGGTCTGATTCGTCGGATAACTATCCATGTACATTTCAGAACTTGATCTACACGGCTTTAAGAGTTTCGCCCATAAAACAAAGGTCAAGTTCGACAAGGGTATCACCGCAATAGTAGGTCCCAACGGCTGCGGAAAGTCCAATATCGTGGACGCACTAAGATGGGTGTTGGGAGAACAGCGGCCCACTCTGCTCCGCTCAACGTCGATGAGCAATGTGATCTTCAACGGCACTTCCAGCAAAAAGGCACAAGGCATGGCCGAAGTTTCCTTGACCCTGGTCAACAACCGGGGATTGCTGCCGACCGAATATAATGAGATCAATATAACCCGCAGGCTCTACCGGTCCGGGGACAGCGAATATCTGATCAACGATACACAGTGCCGTCTGAAGGACATTATGGATCTCTTTATGGACACCGGAATGGGAGCCGATGCCTATTCAGTGATTGAGCTCAAAATGGTTGAAGAGATCCTGAATGACCGTAATAACGACCGGCGAAGACTTTTTGAAGAAGCGGCCGGTGTGACCCGCTACAAGGAGAAACGAAAACAGACTTTCCGAAAACTCGACGAGACGCGCAAGGATCTGCAAAGAGTCGAGGATATTCTTATCGAAGTCCGTAAAAAGGTTCGCTCTCTGGAATCGCAGGCAGAAAAGGCGGAGAAAGCACGCTCGATTCGCAAGGAGCTGACCTCTCTCGATCAGGCGTATAACAGATATCTGTTCAGTAAAATTGAAGAGGAACTCGAACCGCTGCAGCAGCGAATCTCCAACGCAGCGGAGGAGAAACAGGAGATTGAGGGGGGACTGGAAAAACTGGAAACCGGCGAAGAGAAGGCGCGGCAGGCCCTGTTGGAAAAAGAGCGTCAAGAGTCGGAAAAACGCCGTCGAAAAGTCCAGGTCGAAAACTCGATCCGGGAACTGGAAACAGGACTTCGTATCGCCCGGGAAAAAATCTCCAACGAGAAAGGTGTCATCAGGCAATATGAATCCGATATCGAGCAGAGCAACAAAGATCTCGAGGAGCTCAAAGAACTCTACGCCCGGAGCCGGAAAAAACTTGAAGCGTTCGACCAGGATCTGGAGAAATCGGATAAGAGCCTGAAGGAGTCGAAAGAGAAGTTCGCAGAAGTTCAGCAGCAGTACACCCGGCTGCGACATCAAATTTATGAGCTGGAAATCGAATCTGGTGAAACCTCCGGAAAACTGAATGATCTGAAAACCGAAGAGATTCGCCTTGAATCGAGACTCGAGAATACCGAAGACGATTTGACGCGAATTTCGGCCGGTGTCAATGAAGCGGAAAAAATGATCCGGAATCTGGATCAAGAAGCTGATGAGGCCGAGCAAAAACTGACATCATTGAACGAAAAGAAAAGCCGGGAAAAGCAGGTGCTGAAAGAAGCGGAAGAGACCCTGCAACGACTCGAAGAAGAGAGAGAAAATCTTCGGGAGGAGATTCGAAAGCTGATGAGCCGGAATGATGCAATCGAATCGGAGCTCAGGTTGATCCGCGACCTGGCTGATTCCAAAGAGTGGTTTCCAGCCGGTGTTGCTTATCTGAAAGAACATCATGCCGGTTCTTTCGGCCGCCTGGAGGTGGTTGGCAGCGTTCTGCATACAGAGGAGGCACACGCTCCCGCCCTCGAAGCCGCTCTTGGCGAAGCGATCAACTATCTCATTGTCGATTCCATGGAAGCTGCGGTGAAAGCCGCCTCGATCTTGAAACAGGAAGAGCAGGGGCGAGTCATGTTCATTCCGCTCGATGAGCTGAGAAATGAACAGGAAAGCCGGAAACATTCCATTTTAAATGTGGTTGATGTGGATGCCGGCTACGAAAAGGTTGCCGAATTGCTGCTCGGCAGTGTGCTTTTTGCCGAAAGCCGGGCACAGGCGCGCCGGCTGCTCGACGGCGGTGGAAGTGCCGCGGTGACCCCCGAAGGTGAACTGATTACCAGGGAGAGATTCTACAGGAGCGGCAGCCGAAGTAACCAGGCGGGTGCACGACTTGGCCTGCGCGATAAAATTGAAAAACTCGAGGAAACACTGGAGAGCTGTACAGAATCTTTGATGCAAAAAAAGAGGAATGCCGGTAAACTTGAATCCAGACGGAAGGAGCTCGACCTGGAGAGCCTGAGATCCTCTCTCGAAAAGCTCGAGGAGGAAATTCAGCAAGTTGAGCGCCAGAAGAGCCGGATAGAATCGGGAAAACAGGTCTATCGAAAACAGATAGAAGAATTTGAAGAGCGGAAAAAAACGGTATCCGATAGCGAAGACTCAGCCAGGGTTGAGCTTGAACAGCTCAAACCGCAACAGAAGGAACTCAAGGAGACTCTGGAAGAACTGAACCGCAAACAAGCGGAAAAGAAGGAGCAGTTGCAAAAACTGGAAGAGGAGCGCTCTATTGCTCAAAATCGATATAACGATGCACGACTCAGCCACCAGGATGTCAATAACAAGGTGGAAAATCTGAGAAAAGAGGTAGATCGCACCGAATCGGGAATTACATCGGTTGAGAAACGTCTAAAGTCTCGTCATGAATTGACGGATCAAAGCAGCGAGAAGATCGAAGAGCTGGAAAAGACGATCGACAATCACGAAAAGAAGCTCGTCAAACTGCGAGAAGAGGAGAAAGAAGCGGTCCGCGAATTAAAAGAGGCAGAAGAAGCAAGCAGCCTCCAGCGGGGCGAAATCCAGGAGCTGGAAAAAGAGCTGAAGACACTCAGACAGCGGAAAGAGGTCAACCTTGAACTGAATCATCATCTCTCAATGGCGAGGGAAAAGCTTGAGATGCAAGCCGAGTCTGTCTCCGACCACATCTGGGAAACCTACGGATTGCTGATGAAGCAGGTCGATAAAGAACTTCCCGAAGGATTGGATGAAAAAGAGGCTAAAAAACGTATTGGAGAGCTTCGACAAAAACTGAATCGGATTGGTGACGTTAACCCTCTCGCGATCGAGGAATTTGAGGAGGAGAAGGAACGGCTGGAATTTCTCGAAGAGCAGACAGAGGATCTGGTCAAGGCCGAAGAACAACTGATCGAAACCATCGAGGAGATCAATGAGGTAGCAACCGAAACGTTTAACGAAACATTCGAAAAGATCAGAGAGAACTTCAAAACTGTCTTCGAAACCCTTTTTCAGGAAGGAGATCATTGTGATCTGGTGATCGAGGAGGACTCCGAAGATCCGCTTGAAGCCAAAATCGAGATCAAGGCGAATCCGAGAGGTAAACGACCCTCAGGTATTAACCAGCTTTCCGGCGGCGAGAAAACCCTGACGGCGATCGCCCTCCTGTTCGCTATCTACCTGGTCAAACCATCCCCGTTCTGTGTTCTTGACGAAGTAGATGCTCCGCTTGATGATGCCAACATAGAACGATTTTCGAAGATGATCCGAAATTTCAGCGAACAGACACAATTTATCCTTATCACACACAACAAAAAGACGATGTCGAAAGCTGAAATGATGTATGGAGTGACCATGCCGGAAACCGGCGTAAGTCGACTGGTTGGCGTTCAGCTCGACGAAGTGACTACCTGAATAAGCTAATAGCTGAAAGGTGAAAGCATAAAGTGAGTGCAAAGCTGAAGACTGAAGGCTGAAAGTCTACTGAGTAAATAGCTCAAAGCTGAAAGCTGAAAGTACGTTTGTTACCTGTGGTAATTATTTCTTGACTTCTGGATCTCGCTCAACCATGCCCCACTTCTAACCATTGGTAATTCCGTTTCTTTGACCTGTCCGGGAAGCATTTGTAGTGTGAGGTGTCTCGCAGCTCCAGAGTGAGCCGCGAAAAGAAAGCTTCACGCCTAACTGAGCCGAGCAATCCAGACTTTCGGAGCAGGGCAAAGGAGTGGCCAAAGGGACAGGGCAAAGGAGCAGGCCGTGCTTTCAGCTTTGAGCTTATAAGTTCGCAACGTTTTTTCGTATCTTTTTTGCAACCAGAAAAAGCCCGATTCAATGGCTCGAAAAACGTTTGAAATACCCGGCAAATTCAAATCTCCGGTCATCAGGACAGTAAAAGAGGCAAACAAAGTTGTCGATCCCAGGAAGAAAGATCTGGAGCCGTCGGAGCTCGATTTCGGTCCCGTCCGGTTCCTGATTCCGAGGCATTTCGGATTCTGTTACGGAGTGGAAAATGCGATCGAGATCGCTTATAACACAGTCGAAGATTATCCCGACCGGAATATCTATCTGCTGAGCGAGATGATCCACAATCCGACGGTCAATGAAGATCTTCAGCGCCGGGGAGTGAAATTTCTGTTCGAGACAGACGGATCGGAACGAATCTCCATCGATTCGCTTGACAAGGAAGATATCGTCATTGTTCCGGCGTTCGGAACAACGCTCGAAATCCAGCAGGAATTAAAGGATCGCGGGATCGATCCGTATCAATTCAACACAACCTGTCCGTTTGTCGAAAAGGTATGGAAACGCGGCAAGCAACTGGGCCGGAAAGGCTACAGCCTGGTTGTACACGGCAAACATCAGCATGAAGAGACGCGGGCAACTTTCTCTCACAGTGCAAGCCACTCACCGGTCGTTGTTGTATTGAACCCGGAAGAAGCAGAAGTGCTTGCCGAGATTATGACCGGAAAGAGGCCGATCGAAGATTTCCGGAAGTGGTTCGGCCATAAATCTACCGAAGGGTTCGACCCCCTGACCGACCTGGAAAATTTCGGCGTGATCAATCAGACGACGATGCTCGCGACTGAAACAGAAAAAGTGATGGAGATTCTGAAAGAGGCGGCAGCTGAACGTTTTGGCTCGGAAGAGGTTTTAAACCATTTTGCCGATACCTCCGATACGCTCTGTTATGCCACCAACGAGAATCAATCCGCCACCTATGCCCTGGCGGACGCCAAACCCGATATTTCTCTTGTCGTGGGGGGGTACAACTCGTCAAATACCATGCATTTGGTCGAAATTCTCGAGCAGCACTGCCCAACATACCATATCAGGGATGCCGGAGAGTTTGAATCACCCGATGAGATTCGTCACTTCAATCAGTGGGAGAAAAAAATCGAGAATTCATCGGAGTGGCTTCCCAATAGGGAGAAGAACCGTCCACTCCGGATCGCCCTCACATCAGGTGCATCCTGTCCGGATATTCTAGTCGATGAAGTGCTGAAAAAAATTCTCTCCTTTTACCCGTCGGCCCGGACGGTTAATCAGGTTCTCAAGCCGTTTGAGGAAAAGCTCGATTTAGCCGTTTGAGGAAAAGCTCGACCTGAACGTTTGAAGGTAAACTCGACCTGGACATTTGAGGGCAAGCCAAAAGTTGAAGCTTCATACTTGATTCCGGATTTCCTCAAGAGTTGTCGACAACTTCGAAATAGGAAACCGATCGGGGCTGGAAAGTGCGGAGCTGTACATCATAATCATCCTCAACCCGTTCGACCTCGGGAGTAACCTGGCCTGTGGTATCCTCCTCGATCGTTGCATAATCTACGTAGGCGTTAAAAGGACGTAGATTCTGAACTTCACCATACTGATCGATCGGTACAAAATAGCGAACCGTTATCGAGGATGGGCTAAATGTCACTGAGCGGCCCGGTGGTATGTTACGGACCCGAACCGGGATCCTCACCTCACCTTCTGTAAACTCTGTAATCTCATACGCGTAAGTGACCGATGAGGGCGATGCTGTAATGCCCAGCCCTTCGAGGTCCAGCCGGAGTTCAATCTGGCCGCTCTGCCAGACGTCATCAAGCTCCGCAGCGGATGTCAGAAGGCGGTCGACCCGATCGACCATGCTGGAAGCCCCGATGACAGTTACACTATCGGGTGAAAGCTCCGGTTCTCCAACCAATCCATATCGATCCCGGGTTGAAAAGTAGACATCGGCCTCCACGGGAACCCTTTTTTCCACTTTCTGCTCAAGATTCAGGATCAGATTATTCGGCTGCACCCGGGTAACCGTCACCTCAGAGATCACCGATACCTGCTGTTGAACAATATCAAAGAGGTTAACCTCCTGCTGTTCAACGTTCACCATGATAGAGGGTGGATTACTGTAGAGGGAGATCAATTTCCACCCCTCCCCGATCAGGCCTACAGATGCCGAAGTCGGCGGATCATCAACAAGTGCCATATCCTCCGGCAGGTTCCCAATTTCGATCGGGAGGTGAATCGTGATATTGAAGTCGCGGCTCAAATTCACAATAAACCAGAGGCAGAATGCCAGGAAGAATGAGACCACGAAAACAAGCACCTTTTCCCGTGTCATATAGACTGCAGCATCGTCATCCTGATCGGCCGCGGCTACAGGTTGTTGAGAAGACCACATCTCTTTTAATCTGTTCAACATCGTACTACGATTTCTTTGACAACTTCACTGCCCACCTTACGGTTCAGTTTGTTTTTGATCTCATTGCGATTCAGGTGAATTTCGCTTCTCCAAGCGTCACTGACAACAATCACAATCAATTTATCCCGCTCAAACCTGAGGTCGCTGGTGGCACGGGCAACCTGCTCTCCCACCACTTCGGGCCAGACGTGAAGAATCATTCCCCGCTTGAGCTCCTTTTTACGGGGGAGCCTCTTCATAAACTCCTTGAGAAGATTCTCGAGGGATTCCGGTTGATTTGAGTAGGCCATATTATTCTTATTTTTCGATCAGCTCTCCATCTTCAAGCCGATACCAAAGCAATTCGCTTCCGGGAGTAGCACTCAACTCCCGGAATGGAGCTTCCGAAGCAGAAGTAATCAATATCTGTCCCGGATGTTTTTGCAACGTATCCAGCAGAATCGTGGTCTTCTGCCTGTCAAGATTACCGAAAACATCATCCAAAAGCATAATCGGATCGTCCTCGAGCAGATTTGAATAATAAAAAAGTTGTGCAAGTTTTAATGCAACCGAAAAAAGTCGATGCTGGCCTTGAGAACCATAATTTCTCAATTCCATCTCGCCAAGATAAAAAACAACTTCGTCCCGATGAGGGCCGACCAGCGTCGTCCCCCGTTCAAATTCCTTCTCCCGGCTCGATGCCAGTACTTTCTCATACTGTTGTTGTATCTGTGCCACATCCTCACCAGGTTCACAAAAAGTCTGATAGGTCAGGTCCGGTTGCAGATCGATTTCGTACAATGCTTTGAATTGATCGACAAGAAATTGCCGAAAAGCCGAGAGCACTTCATACCTGCGGGCTACAATGTTCGACCCCTCCTCAACCAGTTGAACATCCCACGGTTCCAGGAGTGACCGGAGTTGTTGCGAGGAGCCCTCAAACTCTTGGAGCAGCCTGTTTCTCTGTTTTCGAATACGCCTGTATTTCATCAATGAGTGCAAATATTTGCTGGAGATCTGCGAGATCAAACCGTCAAGAAAAGAGCGCCGCTCCGAGGGCCCTTCTGCGGTCAGTTTTCGATCTTCGGGGCTAAGCACAACAACCGGAACCATGCCGATCAAGTCAGAGATTCTATCCAGTGGACTATCATTTACAAAAATCCGTTTCCCCTCTCCTCTCGAATAGAGGCAACTGACCCGAAATTCCGACCGAATCTCTCCTTTGAAATCTCCATCAATCCGGAATTCACTCTCACCTTCCGAGACGACATATCGGTCGCTCGAGGAAACAAAACTTCGGCTCATGCAGAGATAATGGACCGCATCCATCAAATTGGTCTTCCCGGCACCGTTCGGCCCGGTGATCAGATTCAGATGCGGGCTCCAGGTTACATCCCGTGCCCTGTGGTTTCTGAAATGATGAGTTGACAGGCGGGTAATGTGCATGGGTTATATACCGAACACATCCCGGCCGATAAAGAGTCCGCTACCTCCGCTCGCCATCAGCTCCTCCTCGATTCGAAGCAGCTGGTTATACTTGGCGATCCGGTCGGTTCTGCTCAGCGAACCTGTCTTGATCTGTCCCGCATTGGTGGCAACGGCCAGATCGGCAATCGTTGTATCCTCTGTTTCTCCCGAACGATGAGAAATGACAGCTGTATAATCGTTCTTATGAGCCATCTCAATGGCGTCGAGCGTCTCGGTCAATGTTCCGATCTGATTAACCTTGATGAGAATCGAGTTACCGATCCCTTCCCGAATCCCTTTTGCCAATCTCGTCGTATTGGTAACAAAGAGGTCGTCACCCACAAGCTGAACGTTCTCACCGATCGCATCGGTCAATTTTTTCCATCCCTCCCAGTCATCCTCGTACATTCCATCCTCGATAGAGATAATCGGGTACTTTTCCACCCATCGCTGCCAGAAATCGACCATTTCGTCGGCACTTTTTTTACTACCGTCACTCCAGCGGAATTCGTATACCTCTTCTTCGGTGTTATAGAATTCAGAAGCGGCCGGGTCGAGTGCCAGAAGCACCTCTTCGCCAGGGGTATAACCGGCTTTTTCGATCGCGTCCAGAATCACTTCGACCGCTTCATCATTGGATTTCAGGTCTGGTGCGAACCCTCCTTCGTCACCGACTGCCGTACTGTACCTTTTGGAAGCGAGTACTTTTTTCAAATGGTGGAAAATTTCGGTGCCCTTCCGCAGGGATTCCGAAAAACTCCCGGCACCGGTCGGCATAATCATAAACTCCTGCAGGTCGACATTGTTATCCGCGTGGGAGCCCCCATTTATGATATTCATCATCGGAACCGGCATCAGTTTGGCATTAACGCCGCCGATATATCTCCAGAGTGGGAGCCCTGTATCGGCCGCAGCGGCTTTTGCTACTGCTAATGATACCCCCAAAATGGCATTGGCTCCCAAATTCCCTTTGTTTTCGGTTCCGTCGAGATCGATCAGAATCTCGTCAAGATCGACCTGCTTGGAGGCCGGAAAACCTTGGATCTCCGATGCAATTGTCGTGTTGATATTCTCAACTGCATTTCTGACAGATTTCCCCAGATAATAGCTTTCATCTCCATCTCTGAGCTCTATCGCCTCATGTTCTCCGGTAGAAGCTCCGGACGGAACAGAAGCTCTGCCAGCTACACCGCTCGTGAGTGTAACGTCGACTTCGATCGTCGGGTTTCCACGTGAATCAAGTATTTGTCTGCCGGTCAGTCGTTCAATTCTGCTCATCGTTCCCCGTTTGTGGCGGTTGTAATTATGACGATTGATTCCACCCGGAAGTTACCACATTGTTCCGAAAACAAAACTGATCTGAGGAGTACCGAAAAACTTTTGTGCTTCAAAAAAGGGTTCAGTCACAAATTCGAAAAATCCATCATCAGTTTCCCGAATTCCAATCGGCTGCCTGGGCTGCATCAGCTGAATTCCGTCGTCGAAATAGTAGAAGAGATACCCGAACCGCACCGTGTTGAGATTTGCAAAATTATCTCCAAAATCGAGGCTGATGCTGAACTCACCACCAAATCCAAGGTGCCACTCCCCATCGTCCATGCCGCTGAAGATATCATTAATCGGATCGACTCGGTTGATCTCCGGAAAATTTTCCCGAAATCCGTTGTTGAACCGGTCCTCAAAGTAGGGATAGGAAAACGCAAAAACGGGCCCGACACTCCCTCCAACATAGATTCTGTAATTATCGTCAATGGCGTTTGAAAAAATTCTGTGTCGAATTCCTGCTGTGATGGGAAAAGCGAGTGCTCGCTGATATTTGTTCGGAATAATCTGCTGTCCGAAGAAAAAATCGGTGAATGTCTGCTCACTCACGTCTCGCAAACCGGTGATTCGGGCCGTAAAGGTCAGATCAATTTTTGGAGTGAGAAGACGTCGGTACTCTCCACCGAGTCCGAAACCGAAATTATTGGTAATGATATCGAATGCGATTCCATTTCTGAAATCTTCATCCAACGGAGATCTGGGCTGGTCGGCTGGCCGTATCTGCGGTTCCTGCACCTGGGCTGTTGTTTCAGCGGGCTGTAAAGCGGTCATTAGCAATAGTGAAGCCAGGATGGGGACAAGGGATCTACATTTAGTCATGGCATCTGAATTTCAAGTCCTGTTTAAATTTCAGGTCGTGTTTCGATTCAATGTGTCCAGCGCTGTCTTGATGAATTCTTGTCGACCTGCCGGTTTGAGAGCGCATTAAACTCACTCTGAAACAGTAACGCAAGGATCGAACCTCCATTGTACAGTGAATCAAAGTGATTTTCGGTGATTTTTCTCCTTGTACAACACAGAGCCGGCTTTGTGTAATATCGGCCTGCACACTGTTATGAAACAAGTTTTTCTATCAAACTTAAATATATCACTTCAAAACAATAAGATACATTCAGAAAACAGGAAGAGCTCCCTCTGAAAATAAACAAGATCCCGCTTCATTTTTCATCTATTTGCTTCTTGTTAAATTTAGCTTTTTATTCCTGCTGATTATCGGCCATACCATGGAATAAATCCGCATGCTATTTTTATATGAGTACACTAACCAAGTACCATGTCTACGGACCCAATGACCCGCTTCGCCGTATGGCGCCCAAGCTGTTCGAAGCTTATCAACCGAAATACCTCTACGAATACGAAGCGAGTGAAAACAAGGATCACATCTATGTAGCACTGTATGAGCAGTATGAAAAACAGATCAATGCTACGGTGACCCTCGTCTGCGTCATTGAGTGCACAAACAAGAAGAACCGAATCGAATTGAAGAAGGCGGGAGGCCGGATGGGTTTTCGGGGCAGCTCGCTTACGGAAGAGAGAAGTGTTGAGGCGGATGTCGTCGATTTTATACTCGACTTTTCCAAACGGTTTGGCCTCTCCATTCAGGAAGAGTCTATGGATTCCAAAGAAAGCTCTGAAGAGTCCTGATCGGGAGAGTACGCTTCCTTTACACTTTCAGTGTGTTGTTCAAATCAGGGAAACTGAATTACTCAGAGCATGGAATCTCTGTTTCGGCCGTTAGTTAGAAAAACAGGAATCAACTGGGTTTGATGTGAAAGAGAATAAGATCTGGACTGTTCTCTCGATGCTCGAGTGGGCGACCGGCTACTTCGAAAAAAAAGGGGTTCCCAACCCTCGTTTAAGTATCGAATGGCTTTTGGCTGACCTATTACAGATTAAACGCCTGGAGCTCTATCTGCAATATGACCGGCCATTATCGTCGGGTGAACTGAATCGCCTGCGCCCCATGGTCAAAAGGCGCTCGGACCATGAACCGCTGCAATATATTACCGGTTCAACCGATTTCCTCGACTGCCGAATCGAAGTCGGACCGGAAGTTCTGATCCCCAGAAGTGAAACCGAACAACTTGTGGAGCTTCTGTTGAACCGGGAAAAAACCCGGTACAACCAACCCCTGAAACTCCTCGATATCGGCACGGGTTCGGGATGTATTCCTATCTCGATCAGTAAAAAATTAGATGAGTGGAACTGTTATGGAATGGATATCAGTATCGAAGCATTACAACTGGCAAAAAAGAACGCTGAGCAGAACAGAGTAACTGTACATTTTTATGAGTCTGATATATTCGATTCCGGGACGTTCGGCACTATTGGCGAACAGAATTTCGATCTGATCACGTCCAATCCACCCTACATTCCTCCGGACGAGGTCGACACTCTGGACAGAGAAGTTCGGGAGTTTGAACCAGACTCCGCACTTTATCTGGAAAAGCCTCTTACCATCTACACTGCAATCTCAGACTTTGCAGTTCAATATCTGAAAGAATCCGGCACTCTTTATCTGGAGTGCAACAACCGTTTTACTTCCGAGATCGCAGAGATGCTGGAATCACAATTCAGTAACGTAGAAACCGCCGTCGACTATGATAAAAGGGAGAGATTTATCATTGCGGAGGATCCTTTGACGTCCTGAATCCCGAACCGAAATAAAATCGTTCTGAACATACCGTTTCTGCACTCCTCGGAATATGTGTCAGAATGTGGATAACTTGTTGAAAAAAAGTTTGAACATATGTTCCCTCTGGCGGGATTAGCCTGAAGGACTCTAAGGCTGATTTTTGATTGGATAGTTGACAAACGGCAACTTTTAATATGCCCAGTTAACTTGTTGGGCACCAACATTTTAAATTGTTTGTCGAAATGTGGATAACTTTTTGAGAATCTCTCATTACCGGTTTGACTTGTGGGGGATAAATTATCATTTTCCTCTCAGTGAGTATTGGGGTTATCCTGACGGCTTGTGGATAACTGGCATAAATGACGACCTGGGATTTTTGAAAAATCAAGTACACCTGTTAGCCGGGAGTGTGGCTTTTTACGTGTAATTTTCCAAGAATTCCGTTAAAACCTAAAGGGACTGGGGGTTTCTTATCGTTGGAAACATTGAGTGCAGATTCAGCGTGGGATGAATGTCTGGAGATCATCCAGGACAACATCAGTTATCAAAAATTCAAATCATGGTTCGAACCGATCAAACCGGTAAAGCTGGAAGGTGAGACCCTGACGATTCAGGTACCCAGCCAATTCTGGTATGAGTGGCTCGAAGAGCATTACTATAAAATGTTGCGATCCACGATCGCCAAGGTACTTGGGGAAGATGGAAAGCTGGAATATTCCATCGTAGTGGAGAAGTCGGAAAAAGTAGAACAGAACCGATCTGTTCGCCTTCCTCAAAAACCGATGCCTCCTGCAAAACCACAGGAGATGAATGCCTATGAAGATTACAATCCGGGAAAGATCGAAAATCCGTTTATCATTCCCGGGATTCGCAAGACGCAGATCGATTCCAACCTGAACAGCAATTACGTTTTTGAACGATTTATCGAAGGGGATTGCAATCGGCTCGCTCGATCAGCCGCTATGGCCATTGCGGAAAACCCCGGGAAAAACTCCTTTAACCCATTTTTCATTTACGGCACAACCGGGCTCGGCAAAACCCATCTGGTTCAGAGTATCGGTAACCGTATCAAGAACCAGTTCGGTGATGAGCTTTCGGTGCTCTATGTTTCATCCGAAACGTTTACAAACGAGTTTGTTCAGGCGATTCGAAACAACAGAGCAAGTGAATTCTCGATGTTTTATCGCAACATCGATGTTCTGCTGGTGGATGATATTCAGTTTTTTAGCGGCAAGGAAAAAACCCAGGAGGAGTTCTTCCACATCTTCAACGCCCTCCATCAGGATGGTAAACAGATTATTTTGAGTAGCGATCGTGCTCCGAAAGATGTACCTGATATTGAAGAGCGGTTGATTTCCAGATTTAATTGGGGCCTCAGCGCTGATCTGCAGATTCCTGAATATGAAACGCGCTACGCAATTCTGGAAAGAAAGGCTGGAGATAACGGAATCAATCTCGATCCTCAGATCGTCGAATTTATTGCACATAACTTCAAATCGAACATTCGGGATCTTGAAGGAGCCGTCATCAAACTGCTCGCCACAGCTTCTTTGAAACAGGTTGATGAAATCGACCTGTCGATGGCCAAGGCGGTCCTCAAAGATATGGTCAGAAATTCCAACGCACAGATCTCGATCGAATCGATCCAGAGTCACGTTTGCGATTATTTCGAGATCGACACCAACAAAGTAAGAGAAAAAACCCGCAAGCAGGAAATTGTCGAAGCGAGACAAATTGCCATGTATCTGGCTAAAAAATACACCAAGTCGAGTCTCAAAACGATTGGGCTCCACTTTGGCGGCAGAGATCACTCGACTGTCATACATGCGATTTCAACGGTAGAGGAGCGGCTCTCGACTAGTCCCAAATATGAGCGGATCCTCGGAGAGCTGGAACAGAAAATCGAAGTCTCCACCCTCTGAATTAGTGGATCTTCTCAGAATCAAATCGATCCGGATCGAAGGAAGCCACGGTTATTATGAAGAAGAGCGCCTTCAAAAAAATCTTTTTGAACTGGATGTGGAGATTGGAGGGTTTCTGAGAGAAGCTGCAGACAGTGATGACCTCACATTGACATTCAACTATGAGAAGGTGGTTCAAGTAGCCGAAGAGGTGCTTTCGGGACCCTCCAGACACCTGATCGAGACATTGTGCATGGAGATCGGTGATTCCCTGTTCAGGGAATTTTCCGCTGCATCGACCCTGGTGGTAACCTTGAGAAAGCTGAATCCACCGCTGAGCAGGCCAACCCATTGTGCAGAGATAGAGATGAGATGGCAAAGGTAATTGTTGCAACCGGATCTAACCTGGGAAACCGACATGATCATTTAAAACAGGCTGGAAAACTGTTAAACCGGCTCTCCATCCGGCCGATACGAAAGTCTTCCATCTGGGAGTCCGATCCGGTGGGTCCGGCACTCTATCCTTTTTTAAATGCTGTTTGTGTAATCCATACAGAACTGGCCCCGGATGAGCTTCTGAAGCAGCTCAAATCGATCGAAGAGCAGATCGGACGTAATAAGAATCCGGAACGATGGGCACCTCGAATTATCGACCTGGACCTGATTGCCTGGAACGACTTGGCGATACAGAGTGATAACCTTATTATTCCGCACCCGGAATATCACAGCAGGCTGTTTGTTCTCTATCCGCTGCAAGAACTCTGTCCGAACTGGAAAGATCCCGTCAATCGAATTGATATTGACACCATGATCCACAATGCAAGTGATATTCGTATTGAAAAAACCGATCTTGAATGGTAACAGATGGCGAATCAATTCAATTTTATTGCAATTGAAGGAGTAATCGGAGCCGGCAAGACAACGCTTGCCGAGTTGTTGGCAGAAAAACGCAATGCACAACTGGTGCTCGAAAAGTTCGAAGAGAATCCTTTTCTGCC
>SLKI01000115.1 GCA_007134695.1 Balneolaceae bacterium
CGGTGACGCTGCCGTCCGGTCAGTGGACCGTAGACGTGACGATCAACCTGATTGAAGGAAGCGTGGACGGAGAGGTCCGGCTGGATCTGCAAATCGACAGTTCGAGTGCAGAGGTAGCCGAGAATTTCCGAACGGCGAGAATCTACATTCAGGGCTGATCGAAAGTAGCGTCAGTTACCGATCAACTTGATCAAAAGGCCATGCTGCATTGTGCAGCATGGCTTTTTTTTATATGATTTTCTTATTATTTGCGTTGCATCACTATGACAATTCATCATGCCCGGGCAGGATTAAGCTTCGGGAGTATTTGAACGACTAAAAATGAGATAAATATGAAAGGTAAGTTATTTATCCTGATTCTCGGTTTAACCCTCCTTTTTGCCGGTTGTCGAATACAGACAGATCCGCCGGAAGGGGATTATCGCCTGGAATTGGTTCTAAATATTGACAATGTAGGAGAATCGATCAATGTAGATGGCACCACCCTTTATGTTGAAGAGTTCAAATTTATAGTTCGAAAATTTAATCTGATTACAGATCAGGGTGATATCATTCAGTCCGGTGGTGATCTCAGTTCCCTGGTATTTTCCTATAGAGATGGTTTTGAGCAGGATAATCTGGTGCTCGGAGTCAATATCGGATTTCGCGAATTTCAGGTGTTTGACCAATATGAGATGTTTGTAGATCAGGCACTGGATTCGGATCAAATTCTGGACAATGATTTTTATGAGCAGGATGCTCCCAACAATTCCATAGTCATAAAAGGTACCGTCAACGACCGCTCATTTTTCATGACTTCTACAGTGGCATATGAACAAATGTTTGAGTTGGGAGACATAGAGCTCAGCAGAAATCTGGAAACGCTATTTATCAGAAAACTACTGGATGTGGAAGATGTATTTATCGACCCGGAAACAGGAGAGCTGATCAATCCGAGGGATGATGAAAATCATGATCGGATAATCGAGCAATTCCAGGAGAACCTGCGAATAGAGGCTTTTGCTCGTACTCGATTCTTCTGATAAGCATCAGGTTCTGGTCCTTAAAATATTCCCAGTAAGCCAGAGTTGTCGTTGCTGGTACTCACGGTTAAAATAACCGGGATCGCGTTGCAGCAGGTAGTTGTCAAATGGAAAGTATTCGTTACGCACCTGCGGTTTTTCAAAAAAGAAATTGTAACGAGGATCTGTACGGTCGTACGAATAGGACCACTGCATCCGGTTTAGCCGTCGGTCGACATACCAGGGGGGGCCGAATAGAATATAGATCATCCCCAAATCCGTTTTCCAACCCTCCTTGAAATTTGAGAACTGTTTATTTGCCTGTTCAACCCGTTCGTAATAGAGCGAAATGACGTTTCTTGCAGTATTTACACTTCCGATGTTCGATAACCAGAATCGGTCTACCGCAGCTTTCAGTGAGTCGGGATCCTCGATTGCCATCATCTCTTCATATTCACCCCGGCTCATCAAGTAATAAAGCGGTGCTGCCATTTCCCGGGCTGTTTGAATGGCGGGATAGTTTTTACTTTTGATTCCAAAATCCCGGGCTCTGAATAGTTCTTCTTCGGCAGCTCCCTCTGTTGTGATCTCAAAGCGGTAATTTCCTCTTTCGGGGAGAGGGAACCGATATTCAATCATTACACTGCCGGGTTGTTCCAGAGTTCTGTGCGATACTTCAAGGACTTCTCTGCTGCGGAAATCGATCCCTTTATAGGGCATGCTTGACGGGCTGTAATTGCTGTGACTCATCGGCCTGGCTGGGCTTGTATCAGAATCGAAACGTACCAGTCTGGATGTGATTTCCAGAGCTCTTTCTTCGATCGTATTCGTCACTTGTACGACAAATCGGATACTGTCAGTTTCGGCAGTTACATCATACGTAGTTACAGGGAGGTAGCCTCGATCCTCTTCATCTATCCTTTTGCCCAGTAGCTGTACGCTTGTCAGGGTAACAACCTCGGCAGCAGGATCGGGTACAAACGTTCTGGCAGTTCGGGTGGTACGGTTTCCGGATGATTGATCTTGTACTGAAACGACGACTTCATAGTTACCGGGCGGTACACGAATATCTCGTTCATACTTCAGAATATCCTGGCTTGCAATATAGCTTTCCTGATCACTGTCGACCTGAAGGGAAGTGGTGTAGGTTTCCGAATAGGTTGTACCCTCAATTCCGTGAACCCGGATCTCAAGATCTACATCCGCACGACTTACCTCATTATCTTCCCGAAAAATCAGACTTCCATAAACTATATCAGCCGTTACCTGAATGACTCCCTGAGCTTCTTCATCCAGCACACCCAGAGCAGACATACGAATTTCAGGATAACCATCCTCAAAATGGAGGCTTGATCCTCTTTCGATATCGGGATTGGTGGCTCTGCTGCAGGAGAAAACCAGCCCGGCGGTGAGGAAAATTAATAGCAATAAATAAGTGCGCCTCATACTAACGCAGTTAATTGAATAGTATCGAACAGCCGAAAACTTCTCCGACTGTAATCTGTTAAAAGGTTATTAAATCTACAACTTGAAAACGGGAGCCGGGGAGTGAATATTGAATAAAATTGGAAAAAACTGCAGATCAATTCGAAAAAACGGAGGATAAAGTTAAATTTCCGTCTCGATAGAACCGTTTCAGCAATTTTGCAGAGTACCTTATGACCACAAATAACCGTAGAACCAAGATCGTATGTACCCTGGGACCCAGCTCGAATAGTCAGAAGCAGATTGAGAAGCTATTTCTGGCAGGGATGAATGTGGTTCGAATTAATTTTTCACACGGTTCTCATGAAGAGCATCGACAGGTTATACGTAATGTGAAGAAAGTATCGGAAAAGCATCATTATGGAATTCCGATTCTGATGGATCTGCAGGGGCCGAAAATTCGTATCGGCACCATGAAAGGAGGAGGTCAAATTCTCAAAAAAGGGGAGGAGGTTCAGCTGACCTCGGAAAATGTAGAGGGAACTTCACAATTGATCCCGATCGACTATCAGAGTCTGTCTCAGGATGCCGAACCGGGGAACAGGATATTGATTGACGATGGCCTGCTGGAACTTCAGATTACGGAAGTAAACCGCTCAAATGTTACTGCACAAGTGATTGTGGGCGGAAAAATACAATCACGGAAAGGTGTGAATCTGCCCGGTGTTCGGATATCCATGTCATCTCTGACTGAAAAAGATATTCAGGACCTTGAATTCGGACTTGCCGAAGGAGTTGACTATGTAGCGATGTCGTTCGTGCGTTCCGGGAGAGATATTCAGGATGTGATTTCAAGGGTACGATCAGCCGACAGCAATGCAGGAATTATTGCAAAAATTGAAAAACCCGAGGCAGTGGATGTGCTGGATGAAATTATTGAAGAATCGGACGGGATAATGGTTGCACGCGGGGATCTGGGGATCGAGATCGATTCGGAAAGGGTACCGACCATTCAAAAAAAGATCATCGACTGGACCCGTAAAGCGGGAAAACCGGTTATCACCGCCACACAAATGCTCGATTCGATGATCCAGAACCCCCGTCCGACGCGAGCAGAGAGCTCCGATGTGGCCAACGCTGTACTGGACGGTACCGATGCAGTGATGCTCTCGGGAGAAACGGCTGTAGGTAAATATCCTTTGGAGGCGGTGGAAGCGATGGATCGGATATGCCGATCGATCGAAGGTAGTTCCGAAGAGATCTATTACAATCTCAAGTACCGTAAACCGGACTGGAAAGAGAAACAGGTGATCGAATCTCTGGCCCATTCCTGTGTAACATTGGCAGATAATGTAGATGCAAGGGCGATCCTCACCATTACCCATTCAGGAAATACCGCCAAAAGAATTTCAAAATTCCGTCCGGAAGTACCCATTATTGCTTTTACCGAAAGCGAAGATGTACGTCACCAGCTCAACCTGGTTTGGGGGGTCAGTTCAATCAAAATCGATCAGATTTTCGACACCGACAAGAGTGTGAAAATGATGGAGGATTATGTGTC
>SLKI01000067.1 GCA_007134695.1 Balneolaceae bacterium
AAATCCTTCAAGGTCTACAACAATTATCGAGATTCAAAAATGGCGCTGTTGATGATCACCTTCCGTCTGGCTGAGCAGCTGAAAAATGAAGGTTTCAGTTTTTACTACCTTCAAATCAATGGGGCTACCATGTCGAAAGAGACGCTGGCGAAATTCACAACTGGATATCGGGTAGTGGCCTGGATACAGAACCTGTTTTTCCGCCCTCCGGAATTTATGGCAGATCTCTATTATGAAATCTGTACTTCTGAACGTTTCCGCCAGATCTCCGGTGCATGTATTAATCATCGGCTGGAAATGATGGAGCCCGGACCGAAGGAGCCAGGTGGGAAAGATCAGATTCGCCAGGTTTTTGGTGCAAGTTTTTACCCGTTATATGCACACGATCGGGGTACGTCCGATAAAATTCTCAAGTTTTGCAAAGAGGTAACCGGTTTACATGCTGAACGTGAAAATATAGCCGATTAACAGTTCAAATTAATTTGAGAGAAACAAAAATATCTTCTCAGCTAGCGACCTTTTTTTCCAGAATCAATGCCCCGCTGCCGGCAAGTTCGCTGAGCTTTTCTTCATTAAACACTACGCCCAATCCCGGGGCATCGGGTGGCAGTCGCCGGCCGTTTTCAAATCGGGCTCGCCTTTTTGTGTGTTCAAGCGTCAGTAGGTCGGCACTCAGGTCGGTAACCACAATATTCGGTATCGAAACGGCAAAATGAACGCCGGCCGAGATGGCAAGCGGACCCTCCAGCATGCATCCGACCATGACATTCAACCCGGCTTTTGAGGCCTCATCGGCAATCTGACGTCCCGGCCATATCCCTCCAGCTTTCTGCAGTTTGATGTTGACTCCGTCGGCTGCGTCCTTTTCGATCACTCGCCGTAGGTCATCAAGACCGGCCGCCGATTCATCGGCAAAGATCTGTATCCCGCCGATCCGTTCTTTCACCTCTCTCATCCCGGCCAGGTCTCCTTTGGGCAGCGGTTCTTCCACCAGGATCACCTCCCCCAGGATCTGTTCGATCTCCTGCAGTATTCGGACCGCTTCATCGGGATTTTGAAACCCCTGGTTCGCATCGATCATAAATCGCATCGGGCGGGGCATGGAGCTGCGAATCTCCCTGGCGCGTTCCAGATCCCTTTCACTGCCCTCCAGCTTGATCTTGAGCACCTGCAGATCGGGATACAAATCGGCGATTCTTGCCGCTTTCCTGCTCATCTCTTCCGGTGATTTGATCGAGAGGGTGAAGCTTTCCGGGGCTGCCGAACTCTTCCGGCTGTAGAGCTTCCACACAGGTTTATCTGAAAGCTTGCCCATCAAATCGTGCCAAGCAAAGTCCAGTGCCGCCCGGGTCGCAGAAGTGACCGTTTTATTTCCGGGCCGAACCGTGTCGAGCCACTGATGAAATTCTGCAGTGTTCCTTTTTTCAGGGTCGGGCAGAGGTGCATCCTGTGCAATCGGTGTTATCAGTTCTCTCAACTGGCCCAGCACTTCCTGCTGAGAATCACCGGTCACGGCTTTGAACGGCGCCGCTTCTCCCAGACCCGTGTGCACACCATAATGAAGTTTGACCAAGATATTTTCCTGATGCGTGAACGTATGAAACGAGATGGTGAAGGGCTCGTTAAGCTTCAGGTTCATTTTCCAGGCTTCCAGGGAGAGCTTCGGCATGGGTTCTAATGCATTCAGGTTTATTTCCGGGTTTTCTGGGATAGCTGCGGCATGGTTGGGTTAATGATCAGGTTGTAAGTCCAAGTAATGAAGATAGTACAAGGCAGGAAGAAGGTTCCAATCAGCTTAAGATCAGATCTTCCAGGCCGCCATGCTCAATCGCCTGTTTCGGGTTGCTTTCGGCCAGATGCGGATCGGCATCAGCTCCTTTAATGATACGGTATATTACCGGCAGGCTGGGCGTATTGAGCTGCCGGATGGTGTGATCGGCTGCAGCTTTCAGTTCTTCGGATGAAAGTCCTCCGCGAGAGATAAGGTCGAACGTTCCCGCACCGGTTACATATCCGTTATGCTCGACAAAACCGATCGAAGGCCCGGTCAGGTAATTGGCAATCGGTAATGCAGAGACTGCAGCTGCCTCCTCCTCCAGCCCAAATGATTTCAACAGGCCGATCCAGCCATTTTTCATTTCGTCAAGGTAATCGGTCTGCATGAAGCCGCCGTAGCAGCGGATACCGAAATGAAAGGTGAGGATCGCAAAAGTGACCAATAGGCCGGGGACCAGTTCACCGCTTCGAAGCTTGTCTGCCAGGAGTTTTGCATTGAGCTGATATCGGATCTCCTCCTTGGTCGACGGATCCTGCCCGGTCAGCTCGCCATCGTCCTCCCACAAATCTACAGGCTGCCCGCGCGTGCCGATCGCCCAGAGCAGAAAAGATCCGCTTCGGCTGTCGAGACTCCAGCATCCCGGAACATCTTCAAAAAGTCCTGCTGCCTTAGCCTGCCACCTTTTATCCAACAACAGATGAACGAGGGGCAGGTCACGTTCTTCTTCCAGGATGTCGGCCAGCCATTCGCCAGCCGCCTCTTCGAGCGGCAGAGGAACCAGCTGTGCCGAAGGTGGTTTACGGAAGAGCCGTTTCCAGATCTGCTCATTAAGCCGGCAGGCCTGTGTAGCATAATCAGGCTGACCGAGAATCTGTTCATCGGCCAGATCTTCCTGCAGAAAATCACGGACGGTTTCTGCTTTCTGCCCGGAAATCACCTTCTCCCTTTCCAGTTTATCGACTTTTTTTACAGCGCGTTCGACCGCATCAGCTTTAAAGGGAGGAGCCCCGCTCACCCAGGTTCGTTCCAGTTTATAGGGAAACAGCGGTATTTTGACCTCCTTGCCCTTTCTGTTTCGTTCGGTCAGCATCAATCCGCGGGGATAGGTGAAATTCATCAACGGTACATTGCCGGTGGCCAGCACAATTCGATAGTCATCCCGGTTATCAACCAGCGCATCGAGGCACATCATCAGGTTGCTGTGAACAAACATCGGAAAGGAGAGTATTCCATGATGGTCGCCGGTAGAGACGACAGGAACCTTTCTGATTCTTTCTGCGGCTGCTTCGGCAATATCTTCGCCATATCGCCGGCGGACATCGGAGCCGATTCGCCTGGAAAATTCCGCCAGGCGTTCGCTAAAAGGCGCCGGAGGCCGATACTCCTGAATTTGCCGGATATAGTCCACCAGTTTCAGGTCTCCATACTGATCCATTATCGCTGCAAGCTGCGGGCGCAATGCAGCGATCTCTTTCCAGATCCGGTCAAAACGGTTTTCTATCATAGAACCTTGAATCTATCCGGCATTAGGGTACGAACTGTATTGAAAATTAAAAAGCTTAGAATTAGACGGCCCAATCGTTATATAGCTGCTCTGCACTGGACATTGTAAGGCTTCTCCCCTCATAACCTGTTGAGAATCCCTTTAAAAAGCGTGGCAGATCTATATAGATCTTGAGGCCATATCAGAAGGTATATACAGATCCGGTTATAAATTTGTGAGACTTTAGATCATTCGATGATCCTCAAGCCGGTTATGGCATGATAGACACCTGCGAGGGATGACTTTCTGATTATCAATGCCAATTCGATGAATCAGTGTGATGACTGAACAATCCACGGTATCATTTAATATCGGCCACCTTCAGGAGACTGCCAGGGATCTTGCCGGCATGCATGAGTTTGCCAAAGTGACCGGTGATATCAAGACGGTTCAGCCGATCCTCGATAAAGCAAAAGGTGTGCTCGATAAGACATATCGGACACTGTCCAGACTGGCTAAAGAGGGAGAAGATCTATCCAGTGCGGCCGAATGGCTGATCGACAACTACTACATCATCCAGGAACAGATTGTCCAGATTCCTGTCGATTTCCCCAAAGAGTATCAAAGGACAATCCCGGCTTTGCAAAAAGGGGAACTGCAAAAGATGCCGAGGGTCTATGAACTGGTACTCAATTATCTGAATTACACGGATAATGTGGTGGATACTGAGTCTCTCTCGCGTTACCTGCACAGCTATCAGGAGAGGGAACCGCTGATGCAAGGTGAGATCTGGGCGATCCCCATCATGATTCGGCTTAATCTGATTGAAAAACTGGCAGAAAAAGCCTCCCGGATCCTCCTCCGCAAACGGGTGAGACGGGAAGTGGGTGAATTGATTGAGCAGATCAAGGCATTGGAAACCGCAGAGCCGGGAGTTGTTACCGGCAGATTGAGTGGATGGATGAACCGTCTTGCCGAAGGCCCGCAGCATCTCTACCTGATCGAAATCTACAACGCGCTTCAGGCCGAGGGGTTACTTCACGATGAGCAGAAACGATGGGTCGGCTACCGTTTCCGAAAGTTCGATCTGACGCTTGAAGAGGCGATGAGGATCGAAGCCCAGCAGCAGTCGAGAATACAGGTAAGCATTCAAAATGCGGTGGTATCTCTGCGTGAAGTTTCTGAGTATGACTGGTCTGAGTTTGTCGAAGCCAACTCCCTGATCGATCAGATTCTCCGGCTCGACCCGGCCGGGGTCTATCCGGAAATGGACGCCCAAACCAGAGACAGTTATCGCAAGGTTGTAGAACGGCTGAGTAGACGTTCCAGGATGAGTGAGCCCGAAGTGGCCGAGTCTGTATTGCTGATGTCCGAGAGGCAGGAAAACGGAGAGCGGCTTCATCCTGCAGAACGTCTTTACCATCGCGAATGGATTCGCCAACATGTCGGGTACTGGCTGGTGGGAGAGGGCTACCAGGAGCTTGCTGCCCGTGTTGATTACTCGATGCCGGTCCGCGAGCGGATGACACGCTTTCTCGATCGAAGACACGGTTTATACATTTCGGCCATTGGAGCTCATACGCTTATTTTGCTGATGATTCTGTGGGTAGTGACAGGAGTCGCCGCTGCCGATACGTTAGAAGCGCTCTTTTTACTGTTGATCGCTTTCTTTCCGGCACTGGACCTTTCCGTTTCGGCTGTTAACCGGTTTTTCGCTTTTTTCCTGCCTCCCAGGGTGCTTCCGAAAATGAGTTACAAGTCGGAGATTCCGGACGAGTCGAGAACACTGGTAGTCGTTCCCACTATGATCACTTCACCCGCCGACGTCCGCCGTCAGGCGGAGTTACTGGAGATCCGTTCGCTGGCCAATCCTAACTCCGAACTGCAATTCGTCCTGCTGTCTGACTTTACAGATGCCGATAAGCAAGTGAAGGAGAAGGACAAAGAAATTTTAAAAGAGGCTGGTGAAACGATTGCCGAGTTGAATCAGAAGTACTCCTCAAAATATGGCGACCGGTTTTTTCTGCTTCATCGCGAACGGATCTGGAATGAGTCGGAACATGCCTGGATGGGCTGGGAGAGGAAGAGGGGGAAGCTCGAGGAGTTTAACCGATTGTTGGTCGATCCTGAAGCGGAAACTTCATACAGGTGGATCGAAGGGGATTTTATCTCGTCGATATCCTCAACCCCTGTTCAATTTGTCATCACCCTGGATGCCGACACCAAACTGCCTCCCGACAGTGCACGTCATCTGATCCGAACGATCGCCCATCCGCTCAACAGCGCCTGGTACGACCCGGATAAGGGCCGCATCGCCAAAGGTTATGGTGTGATCCAGCCGCGAATCTCGATACCCCCCGAATCGGCGCGCCGCACCTGGTTTACCAGAATCTTTTCGGGTAATGTCGGGATCGATCCCTACTCCACGGCAGTCTCCGACATCTATCAGGATCTGGCAGGCGAGGCGGTGTTTACCGGAAAGGGGATCTATCACGTCCATGCTTTTCACAAGGTATTAGACGGGCGTTTTCCGGAGAACCGAATCCTTTCGCACGATTTGATCGAAAGTACCTATCTGAGGGCCGGTCTTGCAACCGACATTGAACTGTTCGACGATTACCCGCCAACATACGACAGTTTCAGCAAACGGAATCATCGCTGGACACGCGGGGATTGGCAGATCGCCTCCTGGCTTCTGCCACGCGTGCCGGAAGCGGAAGGCAAGGTGCGCAATCCGATCAATCTATTGTCGAAGTGGAAGATCTTCGATAACCTGCGCCGCTCTCTGAACCCTTTCTTTTTAACACTGTTTTTTATTGCCGGCTGGTTTTGGCTGCCTGGTGCAGCATGGCTCTGGACCCTGGCCGCTTTTGGAATTCTTGCATTCCCGATCTATGTAACCCTCTCCTCCGATATTCTCAATAGGCCGGCCAGAGTACGCTGGAAACTCTATTGGGAAAAGGTGAGGTCCAATTTGAAGATCAACACCGCCCAGGCACTCTTTACTTTGATCATATTGCCGCATCAGGCGATCGTCCACCTTGATGCGATCCTTCGTTCACTCTACCGGATGATCATTTCAAAGAGATGGTTGTTGGAGTGGACTACGGCTTCTCTCGCCGAACGAAACAGTTTCGATTCTCCGCTCTCCTACCTGAGGTCGATGGTATTTCCGGTTTTGCTGGGGCTGGCGATTCTGGCTGCGGGAATCTGGTTTTACCCTGCCAAGCTCTGGATATTTATTCCCTTTTTTCTGCTCTGGAGCGGTTCGCCCATCTATCTTTGGAAAATCAGCCGTCCGATCAAGACCCGGGGCCGTCCATTTACCCGCGAAGAGGAGCAGAAGCTGAAAAATTATGCCCGCAGAACCTGGTTCCTGTTTGAACGATTTATCAACGAAGAGCACTCCTGGCTTCCTCCGGATAATTACCAGGAAGACCCTCCGCTCCGGCCGGTAGCAAGGACCTCTCCGACCAATATCGGACTCGCTTTGACATCTACACAGGTAGCCTATAACATGGGTTACATTACGTTCAGTGAGCTTCTTGATCGTCTGGAGAGAATGCTGAGCTCCATGGAGCAGCTTGAGCGATATCGGGGGCATTTCTATAACTGGTATGAGACCCGGCTTGGAGAGGTGCTCAGCCCCCGTTATATCTCGACGGTCGATTCCGGAAATCTTGCTGCCTGCCTAATCGTCGTCAAACAGGCAGTCCGGGAGTCGATGAACGTGAATGGGATCAACCGGAACATATGGAGCGGGCTAAACGATACGATCCTGACGATTGATGAAATTTTTACAGAGCTGAAAGCGGACGGATTTTTACCGGATGAGATCCATGAACGTATCACATTTTTTACCGGCCGGATGCGGGAGGAACTGGCGGAAAAACAGCCTGCAAAAGTAGCTGAACTACTGGAGAAGCTTCAAGCAATCAAAAAGGAGGCGTCGAGTCTGAGTGCGATCAATCTGATGCCGGTAGGAAGCCAGCTTGGTGACGTACAGATGGAGCATCTGCTCTTCTGGCTGGAAAGCCCCCTCAGGCTGGTTGAGAAAGCGATTGCCGAATATCGCTGCCTGGGGGATGCAGGAGATGTGGATCCAAGTGAATTCTCCCCGTCCGGGATCTGTAATCTGACTATCGAAAACGGAGGAGATCCGGCTTGCAGCCGGATGTTTGAGCGATGGTCTCGGCAAGTTGAGTTGATTACAGGATTGAGTGAACAGTTTGTCGAAGAGATGGATTTTTCATTTCTCTATCTCGAAAATCGGGATCTGTTCAGTATCGGATACAATGTAGAGAAGTCACAGCTCGACAAAGGGACCTATGATTTGCTGGCAAGTGAAGCCCGGATCGCCTCCTATATTGCGATTGCAAAGGGGGATGTACCGGTCAAACACTGGTTCAGGCTGAGCCGCCGGCTGACCAGTATCGGCCGAAATGAAATCCTGCTCTCCTGGGGAGGTACGATGTTCGAATATCTGATGCCGCTGCTGTTTCTGCGCTCCTGGCCCGAGACTCTGATGAGTAACACATATGAAAATGTTTTACAGTGGCAGCGTGAATATGGAGATAGCCGGAACCGTCCATGGGGATTTTCCGAAAGCGCCTACAACTTTCTGAATCTCGATATGCATTATCAATACCAGGCATTCGGAGCCCCGGGGCTTGGCCTGAAACGCGGGCTGGCGGAAGAGTATGTCGTAGCACCGTATGCCTCGATGCTATCTCTGATGGTGAACCCTTCTGAATCGTTAAAGAATATCAGAGAGATCGAAAAGGCCGGCGGGCTCGGGCTGATCGGATTTTATGATGCGATCGATTATACACCCGGCAGGCTCAACGGAGAGGAGGGCCGTAAAGTAGTTAAAACCTATATGGCGCATCACCATGGTATGAGTCTGTTGGCGCTTGAGAATATCCTGAACGGGTGGAGTCTGCATCACTATTTCCACTCCGATCCGAGAATTCGAAGCAGTGAACTGATTCTGCAGGAGAAGGTACCGCGGGGAGTCCCCATCAAGGAGCCGCACCCGATCGATGTGGAACTGGAGCCGGGTGAAAAGAGGACCCCCCAGCAGATTGTTGAACATGCCGGCATTGATGAGCTGGATGCCAGCCCGCCCAGGCTCCATATGCTTTCTAACGGGAAATTCTCGACGTTCGTGACCCACGCAGGAACAGGACAATCCAAAGTAAACGGGGTTGCGCTGAATGGATGGGAACCTGACCCGACAGCCGATCCGCTCGGCCTGTTTTTCTATATTCGGGATCTTGAATCCGGGAAATTCTGGTCGGCGATGCATCAGCCGGTAAGAAGTAAACCGGACCGTTACGACACCTGGTTCCATAACGGAAAGATTGTAACATCACGGGTTGATGACTGGATGGAAACGACAACGGAAATCTGCGTTTCCCCGGACCAGATGATGGAGCTCCGGAAACTGAAACTGACCAACTATGCGGAACGTGAACGAACTATAGAAATCACCAGCTATGCCGAGGTGGTGCTCAACCGTAGGGAAGACCACGTCTCGCATCCCGCTTTTTCCAAACTGTTTGTCCAGACCGACTATCTGCCGGAGCATCATGCAGTGATCGCCCGCCGCCGTCCCCGAAGCGAGGATGAGAAACCGACCTGGCTGGTGCATACGTTTGCGGGGCAGGGCCCCGATAACCTGACCGAACCATTGCAGTTCGAAACCGAACGTGCTAATTTCATCGGAAGGGGCCGGACACTGGCAGATCCGCTTGCAATGGAGAGCGGATATCGTCTACCGGGAGCGCTTGGAAATGTTACCGACCCGGTGGTCAGCCTCCGGACAGAAATCAGGCTGAAACCGGGTGAGACAGTGGAAATAACGTTCGGCCTGGGGAAGGCCGGCAGCAGAGAGGAGGCAGAAGAGCTGGCCGATCAATTCGATAATCGGCATGCAACGAATCGGGTTTTCGATCTGGCAACCGTTTACAGCTCCGTGGAGCTAAATCACCTGGGAATTACCTCCAAACAGGCGCATGATTTTCAAAAACTGGCTTCCTGGCTGCTCTATGCCGACAATCGGTTCCGTGGAGAGGAGAGACAGCTCAGAGAGAACCGAAAACAGCAACCGGATCTCTGGGCTTACGGGGTTTCCGGTGATTTTCCGCTCATTGTTTTTCGAATCGACGATACGAATCAGATGAAAGCGCTCAGAAAGCTGATCAAAGCTCATGCTTTCTGGCGTATGAATGGCCTGGAAACAGAGCTGCTGATTCTCAACGATCATCCGCCGGGCTATATTGATGAAGTGCAAGAGGCGATCCACCAGGCAATTGAGATGTCGACGGAGCAGGAGGTGATCTATCGCCGAGGCGGCGTTTTTGTTCACCGCACCGACAAAATGCCGGAAGCAGACCTGACGCTTGTTTTGGCCGTGGCCCATGTGGTGTTTGAAAAGCAACTGCCCGATCTGAATGAGAAGCGATTGAACGGTAATTATGTACAGTGGCGCGGAGGCGTAAAGAATCGTAACTATGAACCGCTCCTTGGTAAAGAGCAGGATGAGACGGCCTCAGGCCCGATTCCGGGTGCAAAAAAGACGATTGGAGATAGAGAGCCGGAGGACGCGGAGAAGGGGTCGGGAGAGAAAGAGATCGAAGAAAATGAGGCTGGCGAGAAGGCCGGAGAAAAGAAAGGGAATGAGACGGTTGGGGAGCCGGAGGCCGCGGAAAACCCGGAGGCGCCGGAGGGACGGCCCGTCCGGCCCGAATCGGACGACGAGCTGCAGATCTTTAACGGTTTCGGCGGGTTCAATGCCCAGGGGGATGAGTATCACATTGTAGTCAATCCCCATCCTGAAACCGGCCATCCACAACTTCCGCCGGCGCCCTGGATCAATGTAATTGCCAATCCGGATTTCGGTTTTATTGTGTCTGAAAGGGGGGGAGGGTACACCTGGAGTGAAAACAGCCGGGAGAACAAACTGACCGCCTGGTCCAACGACCCTGTCGTTGACCCGGTCTCTGAAGCGTTCTACATCCGGGACGAACAGACCCGTCGATTCTGGTCTCCGACTCCGGGGCCTGTAGCTTCGGGCCGGCCTTGCAAAGTGGTTCATGGGTTCGGTTATACAGAATTTCATCAGCACGTGGCAAATCTTGAACATCGGCTTACCCAATTCGTGCCTCGTGAGGGAGCGGTCAAGATTTCGATGCTCGACCTGACAAATCATGGGCCGGAAGAGCGTGAAATTTCAATTTTCCGTTATCTCGAACAGGTACTGGGAATCGATCGAAACGTCTCTTCAAGACACATTGTGCCGAACCGTTCCTCATCAGGCTCCATACTTTACACGGTGAATCCATACAATAACGAGTTTGCCGGCCGAACGGCTTTTGCAACTGTGCCGGTCATGCCGGAAGATGCGACTCTCCGCTGTACCACAGACCGCACGTCATTTCTGGGGCGGAATCAAAAGCCGGAGCTGCCAAAAGCGATCTGTTGTGAAGAGGAACTGGAAGAGTTGGTCGAACCGGGGATAGATCCGTGTGCGGCATTTCAGGTACGGTTCACAGTGATGCCGGGCGAGTCGGTCCGCCTGATCTTTCTTGAAGGGGAGGGGAGTTCCAAAGTTCAGGCCGATCAGCTGATACAAAGCTACTCTGAGGCGGAAAAATCGGAGAGCGAACTGCGGGAGGTCAAGGCGTTCTGGAAACGCCGAATGGGCAGAGTCCGGGTTTCGACCCCCGAACCTGTACTCGATCTGCTGGTCAATGGATGGCTGACCTATCAAAATATTTCATGCCGGATGTGGGCGCGGACTGCATTCTACCAGGCGGGTGGAGCGTTTGGATATCGTGATCAGCTTCAGGATTCGCTTGCCGCGCTCTATACAGATCCGGAGATTACCCGCAATCAAATCCTATTACATGCCAAAAGACAGTTCAGGGAAGGAGATGTGCTTCACTGGTGGCATCCGCCGACCGGCCGCGGAATCCGTTCCCGGATTACCGACGACCGCCTCTGGCTGCCCTATGCCGTCTGGTTCTACCTGGAGTCGACGGGAGATGATTCGATCCTGCATGAACAGGTGCCGTGGATATCTGCCCGGCATCTCGAAGAGTATGAGCACGAAGTCTATCTGCAGCCAGAAGTGCTGGATGAAACCGCCACCGTTTTTGAGCACTGTGCACGGGCGATCGAAGTGACACTGAAGTTTGGGAAAAACGGCCTGCCGCTGATGGGTGGAGGCGACTGGAATGACGGGATGAATCGAGTGGGTGAAAAAGGAGAGGGAGAGAGTGTTTGGCTCGGGTTTTTTCTCTATTCGGTACTCCTGCCATTCGCCGGGATCAGCCAATCCATGAAAGATACCGAGCGGGCCAGTCAGTTCCGTAAGGCAGCCGCGGACCTGAAAAAGCAACTCAACAGCAACGGTTGGGACGGAGAATGGTATCTGAGAGCCTTTTACGACGACGGGACTCCACTCGGATCGGCCGAAAATGATGAGTGCAGGATCGACGCGATTTCACAAGCCTGGTCGGTAATCTCCGGGGTTGCAACGAGAAGCAAGGGGCGCAAAGCGATGGCTGCCGTTGAACAACATCTGATTTCCGAGCAGGATCGTCTGATAAGGCTGCTTTCACCGCCGTTTGACAAAACAGAAAAAAACCCGGGCTATATCAAAGGATATATACCCGGAGTACGGGAAAATGGAGGTCAATATACACACGGGGCTCTCTGGGTCATCAAGGCGTTTGCCGAGTCGGGGCAGGGTGCCAAAGCGATGAAATATTTCAACCTTATCAATCCTCTCAATCACACCCGTAATCGTGACGGAGTGATGAGATATAAGGTGGAGCCGTATGTGATGCCTGCCGACGTCTACGGAGAACCGCCGCTGACCGGAATGGGAGGCTGGAGTTGGTACACCGGTTCTGGCGGGTGGATGTATCGAGTTGCACTGGAATCGATACTCGGTTTCCGGTTCGATGGAGATGGAGTGGTTCTGGATCCATCGATACCGCCCGGCTGGCCGGAGTTCGAGCTGGAGGTTCAGCTCAAAGAGGATACGGTTTGTGAAATTCGGGTCCGCAATCCTGACGGGCTGGAGTCGGGCCTGCTCAAAGGTACGGTGGATGGCATGGAGGTTCGGTTCGAAGAGAAGCCGGCCAGAATTCAGATTCCGAAGGATGGCAACAGACATCAACTGAATCTGGTCCTTTATTCACCGGATTGAACGGATCCTCCGGGCTGACCGGATTGAACGGATCCTCCGGGCTGACCGAACTGACTGAATCCACCGGACTGGCCGTATTGATGATTCTGTCACCATCAGGATCCGGCTGAGCAGATTTCACCGCGGCCAGAAGTAATGGTAGTACAGGCCCTCGCCATCGAGAGCCTGTGGATTCGATGACTCCTTCACCTTCAGGATATGGCTGTGCTTACCCGGCCGTCAGTGCAAAAATAGCTGCGGCGATCAGCAGAATAAAGCTCAGTGCGATTACCAGTCGTCGAATATAGATGTGGAACATGAAGGTCGAAGTTGGTTTAAACGATGTTGAAACGTTCGGAGTGTACGTTGTAGAGAGGTACTCCCTGCCGGCGCAGAACCGTTTCGGCCAGATCCATCAAGGGTTCCGGGCCGCAGACATAAAATTCGGTGTTATCACAATTTTCCGGCAGCTCATTCAGTATCATCTCTCTGCTGATGAGGCCCTTTTGTCCATTCCATCCTGCAGGTGGATTTTCAAGTACGTGAATCACTTCCAGGTTTAAATAATCTTCCAATTCACTCAGCTCTTCGCTGTAAACGGCCGACTTCCAGTCCGGGTTCCCATAAATCAGTTTGCACGGCCTTTGGTCCTTCCGGTCGTGCATTGTACGCAGCATACTCATGACCGGAGTGATTCCGATTCCTCCCACCACGAAGAATGCGCTTTCGGCCTTCGGGTTGAGTGTAAAGGCTCCATACGGCCCTTCAAGATAGAGTTTGGTTCCCGGGTCGACCTCTTTAACAGTTGAGCTGAAATCTCCGAGCTCCTTGATAGTAAACTCATAACGGCCTTCCGCCTCGGAGCTGGAGGCGATCGTAAATGGATGTTGCTGCAGGCTGAATGGAGTTGATCCCAGCGTAATCCAGGCAAATTGGCCAGCTTTGAATGAAAATCCCTGATGCCCGGCCGGTTTCGCTTCCAGCGTCCAGACATCTTCGGTCTCCTGCCAGACATTGGTGGCTTTGTAAGGCTGTTTCCACATTTTCCACGGTTTGACGATTCTCACATGGACCAGCATTCCCATCGCAAAGGCGGCCAGCCCGATCCAGAGTACTTGCTTCCACAATTCGGAGATATAATGGCCAACCATCAGGATGTGGGCCAGTCCGATAAAAAGAATCAGAAAAGCGAACACCGCATGAGAAATTCTCCACCACTCATAGGGGATGTTGAACCGTTTTCGCCAGATGGTCAGCGCCACAAGAAGGGTCATCAAAAACAGGACACTGACGAGAGCGAACGCTCTTGGAGCGTTGACGCGAGGGTCAAAAAAGTTCCAGACATAGCTGCTTGCAGCAAGCAGCACGACCACATGACCGAGAATAAAACCGTAGGCTACATATCCGGCCTGCCGGTGGAAGTTGAGCAGGGCGTCTGTGCCGAACGAAGCGGCAACATTTTTAAATCGAGCAGTCAATACGAACTGAAGCCCCATCAGGGCAATTCCGATAAAACCCAGTCCAACACCAAACTCGAACAAAAAACCGCGACCCGGCCGGTCATGGCCGACCAGTGCCAGATAAAGCGGGGCGAGAACCATGACTAAAAATAGCAGGGTCCAGATGAGGACTTCTTTACGAAACTCCTTTTTTGAGTTCATAGAGGTTAGTGGATTTCAAAATTATTTGGCGGTCTGTCGATCAATCGAGGACTGTTGGTATTCAGTCCGATGTCACTAGATATTAAAAAATCATTTGAAAATAGAATTTGAGTCATTTCAGGCAACCGTGCAGGCCGAATCACCCCGGTTAACCTGTAGGAAATTTCCTGATGTAGAGATTTCATTACAGGAATTGTTAAAAATTCATTACCGCTTAGCGGGAATTTCAAATACACTGCCCGGCGTTATGATTATGTATGATGAGGTGAGAAAGTTCTTCCGGAGTTGATTCCCGGGGTCGATTGCTGGAGGGGTAAAACAGGGAGGTATGAATTTAAATGCAGCAAGAAAATGTTCACGGATTTAAAGGATGAGAGATTGTACGAATCGATCAATGCGATCGACGGAATTAAACTGAGGGTCGCTATTTTCGATTCGAATGTTCTGATGAGGCAGATGCTCGCAAATCTGCTTCGGAATATCGATGGTGTAAGTATTCACACCTCGAGCGGGAGAATCGATGAAGATTCAGTGTACGACTGGGCAGAAAATAGGCCTCCAGACCTGATATTTCTGGAACTGGAGCCAAAAGACGAGAGCTCTTTCCATAAGTTTCGAAAGATCAGGGAGGTCTATCCGGATCTTCCCATTGTACTGATGACACCGCTGAGTGATGAGGGCGCCCGGGTTGCACTGGAAGGGCTCAAGAAGGGTGCAGTGGATTACGTTACCAAACCGGACAGGAGTATGGGGTTGGTTCTGGCAAGTAAACATTTTTACAAACGTGTATTGCCGATTATTCGCTCTTCCACACGGATCAACCGAAATTTGCTGATGGATCTGCCGAATCCGGAGAGTGCGGATTCCGCTGATGCAGACTCTGAAGAGCGTCTTGCAGCGAAATCGGCCAGCCGGATTTCATCATCGCCGCAGAACATGGATATTTCAACGGAGCATTTATCGGAGTTGAACGATCAGCCTTCAGAGAGTGTGAATACACCGATCGGGCATCCCGATATCGAACTGATTCTCGCTTCAGGCTGTATGGGAGGTGTCCATTCCCTATATCGCTGGGTAGCCTCACTGCCTGAGAAGTTGCCTGTGCCAGTTGTTGCTGTTCAGCATATGCCGAAGATCTATACCAGATATCTGGCACAGGAGCTTAACCGGATCACTGCGCTGAATGTTTCAGAGGCGGTTCACAATCAATTTCTGGAACCGGGAAATATCTATCTGGCCCCCGGCGGATATCATACTGAAATCCGAAATGAAGGCAACAGGAAAACCCTGGTGCTGCACCGCGGCCCGAGAGAACATCGCAACCGGCCTTCGGTGGATGTTTTGTTTCGGTCGGCCGCCCAGAATTATCAGGAAAAAGTTCTGGGGATCTGTTTATCCGGCGGCGGACAGGATGGGTTCAGGGGAGTAAAAGAGATCCGTAAATCTGGTGGAATGATTCTGGTCGAGAGCCGTAAAAGCTCAATTCTGTGGGAGTTACCAAACAGAATCGTTCATAAGGGGCTGGCGGCCGGAGAAGCGGAAGCTGAGAAGCTTGGATCAGAGATCATCAAATATATCTACAGAAACCCGGCCGGGATTCGGGCAGACACTGACAGTTAACAGCCCCTCTACTCAGTATTCGATCAAGATCACAATATCGATATCGGATTTGAACGGCAGGCCAGATTACCCAGGTAGGGGATATCCCGACTCTCGCCAGAGGAATTTACCTATTTAATCGAAGCGGTGAAAACGATACTTTTCTGTTTTGTGTTTGGCATCACATCAGTAAAAGAGAAAAATGAACCGGAAAGATTCGAGTCAAATATCAGAACAGCTGCCGCCTGAGGCCTCGACGGAAATTTCGGGCGGGGAGGGAAGGGAACCGAAAACGTTATGGCATGCGATGGAGTCCGGGGAGGTACTTGATGAGGTCGATTCGAGCCGGGAGGGCTTGAGCCCGGAGGAGATTCGAAAACGTTTTGAACGTTACGGTCCCAACAAACTTCCGGAAGAGAAGAAGCGAGGCCCTCTCAAACGGTTTTTCGTTCAGTTTCACAATATGCTGATCTATGTTCTGCTGGCCGCCTCTGTTGTAACAGCGTTACTGGAGCACTGGATCGATACCTGGGTCATTCTTGCCGTCGTCCTGGTCAACGCGATTATCGGATTTGTCCAGGAAGGCAAAGCGGAGAAAGCGATGGAAGGGATCAGGGCGATGCTCTCTCCTATGGCAACTGTTCGCAGGGGAGGAGAAAGGAGACAGATACCCGCCGAGGAACTGGTTCCCGGCGACATTGTACTGCTCGAATCGGGAGATCGGGTGCCGGCTGACCTGAGGTTGCTGGATGTTAAGAATTTGAAAATCGAGGAGTCGGCTCTTACCGGGGAGTCGGTAGCGGTGGAGAAGAGTACCGGATCGGTTGACGAGGATTCCGTGCCGGGAGACCGGATCTGCATGGGATTTGCCGGTACGATGGTGACTTACGGACGCGCTGCCGGAGTGGTGACCGAAACGGGAAGTCGTACCGAGATCGGCAAGATCAGTACGCTGATGGAGGAGGTTGAGCAGCTGACAACGCCTTTGTTGCGCAAGATCGAGCATTTCGGCAAGGGGCTCTCGGTGACGATCGTTCTCTTTGCTACACTGCTTTTTCTTTTTGGTTATTTTCTTCGCGGCTATACGGCCGACGAGATGTTTCTGGCGGTTATCAGCCTGACGGTTGCAGCAATTCCGGAAGGGCTGCCTGCCATTATCACCATTACCCTGGCGATCGGGGTTCAGCGTATGGCGCGCCGGAACTCCATTATACGACGATTACCGGCGGTGGAGACGCTGGGATCGGTGACGGTGATCTGCAGCGACAAAACCGGTACACTTACCCGAAACGAGATGACGGTTCGTACGATTCTTACCTCGGACCGGTCTGTCAAGGTAACCGGAACCGGTTACAAACCCGAAGGAGAGTTTATTCTGGGAGGTGATCGGCCGGTAAACCCGAAAGAAGATCCAGATTTGAGAGAAGCACTGCTTTGCGGGACACTCTGCAGTGAAGCGGATGTCTATCAACATGAAGATGGGTCCTGGACGCTGGATGGAGATCCGACAGAAGGTGCATTAGTAACAATGGGGTTGAAGGGTGAAGTCCGCCGGTCTGATTTTCCGGATCGTATCGATTATATCCCATTCGAGTCTGAACACCGTTTTATGGCATCACTCAACAGGCTGAATGACGGTCGTTCGGTTGTTTATGTGAAAGGTGCCCCGGAAGTGATACTGGACCGGTGTTCCTATCAGCTCAAAAACGGAGAGAAAGTAGATTTTGAGGAAAGCAGCTGGAAAGAACGGATGGATGAGACAGCCCGAAAAGGTGAGCGGCTGCTTGCACTGGCGGTCAAGGAAGCGGGTGACCGTGAAAAAGTTTCCATGGACGATATTGAAGGGTTGACGCTGATTGGAATTACAGGAATGATCGACCCTCCCCGGGACGAAGCGATCGAATCGATTCGGGCCTGCTACGACGCTGGTATTCGGGTCATCATGATTACCGGTGATCATGCAGGGACTGCAGCTGCCATCGCAGAACAGCTTGGAATGAGAAGCCGGCACGAGGTGATAACGGGAAACCGGCTTGAAAAGGCAAGTGACGAAGAGCTTAAGGAGCTGATTAAAGAGCACAGCGTTTTTGCAAGGACGTCTCCATTACACAAATTGCAGCTGGTGATGGCACTGCAGGAGGAGAACCATGTTGTGGCGATGACCGGCGATGGGGTGAACGACGCTCCGGCGCTTCGTCGGGCCGATATTGGGGTCGCGATGGGGATTAAGGGGACCGAAGTGAGTAAAGGGGCTTCGGAGATGGTTTTGGCCGATGACAACTTTGCTTCCATAGAGGCTGCGGTGGAAGAGGGAAGGACGGTATATGATAACATCCGAAAGGCGATACTATTTATTCTGCCGACCAATGGTGCCGAGGCCTTCGTTATTATGGCGGCGATTATGCTGGGTATTGTATTGCCCATTACACCGGTCCAAATCCTCTGGGTCAATATGGTTACGGCCGTAACATTGGCCCTGGCGTTAGCATTTGAACTTCCGGAAGAGGAGATCATGAAGAGAAAACCCAGAGCATCAGATGCGCCGATTCTGGGAGGATATTTCCTGATGCGGATACTCTACGTTTCCGTGTTGATCGGCGGAGCTGCTCTCGGTGTCTATTTATGGATGAAACAAGTTGGTATGGATCTGGAACAGGCGAGAACGACGGCCGTCAATATACTTGTTGCAGGTCAGGCCTTCTATCTTTTTAACTGCCGGTATACCATGCACAGTGTCGTCAGTAAAGCGGGAATTCTCGGCAATAAAGTTGTATTGATTGCTCTTGGGGCGTTGTTCATTCTGCAGATGATATTTGTCTATACACCCTGGTTTAACCTATGGTTCGGAACTACACCTATAGACCTGGCCGACTGGAGTTTTGTCATAGCGGCCGGCTTGCTGGTTTTCCTTGTCGTTGAAATCGAAAAGTGGGTGACTCGCTCCATTACCGAATCGGTCTGATTGAGCAGGTGATTTACCCCTGATTTGTGTACAATACCCGGCTCGCATGGATATGTTATTTCAAATGTGACTGAAAAGAGGGGAATTTAAAGGTGTTGTTTAATACCCCTAAAGCGTTGGCTTATAATCCCAAGGTTTTGGCGAATTCCCCGACGTTGTCGAATTAAATCTGCTAATTCGTTTTTTTATGTACGGAAAATGAGCCTCACCTGAAAACCTGATCCTCTCTTTATGTTTACAGTCAAGTTTCGAATCATCTTCTGCTCGCTTATCGTCGGGCTCTTCCTCAAGGCAGGTGTTGTGCCGGAGATCTATTCACAACAAAGTTCGGTGCTTCGGGTCGTCGTGATCTCCGATGACGACGGCAACCCGATAATCGGGGCAAATGTTCTTCTCTATGAAGAGGATGATCTGGATCGGGAGGAATTTATCCGGGCGGGAGTGACTGACGGAGACGGGCTGACTGAAATACGAGGTATCGAACCGGGAACCTACCATCTGCGCATCAGTTCTATCGGGCATCGAACCTATGATGAGACGATCACACTGGAACCGGATGAAATTAAAGTGCACAGGGTGGTTCTTGAAGTTGATGTCGAAGAGTTTGAAGAGGTGGTTGTAGAAGAGCGGCGTCAGATCACAACCGGCGAGGTAGGTATTCACCGGATCACTGACGTGGAGATCGGCCGGATTCCGACTCCCGGCCCCGGCGGCGACCTGGCAACTTATCTGCAAACACTTCCGGGGGTAGTTGCCTCTGGAGATCGCGGCGGAGAGCTCTATATCCGGGGCGGGAATCCCTATCAAAACCGTGTACTCGTCGACAACCTTCCTATACTCAAGCCTTTTCACGTCTCCAATCTTTTCTCCGCATTTTCCCAGGAGATGATCCAGAGCGTGGATATGTATGCCGGCGGTTTCGGGGCCAACTACCTGGACGCTACCTCTTCTGTAATCGATGTTCGTCTGCGTCCCGGAAATATGAGACGTCACAGCAGCAGTCTTGCCGTGAGCCCCTATATGGCAGCACTTAAACTGGAAGGCCCGCTTGAGAGAAATCGCCAGTCGGTACTTATTTCGGGACGCAAATCCACAATTGAACGGATGGCGCCCACTTTTACCGGTGAAGAGCAGCCGATTGAGTTTTACGATATTGTATCCCGATATACTTATCAGGCAGATAATTTCAATTGCAGTTTTACAGGAGTCAGGACATACGACAGGGGCCAGATCAACCCGCTTCGGGATGTAAGTCTTTCCTGGTCCAATACAGTACTTGGTGCCAGGTGCCTTGGATTTGATGAATGGTTTAATCATCCGGTCGAGTTTACTGCAGGTTTTACGGGATTTACAAATCGGGAGGGGACGACGGAACAGACAGAACGGCTGTCACAAATTCGCCAGTTCTATTACGATGTAGAGTTGAGACAAACCATTTTTAACCAGCCGTTGCAGTATGGGTTTACCATCGATTTTCACTTTTACAATGCCGAACTGGCTGAACGGTTTGCTGATGTTGAGACATTCGATAAAACGCTGGCGACCTTTCGATCCTATGGAGCACTGGAGTGGCATGTGAATGACAAGTTAACGATTCATCCGAGCATCGGGATGCAGGTACTGCTTGAACAAAATCCCACTTTTGAACCAAGAATACGTGCCGCATATCGCCCTTTTGGAAGCGACAGGCAGGAGTTAAGTTTGGCAGCCGGCTATTATACCCAGCAGTTTTCGGGCATCACCGACGAGCGGGATGCCGGTACAGTTTTTACCGTCTGGAAACCGGTAGATATGGACGATCCTCTGCCCCGTTCTCTGCACGGGATTCTCGGTTACCGGCATCAGTTCGGACGCTCGATTACTGCACATATCGAAGGGTTTGTCAAGCAGCATAAGAACATTCCGGTCTCCAAATGGACACCGGAAGCACGCCTTGAAATCGAAACGGCTTTGGCGCACGGCTATGCACATGGAGCAGATGCGAGAATTGAACTCGATTTGAGCTCCTTCTATCTCGCTATGGGTTATGGATGGTCGGTTGTAGAATATGAGGCGGCTGCTGACGATCTGGGAGCGTGGCTGGACCGGCCGATTTTTCAATACTCACCGCCGCATGACCAGCGCCACAAATTCAATACCATTCTCAGCTATCAATTTGCCGGGTTTCAGGCAAGTCTGAGATGGGAGTATGGGTCCGGCACTCCCTACACCCAGGTTTTCGGGTTTGATATGGCGGTTCGGGTACCCAATGAACACCCGCTCAGGGATCCGGGAAGAGCCAGAACCCTGTTCAGTGAACCATATAGTGAGCGGCTGCCGGTTTACCACAGGCTGGATGTTTCTATCGAGCGCGACTTTCAAATCACGTCCATCTGGAATTTGAATCTCGAAGCGGGAGTGATCAATATGTACGATCGTAACAATATTTTCTATTTCGATCTCAATACGCTGCAGCGAGTCGACCAGACTTCCCTGTTTCCGTATGTGTCGATTCAGACCGAACTCCGGTGAATTGATTTGCCTGAATTAAAATTTTGAATCTGACAGCACAAAACATTTTGATGATGAGTAAATATTTTGAGTTTTATGGAATCACAATCTTGGTTCTGGTGAGCCTGGTGATCTGGACGTTACCTGGGTGCGACAACACGATGAATGCCTTTGACGAGGAAGCAGGGCTCTATTCGATCTATGGTTATCTCGATGTGCATGAAGATGTCAACTACCTCCGCGTCCGGGACCTGAATACATCACCCGGGGCTGAGGATGCCGATGAGATCGATGCCGAAGTTGAAATGGTTAATCTGAAAACCGGGGCTTCGGAGGTGCTGCAGGATAGCGTCGTTCAATTTGAAGAGATCTATACACACAATTTTCGGACAACCCTGGATATCGATTACGACACCCCTTATGAAGTTACTGTCACCCGGTCTGATGGCGCCCAATTTGCAGTACAGGCATTAACCCCCAGCCGTGCAGATTCCTATGCGACGCCGATGAATGAAGATTGTGAAACTCCCATTGAACTCCGGTTTGAGAGAATGAACGGAGGCATGATCGATCTGGAGGTTGGAGTTGTATTAAACAACCAGACGTTCTGGGCGAATCCGCGAGATGAAGATTTTTTTGGTGATCGTGGGGAAGATCTGCTATCGGTTACATTTATTCCGCAGCTTCTGCTCAACTTTATCTTCGGAGATGAATCCGGTATCGAATGTTACCAGCTGGAAAGTGAATTTATTCAAGTGCGTTATACACATCTGGGCCCCGGTTTTTTTGATCCGACTGAGACGGGGGGGATTGATGTCCCGGGAGGTTTTGACCGGTTTGGCGGCCTCTATCGCAACTCATACTCATTTCCGATCGATACGACCCGGATTTTGCTATAGTCATTCCGGGCAACCATTCAGCCCCGGCTTCGACTGTTATTGCTCATTGAGAATTTTCTGAATGTCGGCGAGAAGCCCGGCGGCCGTCACCTCTTTGCCTGCACCCGGCCCCTGTATAACCAGAGGCTGGTCAAAATAACGTTCGGTCTGAATCTGAATCAGATTGTTGGTACCGGTCAGCCGTCCGATTGCCGACTCCATTGCGACCGGTTCGATACCAACCCGGATTCCGTCATCACTGAATCTGCCTGTATAGCGCAGTGTCCGCCCCCTTCTTTTCTCTTGACGGATGCGGTCGTTCCATTCCGGATCATAGTCTGCAAAAAGTGATAAAAATGATCCGGGCTCGACCTCTTTGAGGCAGTTCGGAATCAGCGATTCCACGACCACGTCTTCTCTTTCGATCTCTCGGCCGCATGTGCGTGCGATGATCATAAATTTGCGTGCCACATCCTCACCGGACAAATCATCTCTCGGATCGGGTTCTGCGTACCCCAGTGAGCGAGCATCGACAACCGCCTTGCTGAACGCGGTGCCTTTCTCCAGTTCATCGAACAGGTAGGTCATGGTACCGGATACTACTCCGCTGATCTCAATAATCCGGTCTCCGGTTTCTATCAGATTTTCGATCGATTGTAAAATCGGAAGACCGGCTCCGACGGTGGTTTCGTAGTAATAGCGTACTCCATTGCGAGATGAGGCCTGTTTTAGCGAATTGTAGTAGGACTGGTCGATAGTGTTTGCCAGTTTACTGGGGGTGACTACATGAATGCCGCGGTCGAGCAGTTTCAGATAGAGTTCGGCAACCTCCCGGCTACCCGTTGCATCGACAAATATCACTGTCTTGCCCTGCTTGCGAAGGTCGACAAGGTTTTCGATGATTTCATCCCACTGTTTTGCTTTACCGCCGTATAGCTCTTCCGGTGAAACTTCCTCTCTGCGCCACCGGACTTTTGTGCTGTTACAAAATCCGATGACATTCAGATGTTTGTCGTGCCGGTGCCGGCTGAGACGGCTGAGTTGACGCATCAAAGTGCCGCCGACAGCTCCTACTCCTGCAATGAAGAGTTGCACCTCTTTGAGATTCTGTTTGTCGGTTCTTTCGCTGATTTTCGAAGACATTTATGCAAACTCGGTTTTGGGTTTATCGATAAAACTTCGCAAGTGGGTGTTGAGCTGATCGAACTCGATCAGGAATGCATCGTGGCCGTGTCTGGAGCGGATTTCGGCGTAACGTGCCTGCGGAATGAGTTCAGCCAGTTCTTTCTGTTCAAAAGTGGGGTAAAGGTTGTCGGAATCGATTCCGATGACGAGTACCGGTATCTCCAGCCTGCCGAGTACCTCCTCAAAACTCCCTCTTCCGCGGGAGATATCATGAGTGTCCATACTGCGGGTCAGAGCCACATAACTGTTGGCATCAAAACGGTTTGCAAGTTTTTTGCCCTGATAGTTGAGGTACGATTCGACCTGAAACAGCTCTTCAGCTTCCGGCTGCCTGCGTCGCAGAAATTTTTTCTCATAATCCCGGGGTGACCGGTAGGTGATCATCGCCATCATCCTTGCTACGGCGAGTCCGCGTTCAGGAGGCGAATCGAGGCTGTAGTAACCGCCATTCCAGTCCGGATCGCTGACAATAGCCTGCCGCTGGGCATGACTGATTCCGATCGCCCAGGGCGTGTGTGCTTTTCCCATCGCAATCAGAACGGCCGACCGAATTCGGGTATCCATCAGGGCAAACTCCAGCGCCTGCATACCGCCAAGTGAGCCGCCGATCACCATTTCCACTCCCTGGATATCCAGCTCATCAAGAACTTGTTGCTGAAATCTCACCATATCCCGAACTGTGATTTCCGGAAAAGATGCCTTGTAGGGCTTGCCGGTTTCCGGGTCGATGGAAAGCGGGCCTGTCGACCCGTAACAGCTGCCCGGTATGTTGATGCAGATCACGAAATGTTCTTGGAGATCGATCGGGCTCTCGTCGGAGAAAAGGCCGGCAAACCAGTCGTCCGCATCGGCATTGCCGGTCAGAGCATGACAGATCACGATCACATTGTTGCGGGCAGTGTTGAGTGTTCCCCAGGTTTTAAACATCACATCGGGCTCCTCGATTCGGTAACCCGATTCAGTGATAAATGGTGAACTCAATTTTGTTTGGGTGATGCTGCTGTTCATGGTGTTCAACTTCAGTTTTATCGTATGATTGATCGGGTGCAGGTCTCATCTTTTCGTTGATTCCTTCCTGCACACCGACGTGGATTTGGGTTTGTTTACTCATCGAATCACGCAGTTACTCTGATCCGTCTGAACGCCTCGTCGAAATCGGTGATGATATCGTCGATATGTTCAATGCCGACCGATACACGGATCAGGTCTTCCTGGACACCGCTGGATAGCTGTTCTGCACTGTCCAGTTGCTGGTGTGTGGTCGAAGCCGGGTGGATCACCAGCGTTTTGGCGTCTCCGACATTGGCCAGGTGGCTCGACAGTTCGACATTTTCTATAAAAGATCGGGCCGGTTCAAAGCCTCCTTTGACGCCGAAGTTCAGGACGGATCCAAATCGGCCTTCGTTCAGATACTTTTTGGCTGTTTCGTGATAGGGATGGTCCGGAAGGCCGGTGTAGTTGACCCAGGAGACAGCATCGTGCTGCTGCAGCCATTCAGCCAGCTTCAGGGCGTTTTCGTTGTGTCGTTCGACCCGGAGCGATAGAGTCTCCAGTCCCTGAAGGAGCAGGAAGCTGTTGAAAGGCGAAGGAGCGGGGCCAACATCGCGCAACCCCTCCACCCGCGCACGGATGGCGAATGCGATATTGCCGAACGGACCCTCTTCTCCAAAGACGTCCCAGAAATTGAGTCCGTGATAGCCCGGAGCCGGCTCGGTAAAGAGCGGAAACTTGCCGTTACCCCAGTTGAAGTTGCCCGCATCAACAATTACACCACCGATGCTGTTGCCGTGACCGCCGATCCACTTGGTGGCCGACTGGACAACAACGTTGGCCCCATGCTCAATCGGCCTCACTACAGCACCGGCTGCTCCGAATGTGTTATCGATGATGAGGGCGATGCCATATTTATCGGACAGTTTTGACAACCCTTCGAAATCGGGCACATTACCGCGGGGATTGCCGATCGTCTCTACGTACAGAGCTTTGGTGTTTTCGTCGATCTTCTCTTCATACGATTCGATCGTATCCTCCTCCACGAAGCGCACGTCGATGCCCAGCCTCGGCAGGGTCACTTTGAACTGGTTGTAGGTTCCTCCGTACAGGAAAGAAGTTGAGACGATGTTGTCGCCGGCCTGCGCGAGCGTAATCACCGTCAGAAACTGTGCCGACTGTCCTGATGCGGTGGCAACCGCCGCCGCTCCGCCTTCCAGCGCGGCGATCCGTTTTTCAAAAACGTCGGTCGTCGGGTTCATGATTCGCGTATAGATATTGCCGAACTCTTTGAGGGCAAATAATGTGGCCGCATGCTCGGTGTCCTTGAACTGATAGGAGGTGGTCTGGTAGATCGGTACCGCCCGCGACCCGGTCGTCGGGTCTGGCTCCTGTCCTGCATGGAGTTGCAGGGTTTCATATTGGTATTCGCGTTGTTGTCCGTTATTGCTCATGGTTCCAGGTTGATTGTGAACTTCCGTTCGTTTCAAGTTTATTTTTCCGATGATCTCAAGCACAAAAAAAAGCCTCTTTCGAAATCTCCCGCTCTGTAGGGGGAAAGATTTCAAAAGAGGCTTGGGCCGGTTACAAAGCCGTTAAAAAGCCTTTTTATCTCATCTTTCCCCGTTCAAGCGGGGCAGGATGTAGCACCTGGCCTGCGCGGGCAGCGCAGCGGTTGCTAAGGTTTCACAGGGCCTGATCCCTCCACCTTTCTCGATAAGTGGATGTTTCGAAGAGTGACCTCGAAACAACCGAGAGCCAAAAAGTTTTAAAGAACGACGATGAAACGGTTTATAAAACAGAAAAGCCCTCGATCAGGATCGGAGGGCTTTGCAAAACCTTGTTCAGCAACATATTCCCTCCGCAGTCAGGTATGCATCTGCATACAGATCATGCGGAACAAACAGAAAGAGTTATGTCGCTTGCCGATTTTCATCAGGAGCTAATATATAGGAATTGTTCAACGCGGTGCAAGAAAATTTTTGTTGAAGCTGAAAGCTGAAAGCGAAAAGCTCAAAGCTGAAAGGAGGCTGACAGCTTAAAGTTGAAATCTCGTTCGTTTCATTTGGTTATTATTTCTTTCCACTTGGGGCCAGCCAATCAACAAGGTCTTTGGCTCAATCCATATCGGAGATACAACCGAGGGCAGAATAATGAGCTAGACTCGCGCTTTCAGCTATCAGCTTTGAGCTTTCAGCTTACCTACCGATACCCGAGGTTTCGCACCCAGTTCTCCTTCTCGCGCCACTTTTCCCGGACTTTGACGTGCAGGTCGAGAAAGATTTTGCGTCCGGCAAACTCTTCAATCACTTCACGCGAACGGGTGCCGAGCTCTTTGATAGCCCGTCCTCCCTTGCCGATCAGCATTCCTTTTTGCGATTTGCGGTTGACGATCACATCGGCGCTGATATAATCCATCTCCTCCCGCTCTTCATATAGAGTGACTTCCACGGTACAGGAGTAGGGAATCTCTTCGTGAAAGAGCAGAAAGATCTGTTCGCGGATCAGTTCGGCAGCAAAAAAGCGCATCGGCTGTTCGCTGAGCTGCTCTTTGGGGTAGTAGGGCGGCCCCGGCGGCAGAAGCTCTTTGATGGCGAGAAGCAGTTCGGGAAGCCCTTCGCCGGTCAGCGCCGAGATATAACAGGTCTGATGGATATTGAGTTTCTGCTGGATGTCGCGGGCGATCGCTTCGGCCCGGCCGCGGTCTGCCTGATCCATCTTGTTGATCAGCAAAAAAACAGGAACCGTGACCGATTCGAGCAGGGAGACCACCTGTGCCGGTTTGCGGGAGTCGGTCGCATCGACGATCAGCAGAATGATGTCGGCATCGTTTTTTGCTCGCTCGACAAACCGCATCATGGCGCTCTGCAACTCATATTTTGGGGTTAAAACACCGGGGGTGTCGAGAAAGATGATCTGAGAGTCCTCATCAGAGTGAATCCCGATAATCTGATGGCGGGTGGTTTGCGGCTTGGGAGTGGTGATCGAGATCTTGCTGCCGAGCAACCGATTCATTAGCGTCGATTTTCCGGCATTGGGACGTCCGATGATGGCAACATATCCGGAGCGGTGTTTGCCGGAGCGGCTCTCATCAGAATTTTGCTCTGCGGACTGCCCGGTGGAATGGTCGGCAGCTCTGTCGCCTGGATGTGCCATATAATTTGAGAGCCCCGTTGGTCTACTGGTTTGATTTTGTTTCGACACCGGCTTGCTTCATGATGCCGATATATTTGCCGACAGTGGTTTTGAGTCCGTAAAACAGTGCGTCGGAGACCAATGCGTGGCCGATACTGATATCGTGCAGGTGAGGCACATTTTCGACGAGCGCCCCAAGATTTTTCAGGTTGAGGCCGTGACCGGCATTAACGGTCAGCCCAAGCCGGTGAGCCAGCTCAGCACCATCTCGCAGGCGCTTGAGCTCCTTTCGGGCATCTTCCGGGCTTTCAGCATTAGCGTACCGGCCGGTGTGAAGCTCGATCGCCTCTGCACCCAGTTCGGCTGCACGTTCGATATCGTCCGGTACCGGATCGAGAAAGAGGCTGATCACGATTCCCTTCTCCTGAAGTCTGGGCACAACCCGTTCGCGGAAGTCGTCAAAAACCGTTTTCATGTTCAGTCCGCCTTCGGTCGTCAGCTCTTCCCGGCTTTCGGGAACCAGTGTGGCCAGCTCCGGAACTACGTCGGTGCAGATGGTAAGCATCTCTTCGGTGGCGGCCATTTCGAAGTCGAGCCTGCCCCGCACCACCTCTTTGAGGCGGTAAACGTCGTCGTCCCGGATGTGGCGGCGATCACCCCGGAGATGGAATACGATGCCGGCCGCTCCCGCCTCTTCACAAACCCTGGCCGCCCGGATCGGGTCTGGATATCCCTCTCCACGGGCATTGCGAAGTGTTGCGATATGGTCGATATTCACTAAAAGCTGCATATGACTTGGATTTTTCAACGGGTTTTGGGAAAATAGGGAACCCGCATCATATTTGTGCGATAAATACGGCTGAAATGAATACCCCAACCCTCTTTTCACAAAGAAGCCCGCTGACGGCAGCTCTATTGCTGTGTGCCGTTGCCCTGTCGGCTTGCGGGACGGTTCAACGCGGAGTCCCGGCCGGCGAAACAGTCTCTGACGGCTTTCACAGCGGATCGGGTGCTACCGAAACATCGCACTCTTTGAGCAGCGTTCAAAGTGAGCTTTACTCTGCTCATGAGCAGTGGGAGGGGACTCCCTACCTGCTGGGCGGCAGCAGTTCCCGGGGTGTGGATTGCTCCTCTTTTATGCAGATTGTTTTTGATCGTCACTTTGGAGTCGATCTTCCCCGCAACACCCGCCACCAGATGCAGGAGGGTGTTGGAGTGCGCCGCCGCTCCCTGCAGCCCGGAGACCTGGTCTTTTTCCGTACCGGACGCCGTGACCTGCACGTCGGAGTCGTTGTAGAGGGGAATCGGTTTCTGCATGCTTCGGTCTCCTCCGGTGTGATGCTCTCCGGCCTGGACGAAAACTATTGGGCCTCGCGCTTCCTTGCTGCCCGGCGGGTTTTTCTCTGAATCGGCTGATGCGGCCGATTCCGGCCCGCAGATGGTTGATAGCGGTTCTGAATTGCCTGCGGGTTACCTGAACAGCCTTTCTTCGGTGATTGACAGCGGTGTGCAGTGAATCGGCCGCGGAGCGCAGCTCCCCTTGACCGCCGCTCAGCTCCGGCTGACGAAGTGGGTCTTTCCCGGTACGCTGTTTTTGACAGCCGCCTGAACGAGCGTATTTGTCCCGTAGGTGTTGTTGACACAGTCGGCCGCCCGCCAGAGGCGCTGGATCCGTTCATCCTCCTGGAAAAAGAGCTCCATCTGGTCTGTGCGAAGCATCTCGATGGTGTGCAGGCCGATTCCGCGAATCTTGTGTTCGCTGCGCAAGGCCTGTTCAACCAGCCGCATCGCCCTGGGAAGGCACGCTTCGAGCACGTAGTCGTCGAGGTTGGTGTAGCCCGGCGTGTTGAAAACAAAGGTGACTCCGTCCCATTTGACATCCTGATAGCGGATATGGCACCCCCACCGCCGAGCTTTTCGGTTGTAGCCGCGCAGCCGGTAGCAGACCTTCCTCACCGCTTTAACCACCTCTCCGCGGATCCGGTCGGGCTCGACCGACCAGTCGGAGAAGGTGTGCATGTAGCTCACCTCGTCGGGAACGTGCCCCTCGTTGTCGAGCACCCTGGCGCGGTCGCGGCCGGTAATGATCTCAAAAAAGAGCTGTCCCTGCATCTCACCGAACAGCCTCTTGAACGGCCCGGGGCCCTGTTTCCAGGCGTCGCCGATCGTGTGAAGTCCGCGGCTCTGCAGTTTGGCGTAGCGTCTGCGGCCGATCCCCCACACCTTGTCGAGCGGCAGGCGGAACAGGTGTTGGGCCCCGTCGTCGGGCGTCAGCAGGAGCATCAGCCCGTCGGGTTTGCGGAGGCCGGATGCGAGCTTGGCCCAGGTCTTGCTGGTGGCGACGCCGACCGAAGCGACCAGCCCCAGTTCGTCGTAGATCGCCCGTTTGAGACGGCGTACGAACTCTGCAATTGTGCGGCGCGAGCGTTTTTGCAGGAACGAGACGTCCATGAAGTATTCATCCATCGAGTACTTCTCCACGTCGGGAGCAAAATCGAGCATGATCTGTTTGAGCCGGCGGCTGATCCCCTTGTACTTGTCGTAGTCGATCTGCATGAAAACCAGGTAGGGGCAGAGCTGGTGCGCCTCGAAAGCACTCATTGCCGTTTCGACCCCCAGCCGGCGCGCCTCATAGCTGGCCGTGGCGACAATTCCCCGGGGTGTGCCGTCCGGCTTGCGCCATCCGCCCATCGCCAGCGGCAGCCCGTAGAGATTGTACGCGCGCTGCTCCACCTGTGCGTAGAAGCAGTTCATGTCCAGATGGAGCGTCAGACGTTTGCGCAGGCTGCGGTGTTGATGGTCGCGGGCCACCGTGTTGTAGAGGGTGATGCGGTGCACATCCTGCTGAAGATCGTAGGAGCGGGGGTCGTCGGGATTCATGCGATGCGTCGGGTCATGGGTCGGGGTTTATGTTGTTCGGCAGAGCGTTTGCCGGCGCCGGGTTGTTGCTGCCGTCATGCGGTTCGGAATCGTAGCGATTGAAGTTTGGAAGGATTTATAACACATATATTGTACATATAATTTTGGTTTCAAGTCAAGGATCATGAAATGAAATTTGGTTATACTGCATTTCGTTTCTGCTGAACCTTGTTATTGTTGAACCTCGAAAATTGAGAAGAACCCATGTGTGGACGCTACGTACTCAAATCAGCCATTCAGGAACTTGCCCGGATCTTTGACGCTCGGCCGCAGCCGGGTTACAGCTTTGACCCGGACTACAACATAACGCCGGGACGCGATCTGCCGGTAGTTCTCCAGGCGAAGGAGGAGTCGCAGCGCCTGATCCGTCCGCATCGGTGGGGGCTGATTCCCCACTGGGCCAAAGAGGAGAAGATGGGCTACTCGATGATCAATGCCCGGTCGGAGACGCTGGCCGAAAAGCCCTCATTTCGCCAGGCCTACCGTATGCGGCGGTGTGTGGTGCCGGCCGACGGTTTTTACGAATGGAAAAAGACACCTGACGGCAAGCAGCCTTACTACATTTCCCACCCCGACGGCCGGCCGATGGCTCTTGCCGGGCTCTATGAAAGATGGACGTCGCCGGAAGAGAGAAAGATCGACAGCTTTACCATTATCACTACGCCTGCCAACAAAACGCTCGAGCCGCTGCACGACCGGATGCCTGCGATTCTGGCCGGCGACGAGGAGGTGCGTTTCTGGCTCGATCCGGAGGAGCAGAATCCCTCGGTGCTCGGCGAGCTTCTGCGTCCCTGGGCGGAGGACGATATCCGCTTCTACCCGGTCTCCAAAACGGTCAACAATCCGAGAAACCAGGGCAGCGAACTGATCGAGCCGCAGGAGGATCTGTTCGGCGGAGCGGAGTAAGGCCGCTCCCCTGGCGAGTCGGCTGTCTGGTGAGTCGACTCCTGTCGCTTCGCCCGCATGACGTCCCCGCCGTCCGCATGACGCCAGCACTTGCCGCCACCCGTATGGCAGCCCTGTCGCCTCTCGCTGTCTCTCGCGGCAATTCGTGCTTTCCCCATCGCCCGGAGCTGTTGTCCAAAAAAATTCTGTCGCCCTTCTTGATATATGTATAATATATGTGTATTCTGATTTTCCGCTCAAATTTCAGGGCGGTCTGAGGCATATGACGGCCGGGTGTTTGCCAGAGATGGAACCGGTACTGCCAGTATAGAGCCGTCGCTGCAGAATAGAGAACCGGCGCTGCCGAAAACCGATACAGAGAGCGATCAGCCGATGAACAACCGAGACAAATTTCACCCGATCAACGTACTCAACATTATTCGCGGCTTTCGCCACCCGAAACTGCCGCACCACATCACTCCGTATCGGTTTGAGACCCGGAAGGGCGAACGTCACAAGATTGTCCAGATTCGTCAGACCCATCGCGAACGGGCCGGCAAGGATCTCCACTACCACTTTGTCGTCAAAACGGCCTCCGACCGCTTTTTCCACCTGGTTTTCGATACGGCAACCCTCACCTGGCGGATGATACAGGAGGTGGACGAAGAGCTTTTCTTCAACGATTGAAGCGGATTCCGGTTCTGTACGACCGCTTCAGATGCGAAATCATATCTGTAAGACGTTAAAATGAGGAAAGTTGGAGTGATATTCCGGTCAAATTGTCTATTTTAACAGAGACTATTTATCGGATGCGGGTCTGTTTTACCGGCCGCGGGTCTGTTCCGACAAATCTACGACGAGATATGAAGTTATCATCTTCCATACTTGAGCGGGTGACACCGGGGAAAGTTCTGTTCATTCCGGCGTTAGTCATGTTACTGGGATTGCTATCGGCTCATCCGGCATCTGCACAGCAAGAAGGGGGCATTCTGCTCTTCGAACCCGACCCCATGACACAGTTGCAGGAGGATCTGCCCGGAGAGGAGATCGCAAGGCACTACGTAAGAATCAACCGCCAGGCGTTTAGTCCCGGCACACTTCGCCCCGGAGATCGCATCAGTTATCTACTGGATGACAACCTGCACACTTTCGAAATCGAGCGGATAAGCAGCTATACCGAAGGAACTTTTTCAATTCTGGCCCGTGGTGAGGGAGGGTTCGGCAATCACCTCAGCATGACGGTGGAGGAGGACCGCATCGCGGGAACCGTTCACCTTCATCAATACCGGGAGCTCTACCATTTGAGATACGACTCCCGGCAGCGTTCCAACTATATCGCCCGGGTGGACTATGAATCGCTCGACAAACTCGCATGCGGGCTCTCCGATGAGCATCTGGGAAGCGGACTGATGCGGGGCGGTCAGGGTACATCTCCAGACCGGCGGGACGGGCCATCAGAAAGCCCGGTTCAGCAGGAAGTCCGGGGTGGCTTTCAGCAGGGGGATGATTTACAGCGTAGTGGTGAATTTCCGCTGCCGTCAACCGCATCAGACGAAACGACCACGATCGATGTGATGATTGTCTATACCCCTGCGGCAGCCAGCTGGATGCGCTTGCAGGGAGGGACCAACCAGGTGATCGCCCAGTCGATGAACCTCTCGCAGCAGGCGATCGACAACAGTGATGTTCAGATCGAATTGCGGCTGGTGCATACTCACATGACCGATATGGATGAGCGGGATGCGGGGACGGGAGGATATTCGATTGGAGCAGGGCTTCTCTGCATGCTGACCACTTCTCCAAACGCTACACCCGCATTCTGCGACAGTGATCTGCACAGAGGGCATATGAACGAGGTGCATGAGTTGCGCGACCTGGTCGGCGCCGATCTTGTGGCGATGTTCGCCGATGAACCGGGGGTCGGCGGAATCGCCTGGATTCCGCTCACTTCGGAGGGAATTCCCGAACTGGGCTTCTCCGTCAACCGCGTCCAGCAGATGAACAACTCCTATACGCTTGTACATGAATTGGGACACAATATGGGGCTCCATCACAGCCGGAATCAGGCTCAGGCAGAGGCTCCAGCCTCCGGAGGAGTGTTTCTCTACTCTACCGGCTGGCGCTGGGACGGAGACGACGGCAATAACTACGTCTCGGTGATGACCTATAACCTTGCGGCAGACGGAGTGACACAAGGCACCCGTGTCGCCCACTTTTCCAACCCGGATGTAACGTACCGGGGTGTACCTACCGGTTCCTATGAAGGGGCATTTTCACCGGCGGATGCCGCCCGAAGCATGAATGAGATGCGGCATGTGATTGCCTCCTACCGGGAAGAAGCCGTCGAACCTTCGGCTCCGCCTCCCTCGCCGCTGCTTGCCACACCATCGAATCGCCAGTATAATGTACGCAGATTACCGAGGCTTTTGTGGGAGCGCCCGGACGAGGCGGTCAGTTATCGGGTTCAGCTTTCGGAGGATCCCGGCTTCCACAACCTGCTCGTTGATGAGGTGGTGACATCGCCAACCCTGATTCCGGCCACCAGCCTGAATCACGCTTCAGAATACTTCTGGCGTGTAAGAGCCAAAAACCGTCGGGGGGCGGGCGACTGGAGCCAGACCTGGTCGTTCTTTACCGTAGTGGATGTGACGAAGCTTTCGCCCAATTTTCCCAACCCGTTGCGGGACCGGACAACCATTCCTTATCAGCTCGAATCGGAGGTGGACGTATTGATCGATCTATTTGATATCACTGGCCGGCGAGTTGCCGTACTGGTGGATGAAAGGCAGGTTCCACGCCCCTATCAGCTGGAGCTGGATGCGTCCCGGTTTGCTTCCGGAGTCTATATCCTGCGTATGCGAGCCGGAGATTTTATGGATATTCAGCGGATGACCGTGATCAAGTGATTGAATGGAAATCCAGCGGATATCTTTGATAAAATGGCGTACAGGCGTCTGTGATCGATCCCGCATACAGGTCCTTATGAAAAGATGGAACTGTCCGCTATTCTTGCATTCTCATTGTCGTTTGGGTATTGTGTTTTAGTCATGTACAGTATGTCCATTTCAAAATCGTCTTTCAGTGTACCTTTGGCCATTTCCATACTGCTTTTGATGATGCCTGCCTGTGGTTCCTCGGAAGAGAGTGAGAGTGATCCTGCTGATAACGAAGCTGCAGAAGGGAGCGAACCGGCGGGCCCGGGAAATGAGATTTTCTATCTGATCGATCGCGAGTCCGGTCCGCTGGAGGTGGAGTGGGAGCAAACCGAGGAGTATGAACTGCGCGGAGAGGCGGTCCGTATCAACCCGAAACTGTTTGAACCGGACAGGTTGAGGCGGGGGGATACACTTTTGCTGAACCTGTTCGAGGACCTGGAGCTGACAGGAGAGGTGACGCGAACAGGAGAGTATGCAGGTGTGCAAACCGTCACCGGAAGATTTGGTGATCAGCAGGGCGATTTCACGTTTTCTATGGAGCAGGGCCGGCTTTTGGGCAGTGTCCGGATGCCGCCGGAGAGCCGCTATGTTATGATTCGGTATTGGCAGGAGGAAGGGGTGCATCTGGTGATCGAAGTGGACCCGGAGAGACTCGATGTGCTGCCGGGTGCTCCGCCGTTGACGCCGCCCGATACGCTCGATAATGAGTGATTAGGCATTCTTATCGGTCATGGCTGCCGGCACGGTACGTAAAACAAGCCTGGATTGCTCGGCTCAGTTAGGCACATCCTTTCATCAGTGCAGTTGTATTCGCGCGTCACTGCATCACTCCCTGCTGCGTTGCAACTCCTTGTCAGAGCACAGGCTCTGACGCGTCGTTGCGCCTTGCATGGCGCGCGCTTCGCCGCGCTCGTTACCAGCCCGTACTGATGAAAGGATGTGCCACCTCCGTTTGCCGCGGAAAGCTTCAAAGGGCCTTCTGGTGAGGAATCTTTTCCGGGTATATTGCTTCTTGATTCGTCCGTCAACCAGTCTGTATGAGTCACCAGGCGTGAATCTTTCTATTCGCGGCAATCTTCGGAGCTGCGAGACGCCTCACACTCCAAAGCTTGTTTTACGTACCGTGTCCGGCAAACCGGAAACCCGATCAATTCAGATTACTCGGGAAAGACTATAGCTCAGGTATGAACAGATTAGCGTGACCGACAAGAACGCTTTATCAAGCAGGCGAGGCCGGGCGCCAGCGCCAGGAACAGGTTTACTTTTTGGGCAAATTGTCTATTTTGGCACAGAATAAATTCAATAAATACACGACAACCTCTTGTAAATGACCTTCTCTCGTACGCTTCACTCGCTGACGGCCCTTTTTCTGTTGACTGCATTCCTGTTTTCGACCACATCTGTAACTGCACAACAGACCCCACAAACCATGCTTTTCGAAGCCGACATACCGGCCCAGGTCGGGGCCGAACTGCCTGATCATGAGCTCTCGCGCCACTATCTGAGAATGAACCGGGCCGCACTGGCTCCGGGCGAACTGCGGCAGGGGCAGGTGATCGGATACCGGTTTGGCGGTGAGATACACTCCTTTGTGGTCGAACGGGTCGGCAGTTATACCGAAGGGACGTTTTCGATCCTGGCGAGGGGTGAAGATGGATTCGGCAATCACCTCTCTCTAACCGTGGAGGAGGATCGGGTCCTGGGGTCGATACATCTGCACAATTTCGAGGAGCTCTATCACCTGCAGTATGACAGGGAGCGGCAATCCAATTACATCGCCCGGGTGGACGCCGGGCAGATGGACGTGATGGAGTGCGGTCTGGACAGTGAACACCACTCCGGCCGGCTGATGGAGCTGCACAACGACCTTCCGGAAGAACTGAGAAGGCATCAAGAGCGGATAGAAAGTGCGGAGCCGCTTGCTTCGAGCCACGTAGCGACGATCGGGGTGATGATCGTTTATACACCCAATGCACGCGACTGGATGAACAACAGTCAGCCGGGAAGTGTCAATCAGGTGATCGGGCAGGCGATGAACCGCTCACAACTGTCGATCGATAACAGCAATATCAATATTGAGTTTGACCTGGTGCATACGCATATGACCGATTTTGATGAGAGTGAGGTGTTGCGGGAGATTAATGGTGAACTCAGAACGGATTCACCTACGATTCTCCGGAAATTTACGACTAGCCCTGACTTTCAACCTTTCGAAGATGATGATATAGACTTCACCGGTCATATGGATGAAGTGCATAACCTCCGCGATCAACATGGGGCAGATCTGGTGGCACTGTTTGCAGAGCTCGACGACGTTGGCGGTATCGCTTGGCTTTTAAGATCAACACAGGGGTGGCCCCACTACGCCTTCTCCGTCAACCGGGTGCAGCAGATGCACTGGACCGAAACGCTGGTTCACGAATGGGGCCATAATATGGGCCTGCACCACAGCCGGAATCAGGCATTGGCAGCAGCACCGCCGGATGGCGGTTTGTTCGAATACTCCACCGGCTGGCGCTGGGACGGGAACGACGGCAATAACTACGTCTCGGTGATGACGTATACACGAGCGGCAGACGGGGTGACAGATGGAATTTCGGTTCCCTACTTCTCCAATCCAGATGTGATTCATCAGGGCCAGCCGACCGGTTCCTATAGCGGCCAGTACGCGCCGGCCGATGCCGCCCGGAGTCTGAACGAAATTCGGCATGTGATCGCCTCCTACCGGGAAACGACCGATCCGACTACGACGCCCGATCCGCCGACGCTGGTCTCTCCGGCTGACGGCGCACTCCATCAGCCTCGTGCAGTTGAACTTGAATGGGGTGAGGTAAGCAACGCAACAGCTTACCGGGTGCAGGCAGCGGCTGATGCAGGCTTTAATCAGATGGTGATCAACCAACAGACCACCTCCACCACTCATACCGCCAGCCCCCCTCTCGACTATCTGACCGATTATCACTGGCGTGTGAGGTCAAAAAATGAGGCGGGAAGCAGCGCCTGGTCGTCGGTCCGGGAGTTTCAGACGATCATCGAAGCGCCGGAGAATGTTGTACTCTCATGGCCGGAAAACGAGGCGTTTCAGATTCCGGTCGATGCCCAGTTGAGCTGGCAAGAGGCGGCGAGAGCTTCCGAATATATTATCGAGATTTCCGAAGAGCCCGATTTCGGCGAAATAATGCATACAGCTTCTGTAGCTGAAACCCACTTCTCACGCGGGGACCTGTTTGAACCGGCCTCTACCTACTATTGGCGGGTTCGTGCAGCAAACATCGGGGGGCTGAGCGACTGGTCGCCGGGCCGCAGTTTCACGACTGTGGTCGAAGAAACCCTGGTTGAAGCCAACTACCCCAACCCGTTTCGTGACATGACGACATTTGATTACCAGCTTTCCGATCATAAGGAGGTCCTCATCGATGTGTACGACACGGCCGGCCGCCGGGTTGCCGTACTGGTGGATGAACTCCAGGAGCCACGGATCTACTCCATCCGGTTCGACGCATCCGGCCTTGCTTCCGGCGTCTACATTCTAAGAATGTCTGCCAGATCTGCAAACGGAACCGGCGGGAATTTCAGTGACATCCAGCGTTTTACGGTGATTCGCTAAGGGATTGATCCCCGGAAGGGTTCTTCGACAATTGGAATTGCCACCGGCGAGGAACTACAACCCCGACTGCACCGTTAAAACGATACTCACTCAACCGAAATTAATTTTTGCCTGATGCGGGTAATCTCCCGCGAGATTCCTAACGGGCGGGAAGCTTTTTTCAGCCGATCATCGGCAGAGACCAGCCTGTTTTGAAATCATCATATTTCTATCTAAATCCTGAACAGTATCATGATTCGACTCACACACCTATTTTCAATTTTTGGACATGTAAACAGGAAACTGATCTTGACGCTCATGGTGGCCGTCGGTCTCGGAATAACAGCAACTTCTTGCAGCGAAGAGATGCCGGCTGTTGTCGATACCAGTGAAAATGGCATTAACGACAACGGAGAAACCGTCGGCACCGTGATTCTCGACCGTGTAGAATCGGAAGAAGCAACATTTCGAGTTGTCCGTCTTGTCAGCAACCTCTCCCACCCCTGGGCGGTGGCCTGGCTTCCGGACGGCAGTAAGTTGATCACCGAGCGTTCCGGCCGTCTGCAGCATGTTGATGGGGATCAGATCACCGAGATCTCCGGATTGCCGCAGATCCATGCTCAAAGACAGGGGGGATTACTCGACATCGCCCTTCATCCCGATTATGAAGAGAACGGCTGGATCTATTTTACCTATTCGGCACCGGCTGACGGCCAAACAGCTACTGCACTGGCACGTGCCCGGTTTGCAGATGGCGAATTAACCGATGTTGAGGAGTTATACCGTCAGGCCCCGGCTTACGGTGCCGGGCGCCACTACGGGTCAAGAATTGTCTTTCCGGGAGATGGAACGGTCCTGTTTACAATCGGGGATCGCGGGCAGCGTTCACCGTCACAGGACACACAAGATGCGACCGGTTCTACGATCCGCCTCAACGATGACGGTTCTATTCCCGATGACAATCCGTTTATAGGCAATGACGATTTCCTCCCGGAGATCTATACTTACGGCCATCGAAATGCACAGGGGATGGCGATCCACCCGGAGACCGGGGTGGTCTGGCAGCATGAGCACGGCCCGAAAGGCGGTGACGAGCTGAACATCATTCGGGGTGGTAACAATTACGGCTGGCCGGATGCGACTTATGGTACGCAGTATGGGACAGGCCGTGCGATCGGCATTGAACCTCACGAAGATCCGGCAATCACAAATCCGATAGTCCACTGGTCGCCTA
>SLKI01000036.1 GCA_007134695.1 Balneolaceae bacterium
ATCAAAATGGCCGACCTGAGGGAGTGTTTAGAGGAGTCGGGTTTGAGTGATGTTCGGACGTATATCCAGAGCGGCAATGTGATATTTCGTTCAGATGAGGCAGACCGCGACCAGGTGTTGAAACAGATGACGGCCGCTCTTTTTGATGCGTTCGATTACAGCAATCCGGTCAATTTATTTCCATTTGAGGACCTCAACCGGGTAATTGCAGAAGCTCCCGACGGTTATGGCGAAGATTCGAGCAAGTATAAGTACGATCTGCTTTTTCTGATGCGCCCGTTATCGGCACCTGATGCGATCGACAAGGTACCGGTTCGGGATCAAGTGGATGTTGCCTGGGAAGGCCCGGGGGTCATTTATTATCGAAGATCTGCCGATCATCTGACCAAAAGCATGTTAAACAAACTGCCATCCAAGCCGGTGTATCAGCAGATGACAATCCGCAACTGGAGAACTACGAATAAGGTGTATGATATTGCTCAGGAACTTTCCGGTTAGTCGGCAATTTACGACGCTTAATAACATTGAGGACGAAGATTAAAATCAATGCAGGCCGATATTATTACTAAATACCGGAATGGTTTTTGCGAAGTTCGTGATTTTTTATGCAAATGCAGAGACAGCGGGCTCTCTGCCCGTGAATACCAGAGGCGGTTTTCCCTGTGTTACGTACGCAAAGGCAACTTCCAGTTCCGGGCGTTCCGAGATGACCTGGATGCCTATAATGGGCTTGTACTTGTCAATAAGCCGGGATTTGAATACCGTGTGAGCCATGAGCACCACATCCCGGACGAATGCACAATTTTTTCGTTCGATGCCGATTTCTATGAGGAGCTAGCCGCGAGATATTCCGCACATTTCGGCGGTTTTTTCAAAGACAGAGACCGTCCTTCCATGCTGATCCGCCCGGAAATGGCCGCCGAATACCTGCATCACCGGATTCTGACCCGACTCAGAGTGGGAGCGCCGTCCCTGGAAGTCGATTCGCTGATTCTGGAACTGGTTGAATCCGTACTTGGCTGCCCGCAGAAGTGGTCGGATTTACAGCCGCTTACCTCATCACAGAAGAAACATCACCTTGTTACCGTAGAAGAAGCCAAACAGTTTTTACAAACCCATTTTTCCGCAGACATTTCTCTGGATGATGTCGCCACGGCGTGTCATACAAGCAAATTTCATTTTTCAAGAGTCTTCCGGCGGATTGCCGGCATCACGCCTCATCAATATCTTATGCGGTTCAGGCTCAACCATGCAAAGCAGTTATTAAAAAACGGATCGACTTCCGTAACACAAGCGGCTTTTGATTCTGGATTTTCGGACTCCAACTATTTTTCAGCGGCATTTAAAAACCATTACAACACCTCCCCCTCCACGTACCTCAAGTAATATTGCAGGGCTCACCGTCAGCCGCCGGGTAAAACAGCAAGAATTCTAAGGCACTTCTTTAAGAGCCTTGCGATGTTTATCCGAGTCGGAAACTATAGATAAATATGATGTACGTTTAGCAAACTGCTCTAAAATTATGATTGTAAGAATCTGGCACGGCTATACCACTCATGAAAACGCGGATGTGTACGAAACTCTGCTAAAAAGTGAGATTATTCCAGGTATTCAGCAGAAAGGAATCACGGGGTTTAAAACGATTCAGCTTCTCAGGCGCCCGCTCGACCACGAAACAGAATTTACCACCTTGATGTGGTTCGACAACCTGGAGTCGGTGAGGGAGTTTGTGGGGGATGATTATGAAATGGCATATGTGCCGCAGAAAGCCCGAAACGTCCTCTCCCGATTTGACAAGAAAGTGCAGATACAGAAGCTGAGATGGAGTGTGGATCAGAACCTCGCAACGTGAAGAACAGTCCTGCCAACTCTTGATAACATACGTTTGAATCGTCCATGAATTCCATCAACAGGTACTGTCCCCGGTCCGGTAAACCCGTCCGGGGTGATTCTCTCACAACCTACCGCGGTGTTACGGTCGGGTTCTGCAATCCCGGCTGTCGCGACGATTTTGTTTCCAATAAGCAAGACCGGCCCAGCGACCGTAACTATTTCGATATACTTATCAAGGAGTGCGGCAAATACAACTTTTCCCGGCTCTTCTCATCTTCCGGAAACTTGTACCCTTGAATCGACCGCCACAAGCTGTAGATCCGTTCTTAAATTCAGTCTCGATGCGCCCGCTGAACTTGTTGTATCCACAGAGTGCCCGGCGCGACTGAAGAACTCATTGAAACCGCCGGCCGGCTGCTCGCAGAATTTGCGTGATCTGCCGGCCGGCTGTTCGCCAGGCCCCAGCTTAGAAGTCCAGTGTAATTGTACCTGACACCTCAAAACCTCCGGTGCCCAACGCATCATTATTGTACCAGAACTCCATCCCCAGATCAATTCCCTGGGGTGCGGGCCATTCGGTTACCCGCCGACGGGCACCACCTCCAACCGCCCAGCAACCTTCCGAGTCCGATTGTGAAAAGGATTCGCTGGGCCCACCATAAAGTGAGTATGAACTTGTATGCGAGATCCGGCAGATACCTCCCTTCAATGAGATAAAAGGACTGAATGAACTCCAGTCGAGCGAAGAGAGGTGATAATTAATATATCCTGGCAACTGCACAACAGACATCTTGTTCTCAAAGATATCTCCCATGAAGTTTTCACTGTCATTCCAGCGTTTATAATCAACTCCCAGACCGACTTCAATCTTATCTGCAGGGTTTAATGGGGATTCAATGTTATAGGTAAATCGAAATGCAAACCCGTAACCCATACCATAAAAGTCCTTATGATCACCACGCAATATTCTGGGTCCAAAAGTGCCGCTGAAGCTTGTATTATCCGGTAGACGATCGAAAAATGAGACAGGATCATCTGCAGTGTCAGGTTGCTCGGTGGTTTCAGGATCTGCCCACATATCAAGATCTGCCTGGGCAAATACAGCGCTGGTGATTGGCGCAAACAGCAGTGCTACTAAGATTGTGGTTATTTTTAATTTCATCATTCTATTCTTCTGTTTTAGTCCCGGTTATAGTCCCTTGTATTGATTACGCCGGAAAAAAAACGAAAGTGATCATTTGCCGCCCGAAAAACGTATGACAACCTTTTAACTTTAAAACTCTGTTTGTTATACTGTTTTAATGGGCTTTCCTTGCAGTTGCTTGGCCGTTTTTAAAAACACGTTGCGCTATGGCAAAGAAAAGTTCGGGTCCGCATCGGGGTGTCCCGTCAAAAGTGGCGATCACAAGGCTTTTGAATTCATCACAAGCAGGGGACAGGCACGCCGTTGATCAACTCTTGCCACTGGTTTATGATGAGATGCGCGCCATTGCACGTCATAAACTGAAATTTGAGAAAAACAATCATACGCTGGATACCACTGCCCTGGTGCACGAAGCGTATTTCAGGTTAATTGATCAGAAAGAGGTTAAGTGGCAGAGCCGCACACATTTTTTAGCGATCGCTGCTCAGGCAATGAGGCGAATATTGATCAACTATGCCGAAAAAAAGAGAGCAATCAAGCGCGGCAGAGATTATATACAGGCTGATGTGGACGTGGATCAAATAGAAGGACAGATCAGCGAAATGAGTGCCACAATGGCGGATGAGCTGCTTGCACTCAATTCGGCGTTGAACCGGATGGAAGAATTTAATGAACGGGGATGTCGCGTGGTGGAATATCATTTCTTCGGCGGACTCACCTGGAAAGAGGTATCCGAGGTACTGGGCATTGCTCCAGTTACCGCCAGACGTGTCTGGAATGTAGCCAGATTATGGCTCAGAAAAGAACTTGGGAAAACAGAGATGCCGGACTTTACGATCGGAAGCAAGCCTGTTACCGGTAATAATGGTTAACTAAAGGCATGAAACCGGACAGATGGATAAAAATTGAAGAGCTCTGCCAAAATGCACTCAATACGGCAGAGGAGGATCGGCCGGCCTACCTTAAACAGGCCTGTGAGGGGGATGATGAGCTCCTGTCGGATATTGAAAGTCTGCTCGACCAGCAAAGAGAAGAATTTTTAGAGGTTCCGATTGTAACTGTAAGGACAACAAGTGTATTCGAGGATAAAGATCAGCCGGTTGACAGATTCATCGGCCCTTATCGTCTGATTCGGGAGATTGCATCAGGCGGAATGGGACAGGTGTTCTTGGCTGTTCGCAGTGATGATGCATTTGATCGCCATGTAGCCCTCAAGGTGGTTCGAAAAGAGATTACCGGTGCCGATGCACTCGATCGATTCTATTCCGAACGCCAGATACTTGCCTCCCTGAACCATCCCAATATTGCACGTTTATTCGACGGTGGAGCAACAGAAGAGGGGTTGCCATGGTTTGCTATGGAATATGTAGAGGGGATGCCGGTAACCGAATATTGCGACCGGCATGGTTACTCCGCAGATGATCGCCTCAAACTTTTCCTGAAAATCTGTTCAGCTGTCCAGTATGCACATCAAAATCTGATCGTTCATCACGACCTGAAGCCCGGTAATATTTTGGTAACAGCCGATGGCACTCCCAAGCTGCTCGATTTCGGTATCTCCAAAATCCTTGCACAGGAACAGGATACTGTGCAAAGCAGCATTCAGCAGCAGATCATGACCCCAGAATATGCATCCCCGGAGCAGGTGCAGGGAAAACCGGCATCTACGGCCGGTGATATCTATTCACTGGGCGTATTGGTATATGAACTTTTAACCGGATCGCTGCCCATCCACGTCCAAGAGCGGACGCCAGAGGGTGTTAAGCAGGCAATTAGCGGGGTTGAGCCTGAAAAACCATCTGCCGTTGCCGGAAGCAGAGTCCCGTCGGGAGACCTGGACAGTATTATTCTGAAAGCTCTTGAAAAGAAAACGTCTGACCGATACTCCTCAGTAGAGCAGATGGCAGGTGATATCCGGAGATATCGCACCCACTACCCGGTATCTGCTCATCGGGGATCGATTCTTTACCGGGCACAAAAATATGTACGACGAAACAGGTGGGGTGTAGCTGCTGCAACTTTTTTCACCCTACTGGTGGTCGGATTCGGTGTTCTATCTATAATGCAATCGGCCGAAATACAGGCACAAGCTGTAGAAGCCGAACAGCAGCGCGACAGAGCCGAAAAGGTAAGCCAATTTCTTATCGATCTGTTTTCTTCGGCCGATCCTTCCGAAGCGCGCGACGAGTCCATAACAGCTATTGAGCTGCTCCGACGAGGGGCCGAACGGGTAGAGGCAGAGATGAGCGATGAACAGCTCCTGCAAGCCGAGCTGTATATGGTGATTGCCGATGTATATGAAAGCCTCGGACTCTATCCGGAGGCGGAGGAACTCGCCCGAAAAGCTCTTGTGAAGCGGACAGATTATTATGGATCGGAAGATCTCCAGATTGCAGCGGTGCTTAACACCCTGGGGTGGCTTCATCACAGGCAGGGGGATCCGGTATCGGCTGACTCTCTGTTACAGGTGGCTCTGGCAATGCGCGAAAATCTTACAGGGCCATACAGCCTTGATGTAGCCAGGACCTTGAATGATCTGGCTGTTGTGAAACAATCCCTTGCCGATTATCCTGCGACTGATTCGCTGCTGAAACGTGCACTTGAGATTCGGCGGGAACAACTTGGCCCCGATCACGAAGCGGTGGGGGTTTCGCTGAACAATTATGCGGCTCTTAAATGGAGAATGGGTGAATTCGACGAAGCTGCAGAGCTATTCGGGGAGGTACTTTCGATACTCCAGGGCAGGTTTGGCCAGGAAGATTTGCGAGTGGCCAATGCCATGACCAATCTTGCCGCTGTTCAGCTTACCCGTCGCGACCTGGAAGCCGCCGAACCCCTATACAGGCAGGCGCTTGCCATCCGGCATCAGCTTGTGGGCGAAGAACATCCGGATGTAGCCTTTAGCCTGGCTCACCTGGGTAATCTGTTGCGTATGAAAGGCGATGTTGAGGAAGCCGAGATGCTGCTTAAAGAAGCCCTTGAGCAGCGCCGGAAATTACTTGGAACGGATCACATTCTGGTTGGAGACAGCAAACGTACCCTCGGGATGCTTTTTACAGAAACCGGTGACTATGACCAGGCACTCCATCATTATACAAATGCGCTGAGGGTTTTTGAGGGCCTGTTGCCTCCTGGCCATACGAGAATCGGAGATCTGAATCATTTAAAAGGGGAATTGTACCTGAAAATGGGCCAGCCGGAGTTGGCCGACCCGGTTTTAAGAAGAGCCATAGAAATTCGAACGAGCGATTACGGAGATGCCGATCAGCGAACGATCGATACAAAAATTCAATTGGCAACCGCTCTCATTGCACTCAATCAAACGGATGAGGCCAAACTGTTGCTCCTGGAAAGTGCAGAATACCTTCGCCAAGCCGCCGATGCGCCCGCTGAACTCATTGAAACCGCCGGCCGGCTGCTCGCAGAGCTGGAGTGAAGATTTGCTCGGTAACTCGTCATACTAAATTGATGTGGTCGGTTCCTCGCAGAGCCGGTGTGTTGTGATGGTCGACCATTCGCAGAACTGGTGTGTTGTGACTGATTTTTTGCAGAACTGGAGTGATTTACCGGCCGAGCCGCAGTATGTTTGCCGAACTATTCGACCTCGAATACCATCCACAACTCCTCTTCGGGTGGTGTCTCGACGACCCATGCATAATGGCCGGGTTCATCAAGTTGCACTCCGAAGTAAGCCGTACCATCCTGTGGCATTTGCCCGTAAGTGCTTACACCTCCATAAAACAAAGCCGGCTCCGGTGAGCGCAGACCATCCACCTGATAATAGTTAAGCCAGCGTGCCACTTCTTCCAGGTCAGTGTCTTCATCCATTTTTATTAGATGGACATTATCATATACCGGCATCCCATCTGCACTTTCCTCCAGATGCAGTTCAAAATGATAGGTGCCGGGGCTTAATTCAGCAACGGCATCAATTCCTTCTGATGTTACCGAGATCTGATAATCGGGGCGCGGCGCAGCAGACTCATCATAATCTTCTTCAGTCACGGTAAGCTGCCTGGCCATTCCTTCTGCCGCATGAATCTGCCCATCTTCGGTCTTAACCCAGCAATCGATCACATACTCTCCGGGTTCCAGGTACACCGTTTTATAAGCGGTATTTCCTGAAGAAACAAGCCCGCGAGAATTGAAATAGACAACATCGCCACCCCATTCGGCAAGTCTTGGCAAGACTCTATCTAAAATTTCGTCTGCTGATATATTGCCTGCATTAAACTCGTCGAGGCCGTCTTGCCAGACAAGCACAAAATCTTGCATATAATCAGCGATGCTTACACCTTCGGGAAGGTGCGCAATACTGAGTTCATGGATATTTTCGGCCATCTCATTATTCAACCGGAAAGTTGTCCACCCCGGCGACACTTCATTTGGAGCCTGAAATGCGTGGTCTGTAGCTGTGACTTCCACCACATTCACTGCATCGCTATCGGGCCTCTCTTCGCAAGAAACCAGAAAGACCATGGATAGAATCGGAATCACAAACAAACCTCTCCAACGTAATTGACAAATCATAGATACCCCTTTTTGAATTTAATGTAAGTCAGCGTAGAAATTATGGTCTAACATAATCATAAGTTTATGATACTGTCAAATATTAATTATAACATACATCAATACTATTGTTTTATTAAGTCTTAAGTGTTTTGTTAAACAAAAATGTGTATAACCTTCGGCGTCCCATTGCGATCAGTTGATGTAATCACCATATTTGCTACGGCCAAAAAAAGGTGTGCCAGCCTGAAATTGCTGCCTCGGCCAATCTTACATGCATTAGCTCAATTGGAAATGACAAATTGCTCCATGCTCAAGCAAGGTTGCTGCCTGTTCATTGTCCTTGCATTATCAGGATTCCTCTATGCGGATCCGATCCCGGCGTCGGCTCCAGACGCAGCGCACCCCACGACTGCAACCCTAACCACGAGCGCAAACCCAGCCGCTGACCCACCCTCGATCCCGACGCAAGACCCGGTTTTCCGCAATTACAACCAGTCCGACGGGATGCGAACGACCGGCATTTTCGATATGCATCAAGATGACCAGGGGTTTATGTGGTTTGCCACCGGCCACGGAGTCGTCCGGTTTGATGGATATGAATTCAGGGTATTCACCATTGCACCGCAAGAAGGCGGTGTAATTCGCAGCGTGGCAGACCATTTTGTGATCGACCAGGAGGAGAAGATGTGGGCCGGATTTAACCAAAGCCCCTATTTTGCAGTCTACCAGGAGAAAACCGGCCAGTTTGAATTTCACAACGCCCAGCGCCTCGGCTACTCCGAACAGCCCATTTCCGACCTCAGCCTTCTGGGGATCGGCCCGGGCAACCGGCTCTGGCTGGTCATGACCACACAACCGGATCGGGAACAGCAACTGCTGCAGGTGGATCCGTCAACCCTTGAGATCCACAGGGCAATCAGCCTGCAGGAGATACCGGGATTGGAGCAGCCCCGCATCATATACAAAAACTTCGCCATTCACATCTACTATCACGCCTTCCTGACCGACAGCCGGGGAAATGTGTGGATCGGCACAGACCAGGGTGCCCTGCGGATCGATCCGGACGGGGAACTCATCACAATACCATCTGAGCAGCCTGATGGGGGAGGAGCAACGGCTTCAACGGGGTATTCTGATGCGGACGCACCCACGCAAGCGGCAACCGGGACAGCTGATGGGCCCGCAGGGGAGTCTGCCAGAGCAGAGGAGACGGCCAGCAGAAACATCAACCATTTTATCGAGGACGATCAGCAGCGTATATGGATAGCCACCGAAGAGGGGTTGATGGTCAAGAACCCCGGCAGCCGATCAAATACAGATGCAGCCGGCTCCGAATCAACGGCCAGCCCGGAGTACTCGAATAGCCCGGCCAATCCGACCAGCCCGACTGACCCCAACAGCCCGGCCAACCAGACCAGCCCAACCAGCCCGGAATCGCCAACAACGCCCGAAATCCCGAATGAGCTGAAAACCACCCCATCCTACTACCTCTATAAAGACCAATCGGGAGCGATCTGGATCACATCAGAAACCGACACCTGGCGCTATAAAGATGGAGAATTCCATTCGGCGGCGCGCAACTATTCGTCCGCGGGCCGGGACACCCCTGGAAGCACATTCGCAGGCCTCCAAAGGCCGATCCTCCTGCCGCAAACCGAAGACGACCGCTACATCTGGTTTGCCAACCGCCACGAGCAGCTTTCGCCGAACCCGCAAGCGGCAGGGTTTACGATCTACGACAAAGAGCTCGATCAGTTCAAGGCCTACAACGAGAACACCGGCATGCCCGCCGGGCTCAGCAATCCCAACATCATCAGCCGGATCTACCAGAGCCGCGACGGCTCCATCTGGATAGCCGGCCAGCACGAAGGGCTCTATCACTACTCGCGGACCTACAGAAAATTTGAATCCCACTTTAACTCTCCAGATGTGCAGGAACGGGCGGGCAGCGACCTGATGTGGAGGGCCTACAAGTCGCCGGAGGGAGCTATTTTTGCCGGCACATCCCGCGGCCGCATCCTCGCAGCCGACCGCACGTCCGGCAGAGAATGGGTATTTCGGGAGTTGCTCGAGGATACCGGCGGCAGTTCGGGATTTCTGCAACCGATCAACGGCCTCTACTGGATCGGGCCCGGAGACCTTCTGGCGGCCTCCAACAACACGGGATTGCACAGGCTGCGGTACGATCCGGACACCTTTGAAATCATCTCCGAGAGCAGATGGACGCCCGACCACTGGGACGGCAACTCTCCGCTCAACATCATCTCGGACCGGCAAGGGCGCATCTGGATCGGCACGACGAACGGCATCATCCATTTTGACCCCGAGGCCGAATCTTTCCGCCCGGCAGAACAGACCGTCTCCGATCAGCCCGGCCTGCTCGACTTTTTCGGCCTATTTGTCAAAAAAGACCGCAACGGCGACCTCTGGTACTACGGGCTGATGGATGGAGGCGTCAAACGGTTCAGCCCCGACGATGAATCCTACACACTGTTCGCCCCGGAGGAGATCCGCCGCAACACATCCCTCCAGATGTCGGATGCGAGCCAGATCCTCCATCACAGCGACGGAACCATCTACCTTGCCGCCTTCGACGGTATCTACTACCTGGACGACGAGCAAACATTCGAGCTGCTTTCGCCCCGCCTGCACACCAACTTCACATCCCTCAAGGAGGACAGCGAGGGCAACCTGGTAGCCGGCACATTCAATGCAGGGCTGCTCTGGATCGACAAAGAAGGGAACATTCTGAAAGAGCTTAACCGGGAGCACGGCCTGATGGTTGACAACATCACCGACCTCTTTTTTGATGAGGATGGGTACCTGTGGGTCATGCATGAACGGGGCCTGGCCAAATATGGAGAAGAGGAGGATCTGCTGATCAACTACTCCTATCCGCACGGCCTGGAGGCGGCCAGATCGGGCAACGGGTATCGATTGTATCTGGATGAGGGCGGAACAGCGATCCCGATCTGGATGGAGAGTATCGCAGTTACCGCGTTCGACCCGGGCGAGCTGGCCATAAATACCCATACGGAGAGGCCGGCCTTTTCCCATATCGCGGTAGACGGCCGGCCGCTGCCGCTCATTTCCGGCGGTGAGGGCGATGAAGTCATTCTCGCCTTCAACCACGACCGCGTGGAGTTCGAATTCACCCTCAACCACTTTGCCGACCCGGCCGGCAACCAGTATCGATACCGCCTGGAAGGGATACAGGAAGAGTTTTCGGCGTGGAGCAGCGATCCAAGGGCCGAATTCAGCCGCCTCAACCCGGGCAGTTACCGCCTCCAGGTAGAAGCCATGAATTTCGATAGGGTAAGAGCGCCGCAGATGGCCGTCTACAGCTTCACGGTCACCCCGCCCTGGTATCAATCCAGCCTCGCATACGCCTTCTACCTGATCTTTATCGCCGGGTTTACATTTATGGCATTCCGCTATTACGGCCACTACAGGGCGCAGGAACAGAAGAAGATCGAGCAGCTTCGGGCCGCCGAGCGAGAAAAGATTCGTAAAAAAATAGCCGCCGACTTCCACGATGAGATCGGCAACCGGATCACGCGGCTGGGCCTGCTGATCAAACGGTTGGAGCAGGAGGTGCCGCCGGACACCGAAATCCTGGGCAAGATGGAGGAGAACACCCAGCAGCTCTACTCGGAAACAAGAGATTTTATCTGGCAAATGGATCCGGGGAAAGATACTCTCTATGACATCTACGCCTGGCTGATGGGCTTCGGAGAAGAGTTTTTCAACGAAAGCGACCTGGAGTTTATCGCCCACCCGGTGATCCCCGGCCTGGACCAGGTCACCTTTGAGATGAGTGCAAAATCCAATATCCTGCGCTGTTTCAAGGAGGCGATGACCAATGCACAGAAATACTCGCAGGGGACAACCGTCGAGCTCTCGATCGAAAAGCGCTCCGGGAACTTTGTGATGAGTCTTGAGGATGACGGGCAGGGGATGGACCCGGAGGAAGCTGTCAATGAGGGGCGCGGCCTGGCGAACATGAAAGAGAGGGGCCGCCAGGCGGGCGGAGAGCTGATGATCGACTCCAAACCCGGCCAGGGGACAAGGATATCATTTGTTTACAAGGGTTGATGCGGGCCGGCCGCCGTCCGAACCGGACTCACGCGAGCTTTGCCCGGCGGCGTTCCGGTGCTTCAATGACGTGCAGGGCCCTCCAAAACCCACCCGATTGTGTAGTGCACGATTTTAAGAGATTATTCAGATATTCTACCCGAGAACATTAGACCGACCACCATGGCTTCCAGAAATATTGATGTTTGTATAATCGACGATGACAAAGAGATCAGAGAGTCCCTGGCCATTCTGATCAACAGCCGAGAGGGGTTCGTCTGCACCCGCACCTACGAAACCTGCGACAAAGCTATAGAGGATCTCAACAACGCACCGGATACAGTCCTGATGGATATCGAAATGCCGGGAACCAACGGAATCGAGGGTGTGAGGATCCTGAAAGGGAAATTTCCGGCCACTGAGTTTATCATGCTTACGATCAACGAAGATTCCGAGGTGGTCTTCGACTCGCTATGTGCCGGTGCAAGCGGATACCTCAAAAAGAACACCCCGCCCGAGAGGATCATGAACGCCATCGAGGAGGTGGTTAACGGCGGCTCGCCGATGAACATGGAGATCGCCCGGCTGGTTGTCAATTCGTTTCATACGGTGCCCAAGGCCAACTACCGGTTCACCGAACGGGAAACAGAAATCCTGAAGAAGCTCTGCGACGGCCACAGCTACAAAATGATCGGCTTCGACCTGGATATCCATATCAATACCGTCAAGTTTCATATCAAAAACATCTACTCCAAGATGCAGGTCAACTCCAAAGGAGAAGCTGTGTCCAAAGCGATCCGGGAGAATGTGGTTTGAGGGCGGCGGTTCAACCTCACCCGCTTCTCAACTTCACCCTCGTCTCTCCATTTCACCCTCGTCTCTCCACTTCACCTTCGACTCGCTACTTTACCCTCGACTCGCTACTTCACCCTCGCTTCTCAACCTCCCCCTTGCCTAACTACTTTACCCTCGCTTCTCAACCTCCCCTAACGTCTCCACCAGCCCGGCGACGCTCTCCGCATCTGTAGCGTAATTGGTGATGCAGGCCCGCAGAGCATTCACGCCCCCCGTCTTGTAAACTGAAATCCAGGCGCGGCCGGATTCGAGCACCTTGTTGCACATCTCCATCGCCGCACCAGGCTGCTCCCGGTAGTACTCTCTGCCAAAACAGACGATCGGCAGGGGAGTCTTGTTGAAAATCGTCCAGCCGGCGCCCTCAAGCTCCCGCCTGAGCCGATTGCCCGTTTCGATCTGCCGGCCGATCAGCTCGTCGAGCCCCTCCCAGCCGAACATCAGCAGCGTGAGATAGACCTTCAGCCCCGTAAACCGGCGCGACCACTGCAGGGAGTGGGTGTAGGGGTCGGTGACCTGCATACCACCGGCCTCCTTGGGCATGTAATCGGCGGTGATGCGGAAGGTGCGGCTGAGGATGTCGGGATGCCGGGTGAGAAAGATCCCGGCGCCCATCGGGACGGAGATCCACTTGTGGGCGTCAAATGTGATAGAGTCAGCAAGGTGGATGCCGTCGATCAGCCCCCGGTATTTGCCGGACAAAGCAACCGCTCCGCCGTAGGCTGCGTCGGCATGCAGCCAGAGGCCGTACTCCTCGGCGATCTCCGCAATCGGGCCGATATTGTCGATCGCCCCGGTTCCCGTCGTTCCCATCGTCGCCGTAACCATCACCGGTGCACAGTTTTCGGCCAGATCCGCCTCGATCTGCGCGCGCAGGGCGTCGGGTTTCATCTGCTGATGCGGGCCCACCTCGATGGTGCGGACGGCATCTCTGCCGATCCCGGCCGTGCCCGCCGCCTTGATGAGCGAGTGGTGGCTTTCGGCTGATACGTAAAGTACCGGTTTCTTGTCGATCCGGCGCACCCCGCCAACCGCATACTCCGGAAATTTCCGGTTTAGAGCGCACAAAAGCGCGGTTTGGTTGGCCTCGGCGCCGCCGCTGGTAAAAGTGCCATCCACCGTCGGCTCGGGGTAGCCGAACTTGACGCCCAGCTCGCGGATCACCCGGTTTTCCGCCTCGACGGCAAACGGAGCGTGGCTCCAGGCGGCCATTTGCGGGTTGTACACCGCCGTAATGGTGTCGGCCAGGATGCCGGGAAAGGCCGGGCGCGGGTTGAAAAGCCCGTAGTACTGAGGGTGCGGGGTGTGCACGGCATACTTCTTCAGGCCCTCGATCACATGGCCGAGGGCGGCGTCCGGGCTCACAGGCGTCTCGAACGGCAGGCGGTTGACAAACTGCTGGATCTCCTGCTGGTCGAGAGTCGGAGAGACAGGCAGGGCTTCGGCCTGTTTGGAATAGTCCTCCAGTTCCTCGATCAGGCGGTTCCAGATGTCGGATCGGGCGTCGGGGTCGAAATCAAAATTTGTCATAGAAAACCGGGTTGATTCAGCAGGCACAATGTACATCAAAATTTGTTTTTACAATGAAATTTGCATTCTTGATCCCGCTTTTCTATGATTGAGTAATTTTCTAACTCATTCTACGCTCATCTTTAGTTGGTCAATCTGCTTTCAACCAATGGGACTGAGGTGGCGAAGCACTGTTTAAAACGGCTTTGCACCTTTAGAACCGAAGAGCCACTCTATGCTTGATACACTGATTCGATCGAAGACCCGCCTGAAGCTATTGCTTCGTTTTGTACTGAACCCGGCAATGAGCTCCTACCTGCGCGAACTGGCCGGAGAGTTTGATGAGAGCACCAATTCGGTGCGCATTGAACTGAACCGCTTTGAAGATGCCGGGCTGATCCGCTCCAGCCGCAACGGCAACAA
>SLKI01000014.1 GCA_007134695.1 Balneolaceae bacterium
ATCTGCAGTTTCTCCCCGGTCCGCTCGTTCAGTTTTTTCCGGGCTGCTTGACGGTCTGTGCGGTCGGGAAAGATGGAATAATCTCCGTGCGGAATCACGAATGAGGCAGGAGTTGAACCTGCGGTTGAGGTGCCTGAAGCTGAGCCGGATGCTGGTGTTGTGAAATCTGAATCGGTGTCTGATAGACCCGATTCGGGTGAAGTATCACGATTTGCCGGCCGGACATTCTCCTCAAAAAGCTCTTCGGAGCGCCGTCCCATATGAATAAACCCATCTGTCAGCCGGTAGATTTCGTTGTAAAGTCGTTCGGCGCCGGGTGCCTTGGCATGCGGCCGGGTGTTGTGGACTGTCAGCAGGATGCGAGCCCCTTTACGTTTCCAGTCGGAAAGCAGCCTCGTTAACTCTTCGATCTGGCTGTCGCCAACACCTGTATCGATAAAAGCACCGGGCAACACTGATTCTGCCAGTGCTTCGGGCCAGTGCAGATGAATGATATCCCACTCTCCCTCCTCCCGCAGCCAGCCGAAGCCATGCCCGAGCTGTTCTACATCCGGATTTGACCGCAGCGCCCGGGCAAGCAGAAACAGAAACGGATTCCGCTTGCCGGTGGTGTTGATCTCGTATGGAATCAGAATTTTCATCTATTAACTTCCAATCCTGCTTATTGATATCTTGCTACCATGAAACTGCCTCAACATATCGTTAAGCCGAACCTCTTTATCGTCGGTGCATCCAAATGCGCAACCACCAGCCTGTGGGATATCCTTCGACGCCATCCCGACATCTTTCTCAGCAATCCCAAGGAGCCATCCTGGTTTGTTCGAGACGATTACCAGGAGCAGATCCTCTCCTATCTGGCGCTGTTTCAAAACGCTGATGGTGAATCGATTGTCGGGGAGGCCAGCCCGGTCTATTCAGAGACGCTTCAGTTCCCTGAAGTACCGAAAAGAATATATGATTTTAATCCCGGTGCAAAAATCATCTATATGGTCCGAAATCCGGCAGACCGGCTTGTATCCGTCTGGAAGCAGACCCTGTCGACCGGCCACTGGTATCGTGATGCTTATCAGGAGAATTTCGGCAAAGAGGTTGGTCCGATGCCGCTCGATTTTGAAAAAGCGGTGTTCATTTATCCCTCTTTTCTGGAAGCATGCCGGTACTGGACCCATTTGAACAACTATCTGAAGGTGTTCCCAGCCGACCAGATTCATCTGGCGTTTTACGAAGATTTCCGTGATAACCCCGAGCAGCTCCTCAACGGAATCTGCAGGTTTCTGCAGGTCGATTCACCTGCTGAAGGCTGGGGAGAGCATATTGTGAGGCCGAGAAACCGGGGAGAGAACAAGACACGCTATCGAAACTGGTATGCCCGATTGAATGAATCGAAAAAACAGCAGCTAAAACGATTCTTGCCCCCGATTCTACTCAACCGGCTGGTCAGCAAGAAGATACGAACACGCCATCTGCTCAGTAAAAAATTGAAAAGGCGGATCGAAGAGGAGTTGTCGGATGAAAATCGTCGAATTCTCGAATATGGCGGTAAACCAGCTGACTTTTGGGAATAAAACGTCAGTTGAGAATTCTTTTATCGCAAGCACTCCGGTTTACACTTCCGAATCTCGCACTCAACCCGGCACTCGTCCCGGTTTACACTTTCGAATCTCGCACTCAACCCGGTTTATAAATCGATGCGGTGCCATTCTTACCCTGCGTTTTTTAAAACTTACAACCTCAGCCAGCCTTTGGTCACTCCCTTCAACCGATACCAGGCATATCGGAAGCGCTGGCCCAACGGCTTATTACGGTCCGATATAATCCACTTGATCTTTTTCAGCTGATCGATCAACAGCGGTTTTACTCCTTCGCGATTGTATTTGTGCTGAAAAAGCAACCAGCTTCGGAAAAAATGGTAGTTGTACCGTTCGTTTTTTGGACTGATCGTCTGCCAGGCCGTCACTTCCGGTACCGACATGATCGACCAACCAATCTCGACAGCCCGCTTGCACCAGTCAACCTCTTCAAAGTAAAGGAAAAAGCTTTCATCGAGGAGGCCGACCTCCTCGATTGCAGCCGTATTCATCAAAAAAAATGAACCGTTGATGTAGTCAGGTTTCCGATCCGGTGAAATGGCTCGCCCGGTCCGGGATAGTTGTTCTGATTCCCCGCTGTCAGCCTTACCCGAACGCCGCTCATCAATAATAACCCCACTATTGAGATGCGCCGGCTTGAGATAACCGTTCTGATCCAGAAGGACTCCACCATCAGAATAGATTCGCCCCGGATCGTTTCGAACACAGAGTCTGGGTGCGACTGCTGCAAGCCTGGGGTTTTTATGAAATGATTGTGCAAGCGATGTAAATGGATTACCCTTGATCCGTACATCCGGATTGATCAGTGCAATCAGATCAACTCCGGGAGCCGCTACCAGCTTTTCTTTACTGCCAATTTCGTCGGATTCATCATTGAATTCCGGATTAAGACCCGATACCACCTTTATTTGGTTACTGTAACTCGAATAACTTGACAATTCGGAGTACCATTGGGTCAGCATCGCCCTGATACCCAAATTATTACCACCTGCATATCCAAGATTCTTTCCCGTAAACAGAAGCCTCTCGCCGGGGATCGTTTCTCTGAGACTCTTCGCTTCCCCCGCATCTGCCGAGTTGTCTACCACAAGCAAGTCCACATTCCCGAGCATATCGATCTGACGATAGAGCTCACAAGTCTCCTGAAAAGAGAAATAGTTTAGAATAATGACTCCAATCCGGTTCATCTGTTCTCAATGGCTAAACTTATGATGGTGGGTCGATTTCCACCCGTAGGTTCTACAAGATCAAATGCTTTATCGGCTTTAAACATTACCCATTCTGTTTTCGATCGAACAAGTCCGATATCCATCCTATCACTCCGTTTCTCATTTGTCCGATTGAATTCTCCCTTTGCTCGTGAAGCAGTGAATCAATCAGAATCGAGATCCCGTCGGAAGGATGTCTTTCGCCTTCCGTACTGCGCATGATCTGAAGAATTTGTTCACTGTAGCGGTTGTTTTCTTGAAATTTGATTGCCCAGCTGCGTGCTCGTTTGCCGAGTTCTGCTCGTTCATCGGGGTTATCGTAAAGTCTTGAAAGTTTTTCGGCCAGGTCCTCGATATCATCGGGTTTAAAAAGCAGCCCGTTTTCTCTATCCTGGATCAGCTCCGACGTACCACCGCCGTCCGCTCCGATTACCGGTGTTTCAGTCAGCATCGCTTCGAGCGTCACCCGTCCGAACGCTTCGGCCGGATTACAGGTCACGACCGTGTCCGCAAAATGGAGCATACCTGCAGCCGATCTCAACGGACCGGTAAAAAAGACTCGCTCTTTGAGCTGCAGCTTTTTGATCAGTTTCTCCAGCTCTTTATGATATGCCGTACGCCCCGCCGGGTTCCCAACAATCCATAGAAACATCTCTTTTCCTTCTTCTGCAAGATCTGCTACTGCTCGCAGTGCGATCTCATGACGCTTGAGACGTGTAATTTTTCCAGCCATAACAATGTGAAAGCTCTGTTCCGGCCAGTTTCGTCCTTTCAGGATTTCCAGCGGCTTGCGCAGGTCTTGAAAAGGATCTTCCTTGCGAAATTTTTCCAATAGCGAAGGGTACTCCGGATACCGTTCTAAAATAATTTTATAGTTCTCCTCCCCCATCTTCTTTTTATTCTCTTTTCCAAACGATTGAGCCCCTTTATGGTAAACGTAGGCACGCAGTGCGGCAACATTTCGCATCCCTGCTTTTCGTACCCGCATCGACA
>SLKI01000053.1 GCA_007134695.1 Balneolaceae bacterium
TCGGTTCAGGCGCTGTTTTCGACCAATGAGAATTTGAGTACGACCATCCATCCGGGGCAGACGATCGTCGTTCCGGTTGCAGGCGGGTCGATGGAACAGATTGCGGCAGACCGGCCGTCAAACTCACCGGGGGCTGTCTCCACATCGAGAAGCCGGACACAAACCCAGGCACAGGCTCCGGCCAATACCACTCCGGTGACCTATAGTGTGAAGAGCGGTGATACGGTCGGCCATATTGCAGAGTGGTTCGACGTCAGGGCCTGGCAGGTCAGAACCTGGAACGGAATCGGTAACACAATACGGCCGGGACAAACACTAACTATTCATGTTCCGAATCACAGGGCCGATTTTTACCGCCAGCTGAACGACATGACTTTTGCCCAGAAGGAAGAGCTGCAGAGATTGCAGCGTCAGGGCGAGGATATCTACAGCCGATATACTTCAGATTCAGGCTCGGGCGGAGGGACGGTCACCTATACGGTTCAGCGTAATGATACGTTAATAGGCATTGCACAGCGATTTGGAGTTTCCGTGTCTGATATACAGAGACAGAATGAATTGGGCGGAACCCGTATATATGTCGGACAAACCCTGGAGATTCAGGCTGCTGACTGATCCCGGTATGGATCACCCTGGCTGTGGAGTTGCAAAAATACTGAAAACTTGAGACAGGGTTTGGGTAAAGCCGACTTACATCTACATACTACAGCTTCAGATGGAGCCAGTACTCCGGCCGACCTGGTTCGTCTTGCCGGAGAGCGGCATTTAAATACCATCTCCATCACAGACCACGATACAATCAAAGGGTATCTGGATGCCGCCGGGATCGCAAATGAAGTCGGAGTCAAGTTATTGCCGGGGGTGGAGGTTACAACCTTGCACGAGAAGAACGAGATTCATCTTCTGGCCTACTGTTTTGATGAAGATCATTCGGAGCTGAACAATACGCTGGCCGGGCAACGTCAGGCCAGAGTAAACCGAATGCAGCAGATCCTGGATCAACTCAAAAAGAGATCGGGGTTCGAATTTTCCCTTGACGAAGTTATTTCCGAGGCAAAGAGCCGAAATGTAGGCAGGCCTCATTTGGCTCAACTTATGGTGAAAAAGAAGATTGTCGCATCCTTTACAGAAGCGTTTATTCGCTATCTCGGACGTTCAGTACTGGATGAAATCGTTCCCGAATTTGTTCAGCTCGAGGAGATGATTCGGATTGTAAAAAGAGCCGGAGGTGCAGCGATATTGGCGCATCCCGGTCGACTTTACGATAATAAAGAGATTGAGGCCTATATTGAGCTTGGCCTCGATGGCCTGGAGTGTATCCACCCTGCACATAATTTTGAACGGCAGAAAGAGTTGACGAAATTGGCTGAAAACCGTCAGTTACTGATAACCGGAGGAAGTGATTACCATGGAACCGGGAAAGAGTATGATCCCTATTTCGGGATTCTGACGTTAAGTGAAAAGCATGTAAACCGCCTGGAGCGGCTGTCGCAAAACAGGAAACGTTTGAAATCGGAGATGAAGCAATGAGTCGGAATCTGGATGTGTCTGTTGAGTGGGAGAATGTACGCGTGGGTATTGCCGCATCCCGCTGGAATTCTGCGATCACCGATGAGATGCTGCAAGGTGCGATTGCTGCGCTGAAAAATAAAGGTGTAAAAGAAGAGAATATTCTGACAGTTCGCTGTCCGGGATCCTATGAAATTCCGCTTGTATGTCAACAACTTCTGGAAGATGCCGGTGTGGAAGGGGTTGTGGCGATCGGGGCTGTGATACGGGGCGAAACCCCCCACTTCGACTATGTATGTGATGCGGTGAACAGAGGAGTTGCCGAGCTTAACCTGAAGTTTTCAAAGCCGGTTACTTTTGGAGTTCTTACTACAGACAGTGTAGAACAGGCAGTTGAGCGGTCCCGTCAGGACAAGGGAAACAAAGGTGCGGAAGCAGCGTTAGCTTTATGTGAAATGATCGGGATTTCGAAAGGTCTCAAAGCTGGGAAATAGAAAGTACAGACGATATCACTCAATTCGAATTGACTCATTCTCAAACGTCATTTCTGTATCTTTGGAGGACGGCCCTGCTATCAGTCAACCTATGCCGCCACTCTGAATTACAGCTTGATTTAGGATGCTTAAAAATCTAATTTATTTAGCTTGAAAACTAAAAATTCGGAAGGGCTTGGAACCAATATCACTGACAAATAACAAGCAGACCGAAGCCGACAAGGCGAAGCAGAAAGAGATTCGGCAAGCCGGTCCGTTGCCGGAGCATATCGCAGTCATTATGGATGGCAATGGCCGATGGGCGAAAAAGAAAGGTAATATTCGGGTTTTTGGCCATAAGGCTGGAGTCGAATCGGTTCGGGATATAACCGAATCTTGTGCACAATTGGGGGTTGGACATTTGACCCTTTTCGCCTTTTCGACGGAAAACTGGGGCCGGCCTTCTGCCGAAATCAATGCCCTGATTAAGTTGTTAATGAGTACGCTTCGAAAAGAAGCGGACAATCTTGACAAGAACAATATTCGGCTGACGGCGATCGGCCAGCTCGACCGGTTTCCCCTGGAGTGCCGCGAATTGCTTCAGCAGGTGATCGACAGGACCCGGGACAACGACCGGATGGATTTGTGCCTGGCACTGAGCTATTCCGGCAGATGGGATATAGCCGAAGCAACCAAAATAATTGGTCATCGCATCAAAAAAGGCGAAATAGAGCCGGATGAGGTCAACAAGGAGATGATCGCCGCTAACATGTCTACTGCCGGAAATCCCGATCCGGATCTGGTGATACGAACCAGTGGTGAATTCAGAATCAGTAATTTCTTCTTGTGGCAGCTGGCTTATACCGAACTCTATATTACAGAAACATTCTGGCCTGATTTTCGAAGGGATGAGCTATACAATGCAATAATATCGTTTCAAAATCGTGATCGTAGGTACGGAAAAATTGACAATCATAGTCAGACGCAGTCACGTGTTCCAAGTAATGAGGTCGTTTCTCACATCAACAGTTGAGTTAGAGTTGATTCTATCCAATAGAAGGTATATTTCGAAAGTAAGAGCAGTACTCACAACCATTCTGCTCGCCACGTTTTTGGTTTCGAGTCCGGTTTTCGGGCAGGAACGGTGCGAAATGCAGATTGAGGATCCGACGCGTCAATCTCCTATGGAGTACACCATTCAGGAGATTGAGGTGAGTGGTCTGGTCACTGCACGAGAAAGTTATGTATTTAATACCAGTGCTCTTTCGGTTGGCTCGACAATCAGAATTCCCGGAGACCAGATCCCGGAAGCGATCCGGAGACTCTATCGCGGAGGACTTTTTTCCGATGTGGAGATCTGCCATGAACGCATCAGCGGAGGGGTGAAACTCTATATCTATCTCGAAGAGGAACCGAGGCTTCATGAATACCATCTGGAAGGGACAAGGCGTTCACACAGAAGAGACCTCAGAGATCAGCTGAACCTGATATCCGGCCTGGCAGTCACCAACTCAGTAAGATCCCAGGCGATCAATACCATCAAAAGATATTATCGTGAAAATGGTTACTGGGGTACCGAAATTGAGATTGTGGAGGAGCTGACGGATGAGCTTCGAAACCGGGTCACCCTCACATTCAACATCGAACCGGGTGAGCGGATCAAGGTGAGAAGAATTGAATTTGAGGGGAACGAGAATTTCAGTGACAGACAGCTTCGGGGTGCCCTTGGCTCGATCAAGGAGGATTCCTGGTGGCGAATATTCCGACGGCACGACTTTACAGAAGATGATTTTCAGGAAGCACTTGAAAATCTGAAAGGGTTTTACAGGGAGAACGGCCACAGAGATATTCGGGTGTTAAGCGATACTGTGTATCTGTTCGACTATCGTATGGATTCTTTTTTGAGAAGTGACAAAAAGGGGGTTGCGATCGATATCACTGTAGCTGAAGGCCCTCAGTACCGAGTCCGGGATATTACCTGGGAAGGGAATACAGAATATACCGATGAGCAGTTGACGCAGGCTCTCGGATTTGAAGAGGGAGATATTTTTAACGAGAAGAGATTTGTCGAGCGTCTGGAGGCGAGCCGGGACGAAACCGATATCTACAGCCTGTATCAAAATATCGGTTACCTCTTTTTTGAGGTGAATCCCGACATCCGTGTAGTGGGCGATAATGAGCTGGATCTTCACTTTGATATCATAGAAAGAGATATTGCGACGGTTCGAAATGTTTCTTTCTCGGGCAACACAAAAACGCACGATGACGTAGTTCGCCGAACTCTACGTACGGTACCCGGGCAAACTTACAGCCGGTCGGCGATCATCCGCTCGATTCGCGAATTAAGTACACTCGGTTATTTTAATCCTGAAGGTATTGAACCGGAACTCAATCCCGATCCGGAGGAGAATGTAGTAGATATCAATTACCATCTGGACGAATCCCAGAGTACCGACAATTTTGAGTTCTCCGGCGGTTTTGGCGGCCGGCAGATCGGGGTGATTCTTGCCGCACGAGTCAATTTCAACAACTTTTCGGTTTCGAGAATGTTTGAGCGCGGCGGCTGGGATCCGATTCCATCCGGAGATGGCCAGCGTCTGTCGCTGGGAGTCCAGGTGACCGGCCGAGGGTATCAAAGCTACAGTTTCTCCTTCCAGGAGCCGTGGTTTCGAGGAAGGAACACATCGGTCGGCCTCAGCCTCTCTTACGACATTCTCAACTTCCGGCAGTTTGCTACCCAGGAAGCCCGGCAGCGGAATGAAATGTTCTCATCAACTTTAAGTATTGGAAGGCCGCTGAGTTGGCCGGATGATTTTTTCCGGCAGCAAACTTCCATCTCCTATCAGCTCTATAATATGTCCGGTTTCGATGGGATCTTTCAGGATGGCAGCACCAATATTCTGAATATCAGACACCGCATCGAACGTAATTCACTTGATAACTTCATCTCTCCGAACCGGGGGTCCAGATTGCTTCTGAGTGCGGAAATCGCTCCGCCGCTACCCAATTTCGGACAGTACTATAAACTGAAAAGCGGTTATCAGGCCCATACGACACTGGTTGGGCGGCTGACTCTATCGGGAAGTGCAGATTACGGTTATATGGGCTATTTCGGTTCGGGTGAACGCAGCAACTTCCAGCGGTTTTACCTGGGTGGAACAGAAATTCAGCAGAGACAAAGTTTTATAAACGATAACATCGATATGAGGGGTTTCCCGGGTGGAACAACCGGGGTTATCTCTCCTCTGGATGAGAACAGAAACATGATCGGTGGGCGAGTCTACTCCAAGTATACTTTGGAGCTGCGCTATCCTGCTATTTCGTCCGATCAACTGCAGCTGATCCCATACGCTTTTGTAGATGCAGGTAACACATTTCACGATTTTGGCAGTTTCGATCCCTTCTCAGTCAAGCGTGCAGCAGGTTTCGGTGCTCGAATCTTTCTGCCTATCCTCGGATTGGTGGACATCAGTTACGGGTACCGATTGGACGGCACACCCGATTCGAGAATGGGGGCCGGCCTGAACGCAGGCGAATGGGAGTTTCTGTTTAATATCGGAGCACCCTTCTAAAAAATGCATAAAATCGGTACCATACTGCTATTATGTCCGTTTTTACTGTTGGTTGTTCCGATAGACAGACTTGAAGCTCAGGATCAGAGAATCGGTTTTATCGATTCAGACCTGGTTATAGAAAAGATGCCGGAATATGCCGGTATCGAGCAGCGCCTTCAACTGTTGAGCGAATCCTGGAGGGAAGAACTTGACGAACTGGACAGGGAAATAGTTCGCATGCGTGAAGAATTTGAAGCGAGGGAAGTCCTGTTCACCGATGAAATGAGACAGCAGCGATTGGAGGAGATCGAAGACTTGAGGGAGGATAGGGAACGATTCCTTCACGAGAAATTCGGTCCTGAAGGAGAATATTTCCAGCGACAAAAAGAGTTGCTGGAACCGATTCAACGTCAGATATTTGATGCGGTCAGCAGGGTCGCCGACCGGGAAGGATTTGATTTTGTTTTTGACCGGTCGGAAGATCCCCGGTTGCTGTTTGCCAGCCCGGAGTGGAATCTGACAGAGGAGGTATTGATCGAACTGGGATTGGATGTGGATCCATAAGAGTTGTTTTTCATAGCCAGATTGAAATTCTTAAATTTGGCGCTCACTTGTAATAGACAGATAGATATGTTGAAAAAAATAGTGGTCACCATACTCATCGTGATTTTTCCGGTATTTGCCGAAGCGCAGCTTAAGGTAGGGATGATGAATCCGGATCGCGTCATGGATGCCTTGCCGGAAACTGCACAGGTTCAGCAGGAGCTGCAGCAATATTTCCAGCAGCGACAGGAAGAGTTCAGCCGGGAGTATTCGGTCTTTATCGAAATGATGGCACAATTTGAAGATCAGCTTGAGGCAGGTGCGTTGACTGATGCGGAGCGTCAGGCCGAAGAGGAGCGACTGATGGAGAAGGAAGAAGAGCTGAACAACCTTGAGCAGCGGCTTCGTCAGCAGATACAGATGAGGCAGGAAGAACTGCTTGGCCCGATCATGCAACGCGTCGAAAATGTTATGGTACAAATTGCCATGGAACTCGATCTTGACGTGGTGTTGAATCAGCAGACAAGTCAGGGTGACCTGATTGTCTATTATGCTTCTGAACGAGGGGTCGACATTACCGACCGTGTAATCGAAGAGCTTACAACCAATTAAAATCATTCACAGACTTATGATTAGAAAAGCTACTATTTCAGGAATTCTTGCCATACTGATATCTATACCGCTGTTTTCTTCAACAGCAGAGGCCCAGGATATGAAGATCGGTTTTGTAGAACCGAGAGCGATCCTGGAACGCATGCCGGAGATGCGGGCGGTAGAGCAGAGATTGCAGAATTTTATACAGAGGTTAAGTGAAGAGATCTCACAAAAAGAGCAGGATCTGCAACGCGCCTACGAAGAGTATCAGCAGAGAATCGGTGTCATCTCCGATGCCGCACGGGAAGCTGAAGAGGAGAGGCTGGGCGAGATGGAGTTTGAACTCCGTCAAATGCAGAGCGAAGCTCAACAGGAGTTTCAGGAACGTCAGGCCGAGCTGATGGCGCCCCTTCTGGATCAGATTCAGGAAACGATTGATGCTGTTGCACGAGATCGTGGTATCGACTATGTCTTGAATACGACGACTCAGGCCGGAGATGTTATCATTCTCTATGTACGTGAAGAGCTCAGAGATGAATATGATATCACTGACGAAGTGATGAGAAGAATGGAGATCTGACTCAGCTCATATAGTTAACTTTCCTGGTTAAAAGCCGGCAGTAAATTGCCGGCTTTTCTATTTTATAGTTGTCGGCTGAAAGGTAAACCTGCTTTAGATTATGGCTGCCGGAAAAGATCGCCTGGGGATAGAAAGAAACCTCTGGAGACAGGGCTATAAGAGAATTATGGGTCTGGATGAAGTAGGGCGTGGATGTTTGTCCGGGCCGGTAGTAGCTGCGGGTGTAATTCTTTCACCGAACTCTGCAGATACTCCCTATCAAGACAGCAAGAGTCTGTCGGAAGCCGGCAGGCTGGAACTTGACCGGAAAATCAGAGATGAAGCGCTTTACTATACCATTCAATACTGTGACCCTCGGGAGGTCGACCGGCTTAATATTCTGAAAGCCTCTATTCAGGCGATGATACGTTGTGCAGAGTCGGGGGGTGCCCCGGACTTTTTACTGGTCGATGGTAATCGCTTTGCAGACACACTGCTTCCCTGCCAATGCATTATAGGTGGTGACAACAGATCTGCAACTATTGCGGCAGCTTCGATTCTGGCCAAAGTTTACCGTGATCGGCTGATGAGAAGGTTGCATGAGGAGTATCCCCAATATGGCTGGAATCGAAATGTTGGTTATCCGACCAGGAAACATTATGAGGCATTGAAAGAGTTTGGTTACACCCGCTATCACCGGAAAAGTTTTAACCTGAAGACTGACCGTCCATTTGCCGGTTAAATCGCTGATTGATCTACGGGTCCGGTATATCAGCGGTAGATGCTCAGCGTACGTTTGTAGAGATCAAGATTAAGACAGATGCCGAGAAGTATTGAATTGGTCAAAAATGCAGATCCGCCATAGCTGAGAAATGGAAGCGGCAACCCGATGATCGGCATAATTCCCATAGCGCTTGCAAGGTTGATCGTGAAGTGGATAAAGAAGACAGAAGCAGCTCCGACAATGACCAGTTGTGAGAAGGGGTGTTTCTGATTTCCCGCCATATTCAGCAGGACCATAAAGAGGAGCAGGAAAAGGGTCAACAGCGACCCGGCCCCGACAAACCCGAACTCCTCTCCGACAACACAGAAGATAAAATCTGTCCACTGTTCAGGCAGAAATCGCAACTGTGTCTGTGTGCCTTTCATAAATCCTTTACCGGTCAACCCCCCGGATCCGATCGCAGTTTTTGCCTGCATCACATTCCAGCCACTTCCCTGCGGATCCACCGCCGGATTGGCGAAAGCTTCGATTCTGGCCGTTTGATGGGGCTGCAAAACCTGATGCAAAGCTACTTCAACGCCTATGATGGTGACCAGGCCAAGGGCTAGTGAGCTGACAGTCAGCCAGACTCTCTTCTGCAGTATGAAAATGACAAATGTGATCAAAAGGGCAGCAATAATCGCCCAGGTGAGGTTCAATATGGCAAAATACCCGATAAGGGCAGGGGAGATCATCAACAGAGTAATTCCGTGCGGAAGTCCCGACCAAAAAAGCATGAAAGGAAGAAGTGCCAGAAAGATAACAGCAACTCCGGCTTCGTTCTGAAGGACCAGGAGGATGACCGGTACGATGAAAAAGAGCAGAGCAGCCAGAGCGGTTTTAAGGTTTTCCGCTGTAATATCGCGCCGACTGGTCAGATAGTTTGCTGCCGCAAGAATCGTCGCAATTTTCATCAGTTCTGCAACCTGGATATTGATAGGGCCAAGTTGTATCCAGCTTTGTGAGCCACTGATTTCGACACCGAAGAAGACCGTATAGATCATCAGAAGCGTCGCAAATCCATAAAAAAGGTATGAAACTTCCTGAAAGCGGCGCGGAGTTATAAATTGAATGGCTGCGATAATCACAATGGCAAGAGAGACCCAGGTAGCCTGACGTAAAAAGTTCTGCTGAATATGTTCCGGGAGAAATTCAGAAACCGGTCCTTGGGTCGCGCTGTAAATTGCTGTCAGTCCGAATGCGGCAAGTGCGCCCCAGATCAACACCAATCCCCAGTTGAGTTCTCTGAAAACCGTCATTGTACACCTCCCGTTTCATCCGGCAGTATCCCGTCGAGACTCTCCTGTTCTTCTATCTCGTCAGGAACTTCCTCACGCGGTGAAAAATTCAATACGTAGTCGAATACATGTTGTCGTTCGATACTGTCCCTTAAATATTGCTCTATCAGGAGGGAGGCTACAGGCGCAGCCGAAACGGAACCGAACCCGGCATTTTCAATCAAGACCGCAATCGCAATCTGTGGATCGTCAAAGGGAGCATAGGCGATAAACCAGCCGTGGTTGTTTCCATGTGGATTTTGAGAAGTACCTGTTTTACCGGCAACCGGAATGTCTCCCAAATCGGCATACCATCTACCGCTTCCCTCGGTAACCACCTCACGCATCCCATGTTGTACTACCCGGAGATGATCCTCCCGGATCCAGTCGATACGGGTACTTTCCGGGTTGCTGTAACGGGTATCCAGTTCTGGATGGACCATTCTCCGAACCAGATGCGGCTGAACCCGATATCCACCATTGGCGATCGAGGAGGTTGCTACGGCCATCTGCAGGGGAGATACCGAAACCATTCCCTGGCCGATACCAAGGCTCATCAGATCTCCGATTCCCCAACGCCTGGTACCGAATGTGTTGTTCATGTAAGTACTGTCGGGCATGATTCCAGCAGTTTCGAAAGGCAGGTCGATCGAGTTTCGCACCCCCATGCCGAAATCCTTCATCAGACGACTCCAGGTGTTCAGGTGGCCGTTCGTGGCGATACGATCCATCATCCAGAAGAAAAAGTAGTTACTTGAATGCGAAATCGCTTTTCTCAAATCGTAATTGCCAGGGTCGGCGGTGTCACCATAAGCTCGACCTCTGATGTAGGCACCACTGCTGTAGATTTCGGTATCTTCGGTAATCAGGTCGAGATGCATTCCAATCAATCCCATAAACGGCTTGAAGGTTGATCCCGGGGGTTGTCGTGAAGAGATAGCACGGTTGAAAAGCGGTGTGTCTTGATCAATATTGATCGATCTCCAGTAATCTGCATCCAGTCGGCCGGCCAGACGGCTTATATCGTATTGCGGACTGCTAACGATACTCAGGATCTCACCATTGTTGGGATCCATGGCAACCAGTCCGCCTTTCTTCCCCTCCATCAAGATTTCAGCCAGCTTTTGAAGATCGGCATCGAGTGTTGTAATCAGGTCGTATCCGCGAACCGGTGAGACATCGAGGCTGCTCTCCTCAAAATGGCCGATAGTTTGTCCATAAGCATTGACTCGTACATATTCGGTTCCCGGCTGGCCTCTGAGATAATTTTCATATACCATCTCGAGTCCGCTTTTACCGATCCGGTCGCCCAGCCTTAGGTGCTCAAATCGTTCATGATCTTCGCGAGTTGCTTCTCGCAAATAACCGAATGTATGCGGGGCGAGAAGGTCGTGGGAATAGTGTCGCTTACTTTCAATCTGATGGCCGATACCGGGTAGTTGCCAGATATTTTCCTGGATATTGGAAAAGACTTCGAAGCTTACTTCGGTAAAGAGACGGGATGTACGAAACCATGAATACTGCTGGGCCCGGGTAATTCTCTCCATCACGCTCTCTTCGTCCGAGTGGGTCAGTTCTGCCAGCAGCGGAACTTTCGACATATCAAAACTTGCAGGATTGATAGTGATCGAATAGATCGGTTCATTTTCGACCATAATAGTTCCGTTTCTGTCATATATGAGACCTCTTGCAGGATTGACCACCTCTTGCCGTATAAAATTTTGCATACTCAGCGGGGCATAGGTGTCGTAGTCGATGATCTGCAGCTGAATGAGTCTGCCCAACATCACGAGCCAGGTCAGCAGAATCACAGCCTGAAGAATCCGTAAAGATGTTTTTTTGTCTCGATTCTGAACAGATGACATCGTCTATCCTCCTTTTACGATATGCAGGAAGGTTCCGATAACAGCGGTATAGATGCTACCGATCAGAAGTATCGACCAGATCAGGGTTGTACCGGAATAGATCTCTGCAAAAAGACTAAGTCCAACGAAAACCATATTGTGAATAAATGCTGCAAACAGGATCAGCAGAAAAATTTGCCACAGGATAAACCGATTTTCGGATACCTTGCTCAAATAATTATGCAGAACAAAAATTAAAAATGTTTTTGAAAAAGTATGCAAGCCCCAAAGGTCGGTCATGGCATCCTGCAGAAAGCCGAAAAATGCTGCAAAAATCAGGGTTTCGGTACGCCCTTTCTTCGTACTGAGCCAAAGAAGGTATATCAGCACCAGATCCGACTCTGCGCCATATATCTGCAGGTGGCGAAACAGAACCACCTGGAGGGCCAGCATCGTCAGGCCGATCAGGATCTCCCTAATCGATTCAAATCGGATCAAAACAGCTCCTGTTCGAGTTCGTGCAGTTCTTCAATATCCGGGTCAGGTTCAAACTCAACAACGAACCCTTTGGCGACGGTGTGAAAAGTGACGAATGGACGTATATAGATCAGTTGAGTGTCGATCCCTTCCGGATGCTCAATTCGAGTGATCTCACCGATCGGGATATTTGGCGGAAACTGATTACTGAATCCTGACGTCTCCACTACCTGGCCTGCCTCAGCTTCAATCGTTTCCGGAACATGCTGCATGATCAATTCATTATATCGGTTACCTTCCCAGGAGACAATACCATAAGCCCTGCTCTCCTGAATTCTTGCACTGATTCTGGATAAGGAATGAATCAACGGCATCACCTGTGCATATCGGCCGGTTGTTACGGTAACCTGACCGATCAAACCGTCAGAATTGATGATCGGCATGCCGGTACGAACTCCCTGCTCACTGCCGGCACTGATCGTCAATGAGTTGTTCAGACTGGTCAGGTCCTTTGAAACGATAGTAATGGGTAGCAGCCCATATTCCGAATCTTCCCTGAAGTCCAGCAGATTTCTGAGGATTCGGTTCTCACGTTCCGCTGCCCTCAGTCGGCTGATCTCATCTTGTAAAAGTGCATTCTGTCTCTGAAGATAGGTGTTGGTATTCAATGCCTGTCGGTAGACCCGAATTGTGGATAGGGGCTGTTCAAGATAGCTGAGTACAGTGATGGAAGCCTTTTGGATGTTCTGCATGCCCCCGTCGTGTCGCAAGATCATGATGGAAATTGCGAAAACGAGAATTAATGCAGTAAGGATGTAATCCCTGGCATCCGATATGCGGGGTAAACGAAAACGCATGCTCCTCAGCGTTTAAAGGCTCAACTGATTACACTTTTGTAATAGTCGAGGTTTTCAAGGATTGCGCCGGTACCCCGGACGACTGCAGTCAGGGGATCTTCGGCGATATGAACTGGCAGATCGGTCGTTTCGATGATCAATTTATCCAGATTCTTCAGCATCGCACCACCTCCTGTCAGCATGATTCCCCGGTCTAGTATATCAGCAGACAGTTCGGGGGGTGTCTGTTCAAGTGACTTTGTGATTGCTTCGACAATCGTATTCACCGACTCGGAAATCGCTTCGCGCACATCTCTGGAAGTCACCTGGCGAGTTCTGGGAACACCATTAACCAGATCACGTCCTTTGGTAATCATCTCAAGCTCCTCATCAAGAGGTGCAGCCGAGCCGATATCACATTTGATCTTTTCGGCAGTACGTTCACCTATGAGCAAATTGTGGTTCCGGCGAAAATAGTTGATGATATCTTCGTTGAACTCGTCCCCGCCAAGCCGGACGGACTGAGCATACACGATACCGGAGAGAGCGATTACCGCTATTTCGGTAGTGCCGCCCCCTATATCTACAATCATATTACCGATCGGCTCATGAACGTTGAGGCCGATTCCGATTGCAGCTGCCATCGGTTCATCAACCAGATAGACCTCTTTGGCTCCGGCGTGCTCGGCGCTGTCTCGAACTGCACGTCTTTCAACTTCGGTAATTCCGCTTGGAACACAGACAACCATTTGACGTGTGGTGGAATACCACTTCTTTTTTACATTCTTGATCATCCCCCTGATCATATGTTCGGCTACCTCAAAGTCTGCGATGACACCATCTCTCAAAGGGCGGACGGTTCGAATGTTCTTATGGGTTTTCTCATGCATCAGTCTCGCTTCATGTCCGATAGCTACCGGTTGACCCTGATTATTGAGTGCCACAATGGAGGGCTCGTTCAAGACGATCCCTTTATTTCGGGAATAGATCAAAGTGTTGGCTGTACCAAGATCGATTGCGATGTCGGTATAGAGAAAATCAAATAACCCAGCTTTATGCTGGTTCTTGGAATTGCTTTGGTGTTCTTTTTGAGCGACCGATTCTGTAGTAGACATATAATTTGCCGAGTTGAAAAGTTCCGGGGCGATACCAGCCAAAAATACAATATTGTCGCTCTAGTTGCGAATAGTAAATTGAGGGTGTATAGGTGTTAAACACCCTTTTTACACGGTATACGACCCTATTCCGGACGGTCGATGGATCAATTAATGACGGAAGTGGCGCCTGCCGGTAAAAACCATCACCAGCCCCAGTTTTTCAGCTGCTTCAATTACCTCCGAATCCCTGACACTGCCTCCGGGCTGAATAACTGCAGTTGCTCCTGCTTTTGCAGCTGCTTCGACGCCATCGGCAAACGGGAAAAATGCGTCCGAGGCAATAACCGATCCTTCGAGAGACAAACCCTCTTTTTTTGCTTTGCGGATCGCAATTTCGGAACTATCAACACGGCTGGTCTGGCCGGTACCGATCCCAACGGTTTGCAGGTTTTTGACGTAGACGATTGCGTTGGACTTGATATGTTTGACAATAGACCAGGCAAACATCAGATCATTCCACTGACGTTTGTCTGCTTTTTTTCGGGTCACAGCCTCAAACTGATCTGTATCACTCTTAAATCGGTCTGCTTGTTGTATGAGTGCGCCACCTGTAATAGACCTGTATTGCAAGGTTGAAGCGTGGATTTGACCTTTGGGTTCGCCATTAATTATATCTGGAAATTTTTTTATCCGGATCAACCGCCGATTCTTTTTCTCTTTAAGCAGTTTCAGGGCTTCGGGGTCGTAATCCGGGGCTAATATGATCTCCGTAAAGATCTTGTCGATTGCCCGTGCGGTTTCGGGATCCAGCTTTTTGTTTATACAGACGATCCCCCCGAACGGAGATACAGTATCTGTTGCAAAGGCTTTGTTCCAGGCCTCCAGCAAGGAGGAGCCGGAGGCGGCTCCGCACGGTACCGTGTGTTTAAAAATAGCTGCGACCGGTTCCGGCCCGGGAAACTCCGATATCAGATTGAGTGCGGCATCGATATCCAGGTAATTGTTATAACTCAGCTCCTTGCCGTGGAGTACTTCATACCAATCTTCAGGATTCCCATACACAGCGGCTTTCTGGTGTGGATTTTCTCCGTAACGCAGAGCTGATCTTTTTGGGAGGCTTTCCATCCATTGATCCGGAAGTGATTCGCCCAGCCAATCGGAGAACCAGTTGCTGATTGCCATGTCGTAATCGGCAGTGTGCCGGAACGCTTCAAGTGCCCATTTACGCCGCAGTTCAAAAGGGATTGCATCTTCGCTGTCAAGAGCTTCCAGGAGCTCATCATATTGGTCTGGAGATGTGACGACGCATACGTGACCGGTGTTTTTTGCCGCTGCACGAATGAGTGTAGGCCCACCGATATCGATATATTCCGTTGCGGTTGCCGGTGTAGTGTCTGGTCGGGAGATGGTTTCCCGGAATGGATAAAGATTCACTATGACAAGATCGAATGGGCGAATACCGAGTCTCTCAATCTCATCGAGATCCGGCTGATGACCGGTTCGTGCCAGAATTCCGCCGTGTATCGATGGGTGAAGGGTTTTGACACGTCCGTCCAGGCATTCGGGAAAGCCGGTTACATCCGTAACATCCTGCACTTTTACTCCCGATTCTTTAAGAAGATTCGCTGTTCCGCCGGTGGAAACGATTTCTACACCCCGTTCAGCAAGCTTTTCAGCTACTCTGCTCAGGCCGGCCTTATTGGAAACGGAAATGAGAGCTCGTTTGATTTCTACAGATTGATCGAATAAATATTCAAGTGGCTTCAGAGACAAGGTTCAATGATTTTGTTTTGAGAGAAGTTGTTGAATGACTTGAGGCAGGAGCTTATGTTCTTCAGAAAGTACCCGCCTGGCCAAAGATTCGGGTGTATCATCACTTTTAACCGGAACGTTCCTTTGCGCAATGATCGGCCCCTGGTCATATTTTTCGTTTACGTAGTGCACAGTACAACCGGTTTCTTTATCACCGGCATCGAGTACAGCCTGATGTACCCTTTTCCCGAAAAAACCCTTACCTCCATATCGAGGCAACAGTGCAGGATGAATGTTGATGATCCTGCTCGGATAAGCTTCAATCACATTTCCCGGAATTTTTACCATATAACCAGCCAATACGATCAGGTCGGGCTCCCATCGGTTCAGATGCCGAAGAATCTCTTTTCCAAAGGCTTCTTCGGTGTTGAAATCTGCAGGCCGAATGACCTGTACCGGGATACCGGCTTTTTCCGCCCGGTTCGATGCGCCGGCCGATCGACGACTGACGATCAGTCCTTCGATTTCCGCCTGGATTTCACCTTTGCCGACCGAATCGATAATAGACTGGAAATTGGTTCCTGAACCCGAAGCAAAAACTACAATCTTTTTCAATCGATACTCAATGGTTTATCGGTTCAACATAAGTTCTATATTCAGCCAATCTGGCCAGATACCCGATCGTCAGTGACATGAAAACCAGTTTTTTCGCTTGATCGATCGTGTTACGTTAAGTTAAATGAGGAATACCTGTCAGTTTTCTTCAAGGGTTCCCGGAGCGTCAGTACGGATTCCGGTAAGTGAATCAACACGGAAGACGTTGTAGTTGTTAAAGCTCCATACAACCTGTTCAAATGTGATTTTCACGATAGTGGCCAGGGGTACAGCAACAAGCATTCCCAGAATCCCGGCCACCTGAGCACCGATCATAATGATAAAGAGAATGGCGACAGGATGCATCTCTGCCGCTCTTGAAAATAGCATCGGCTGGAAAACGATATTGTCGAGAATTTGCACAAGTAATACAGCTAGTACGCAAGGAATGATCAGGGTAAAGTCTCCCGTCTCGATAATGGGGACGATGATGGAGAGCAAATAGCCTAATACAGGCCCGAAATAGGGAATTGTATTAGCCACACCGATAGCAATACCGACAGCCGGTGCATTCGACAAACCCGCAATCGAAAGAAAGATCCAGGCAAATGTGGCTACCAGAATACTTTGTATCAATACACTTCGGAAATAACGTCCCAGGCGGGTTTCGATCTTGTCGATCAGACTCAGTGCAGATTCAAAATATTTGTTCGGCACCAGTTGCAGCAGATCCCTTCGAATCCTGCTTCCATCTTTGAGAAAAAAGAAGGTTGCAAACGGGATAACAATTACAGCATAAAAGATGTTGGTGAAAATGCCGATCAGATCACTTACCACGTTCGGTATCTCCCCGATTTCAAACAGGTTTTGAGTTGCTTCCATAATGTTGTCCTGAAGAAAACCGGGGGTGAGGAATTCGAAGTTTTCAATCAACTGGTTTTCAATTTGAGCGAGAATAAACCTCAGATTTTCAAAGCTCAGCTGGCTCAATAGAGCTGCCATCTGGCCGGCGATGATCGGGAATATGCTGGTAGAAATCCAGGCGATCACCAGGACAAGAGTTGCAAGTGTAAGAGTGGTTGCAGCAGTCCGGTTCATGCCAGCCGCCTGAAGCCGGTTTACGATCGGATCGAGCAGGTAACTGAGTAAAACGGCGATTACTGCATAAGCGACAAGGTTACTGAAGTGAAGCAGTATCAACAGAATCAGAAAAGCTGCCGCAACTCCGATTAGAAATCGGGCAATCTTGTCGGGTGTGATATTAGTCAGCATTCAGTTTCCGGATGATTTCGGGCAGGGTGCGCTGGATAATCTCGTAAGTAAACCCTTTTCTCAGCAAATAAGCTGCAACTTTATCTCTGCGTTTTCGCTTCTCTTCCTCCCTGGAAAAGTGTCGTTTTCTTTTGACAGCTAAATCTACACAAATCTTCTCAAGCTCCCAATCATCCGAAAGCTTCGAAAGTACTTTGTCGACGGTAGCGGAAGTGACTCCTTTGCGGATCAAGCCGTTACGAATTTTAAGGGGCCCCCATTGATGGAATCTCAATTGATCGCAAGCATACTTCTCCGCAAACTCCTCTTCATTCAGATATCCTGAATTTTCCAGTTGTTCGAGAGCCGGACTGATCATCTCCCGGTCAAACCCTTTTTTAAGAGCTTTGGTTTCGAGTTCATTCCGCGAATGATCACGTCTGGCCAGAAGTCGAATCAGATACTCCTTGGCGGCTCTCCTCTCTTCAGTTAATAGAATCGATTTGTATTGATCCTCGGTCAGAATCTCTCCCTCTTTCAGTTCAAATTCGGTAAGGGATTCACGACTGACCCCTATTAAAAATCGATCTTCATGGTACAAAGAGTAGCGATCGTTCCTTCTTTTTTGCGGGGCGATTCGAGTGATTTCCGCTGGCAATGATGGAGTATTTTCACGACCGGTACGTTTCTTTCTCCAGCGACTCATTTGGCCACCCATTATCCATTCTCATTTTACGGCTGCTCGGTGAGCATATAGAGGCCGTTCGTTAAGATTTATCGGCTGCCTTCTCCTTTTCCCCGTTTTCTGATGAGTCAGCTGTTTCCTCTTTCTCTTCACCTTCCGGGAAGAGTTTCTCGCGGATCGTCTCTTCGATCTTCTGCTTAAGCGTCTCATCCTCTTCCAGGAACTGGATGGCGGCATCGGTTCCCTGGCCAATCGGCTCTCCCTCATACCGGTACCAGCTGCCCCGCTTTTCAATAATACCGTAATCGACAGCCAGGTCGAGAATTTCGGAGATTTTCGACGTCCCCTTACCGTAGATGATATTAAACTCAACGGTTTTAAAGGGAGGGGCCACCTTGTTTTTGACCACTTTGACCTTGGTACGGTTGCCGATCACTTCGTCGCCCTTTTTCAGGGAACCGATTCGGCGTATATCCATGCGGACAGATGAATAAAATTTCAAGGCCCGGCCGCCGGTTGTGGTTTCAGGATTACCGAACATTACTCCGATCTTTTCACGGATCTGGTTGATAAAAATACAGGAAGTTCTCGTTTTACTGACGATTCCGGTAATCTTTCTCAGTGCCTGCGACATCAGCCGTGCCTGGAGGCCGACGTGGGAATCTCCCATCTCTCCCTCGAGTTCGGCACGCGGTACCAGTGCAGCAACCGAATCCACGACGATGACATCCAGTGCTCCCGACCGTATCAGTGTTTCGGTGATCTCAAGTGCCTGTTCTCCGGAATCGGGCTGAGAAATGAGCAGCTCATCGGTTTTGATACCGAGCGCCTTGGCATACCGGGTGTCGAAAGCATGCTCGGCATCGATAAATGCGGCATATCCGCCGTTTTTCTGTGCTTCGGCGATCACCTGCATGGCGAGAGTGGTCTTGCCGCTCGCTTCCGGACCGTAGATCTCTGTAACACGTCCTCTTGGTATCCCTTTGACACCAAGTGCATAATCGAGGAGCAGCGATCCGGTCGAAATAGAGGGCACTTCGCTGACCGGCTGGTCTCCGAGGCGCATGATCGTGCCGCTGCCATGCTGTTTCTCGATCTGGCCGACGGCGATTTCCAGAGATTTGAGACGTTCTTTGTTGTTGGTGCTATTGGAATTTGAAGAAGCCATAATCTGTCAGGCGGTTCGTTAACGATTTTTCAGTCAATAAATGTGATCCGACAAGGAGTACAATCTGAAGTTAACCTTTTCAGGTGACGCCTTGTGACACCCTCCCAAAAAAAACTTGAACGGAATCATCTGCTGCCCGGTCAGTCTTGCAGAGGACAGCTTCCGCTCGGGGTATATGTTAGATATATGTATGATAAAGTTTTGATCAATGACTTACGAATTAAATTTCTGTTTAATTGCTGAGGGGTTCTTCTTAATTTGAATTTGATAAATCATTGAAATTATATGGAATAGATTGCAATATGAAAGAGAGGCTTTCTGATTGGAATCTGGTGCGGATCCATCCGGTACGATCCGACCGGTAATTTTTGAGAGCGTTAAAAGCCGGGAAGGATCGTTTCGGAATAAACTCAGAAATTGTAAATGATTTAGTTGATGCAGGGATATTATGTTGAGGAATAGGTAATCGATCTGAATAGTGTGTAATTATGAAGGGCAAGCTGTTATGATGGCGCCGATATGACGGCTTAGTCCCAGGCCTTACAGTTTTCTACACAGCATCGCTATCAAACACAGAGAAACCGGCCGATGCGGTCGGAAATTTAACCGATTGTTAAGCATGTATTATGTAATCTCCTTTCTATTATTGCTTTTACCGGCGATTGATTCGGGCACCGGTTCCTGGATCGAGTCGGGCGCAGAAATATGGAGCGACTCGGACGAAAATTCCTGGCTGGAGCTGGGCCTGGAGCTCGAACGCAACGGAGAGTATGAAGAGGCATTGGAAGTTTGGCAAAGTGCTCAGTCCGAACTTGATATACCATCTGTTGCAATTGCAAATGCATATCTGCGGGTTGTTACCGAACAGCGGCTCGAAGACTATTATCCGGCAGCCATGGCCGGTTATCTTTGGGGGTACACCCATGAAGAACCGGAATGGGTCGAAAAAAACCGCGAGGAGCTGGAAGCGGAGATCCTCAGGCTAGAACCGCTGGTTGGCAGTGATACGCGGCGAGAGTGGGAAACACTTCTGGAAAATTCCGATCCCCATCTATCCGTCGAAATACGTAAATACTGGGAGAAAATGGACCCGGCTCCGGGCCGGATCTACAATGCCCGGCTGCTTGAACACTGGGAGCGGATCGCTTATGCCCGAGAACAATTCGACCGGAGTGAGAATCCGCCTTATGGAACCGATGACCGGGGGGTCTACTGGGTTCGTTATGGTGAACCGGACAGAAATTCCAGCGGCCATCTTCAAATTACACGGGGTGATGTGATGAGTGTAAGCTGGAGACTTGAGCAAGGGTTTCTCACAGATGGAGAAGATGCACCCGAAGCGAGTGCCGAAGTGATGGCCAATGCGGTGTTTGATCTCGATCAGCAGCCCTATTATGAAGTGTGGACCTACGATCGGCCTTCACAAGAGATGCGAGATGATCTGATACTGATTTTCGGTGAGACGGCAATTGGAGGTTTCGGCAGAGTCGAGACGGTAGAGGACTTTATCCCCTCCAGAGCATTTTCCATGTCAACGGGCCGATTCGACGTGCCAACATTAACAGGAACCCGCCATGTTGCAGGCATAAACCTGACTCCCGGGATGGTCATGCAGTGGATTTACTACCGCCAGCTTGCTACCGTGGATAACTACTTCGCCATGAGATTCAGTCAGATAGAGACCGAATGGGATTCGGTCGACCCGGATAATCCACTCGGCCAGCATAGCGGTCAGATGGTTGCCCAGCGGCATCGCGCCGAAGCGCTTCAAAATATGGCTCGTGCTCCGTCCGAGCTGTCGACCTACGAATCGGTCTTTCCGGAAATCACGCTGGAAGCCCATCAGTACAGGTTGCTGGATGAGCAGAACCGTCCGGTATTTGTAACATTCCTCGAAAGCAGGCCGGCAAGTGCATTTCTGGAGGATCTGGTTCATAATCAGGATTCGATGTTTGATTCGGAGGATATCAATCAGGAGCTGGAGGATGGGTATGTATTGAATCACTATCGATATGTTCACGGAATGCAGCTTCGGGATGAAGAGTGGACTCTTCTTGCCGAATCGACGCAAGATCCGCCAGTAGTAATCGACTATGACCAGGAGATTCCCAGCAGTTCACTTTTTGTCATTCCCTATGTTTCCGGTGAAACAACTCAAGTATTCTATGCCGAACTTGAAAACATGCATCCGGCCACATCACCTCGTGTTGAGACCTCCTTCCCCCAACGCCTCCGGGGGCTTGGCAAAATAGAAGTCACTCAGCCTGAACCGCTGATCGCCGGGCCGGGTGAGCTGCTGGCCAGTGATCTGATCTTCGGTTATCAGATGCAGGCCGACCCCCCCGAAGGGAGTTTTCTGCCGTTTGTGGTCTCGAATGACAGGAGAGTTCCCTATAACGAAAACCTTGCAGTCCATTTTGAAGTTTACCAGCTTGAGCAGGATGATGAGGGGATTGCACGATTCGATGTGGCCTATGAGATCCGGCCCGTAGAGCAGAGAATTTTCTGGACACGAAGGCAGGAGGAGCAGTTGTCGATTCGCCTGAACTTTGAACATGATGCGCCCAGGTTTTCGGAAAGTGTTGAAATTCAGACTCAGGATCTTGCGCCGGGTGACTATGAATTGACCTGGACAGTGGAAGATCGGCAGAGCGGCCGCTCTTTCGAACAGATCGTACCTTTTGAGGTGAGGCCCATGCTTGAAAGGGAATCCCAGTAACTACCAAATCTCACAAAATGTACTGAAGCGGTATGAATCAAATGAACGGAAATGACAATCTGATGAGACAATTTTCGATTCGGAGTTCAATTCCAGCTGTACTGCTTGCTATTCTGACAGCCGGCCTTTTGCTGTCGCCGGATCTGAATGCACAATCCGGTGCGGAGAAAACGATCAGTGGTACGGTCACGGATGCGGAGAACGGAGAGCCTGTGGAGCTTGTCAATGTTTTCATCTCACAAACCACAGTTGGAACAATTACGGATGAAAATGGTGAATTTGAGTTTACCACGCGTCTGGAAGGTGTCCACGAACTGGTTTTCAGTTTTATCGGTTATCAAAGTGAAATTATCGTGGTCGACCTGAACGATTCGCAGCGTTTCTACTCTTTTGATGCAGAGCTCGATCGGGAAACAGTGGAGATGGAGGAGCTGAGCGTAGCTGCCTCCAACGTTGAGTGGCAGCAGAAATTTCGGCAGTTCAGAGAACAGTTTATCGGTACGACCTCCAACGCCAGAGATACCGAAATTCTCAATTCTTGGGTTATCGACTTTGATGAGGATGGCTCCGGCAATCTGCTTGCCACGGCTCAGGTTCCGCTTGAAATCGTGAACCGGGCACTCGGATATAAAATCTATGTAGAGATGGTCGATTTTCAGTGGGCAGGAAGTGGCGTATCCGGATTTTATAAAGCCCAGATGCGATATGAAGAGTTGGAACCCGGCAGCCGTCGACAACAGCGTCAGTGGGAACGAAATCGGGAGCGAACATATCGTGGGTCATTCGAACATTTTTTGGTCAGCCTGTACAACGATGAATTAAGAAGGAATCAGTTTGAAGTCGTCCGGGTCGGAACGACGGACCGGGCACAGATCTATCCGCTCAGTCCGGGAGAGATGAGGCTTCGACAGCTCGAAAGCGGAAGGCTACCGTCCGGAATGGATGAGTCGCTGAAAGGTTTCAGGCTGGCCCGGCCGGTCGATATACTGTACGGACACCCCCAGGATCGATTCAGGGATAACAGGCCAAGATCCAGAATTGTGCCGCTGAATAACAGTCAGGAGTTCTTTGTGACTGAAGACGGGAGACTTCATGATCCGCTGGCGGTTCGGGTCGAAGGACACTGGGCCAACCACCGCATCGCCAATATGGTGCCGGCAGATTTTATGATCGAATAAAATCGAGCTATCTTGCCGGATAAATCTCCCGATCCATGCAGGTACTCATTGCCGACAGCGGCGCCACGAAAACAGACTGGGCTTACATTGAGAACGGAAAACCGGTTTTTTTACAATCATCCGGGCTTCATCCTGCTTATCTGGACCCGGAGAAAGCGTTAAAAGAGCTTCAGCACACTCTGGCGGGGCTGCATCCAGACTTAATAATATTCTATGGTGCCGGCTGTTACTCCGGGGAGGCGGCCCAACCGGTCGCAGATCTGCTTTCGAGACATTTTCCCGGTTGTCGGCTTCGTGTTGAGGATGATCTGGCTGCCGTTGCCCACGCTTATCTTGCTGATGGGGATGGTCTGGCGGGAATTCTCGGGACAGGTTCCGCGTCGGGGTATTTCAAAAAGGGCAAAAAATCGGACCAGGTCCCCTCGCTCGGATTTGTACTGGGGGATGAAGGGAGTGCGGCGGATATCGGAAAACGGATCTTGAAACGGGCTCTTCGGAAGGATCTTTCGAATCGGGCGATTCGTCAGGTGGAGGAACGCATCGGCGGGCTCACATATCACCGGATTGTTGACAGAATCTACCGGGAACCGATGCCAAGCCGTTTTCTGGCCGAAACGACCCGCAAAGTTTTTCAGCAGGAGGCTGCCGAAGAGCTGATCGATATTGCACGAGAGTCGATCGAGGCGTATCTGGAGTCTCATCTGAAAAAATACCCGGTATTTCCCAAAGCGTCGATTGTCCTGTCGGGCGGTGTTGTGAAACATTTCCAGGTGCTGATCGGCGAGGTGCTGGCAGCCCATGGAGCTGAAAGCGTGACACTGGCTGAAGGAGTAATCTCGGCACTTGCCGACAGACAGATTCAAAAACATTCATCTTTATGACGTTGACTTACACCTATCTAGAAACTGACAGACACCCATTTAAAAACTGATTTACACCCATCATGACATTGACGGACACCCATTGCCATCTCTATCTGGATAAATTTGACGAGGACCTCGGCCAGGTGCTCGACAGAGCGTATGAGGCAGGAATCCGGGAAATCTATTTGCCTGCGATAGACTGGAGTTCACTGGAGCAGATGGATAAGCTTTCTCATCCCCATATCCGCTTTCACAAGATGGCGGGGGTTCACCCTTGTGAAGTAGAGAAAAACTGGCCGGTCGATGCGGACCGGCTCGCCGAGCTTTTGAGCGGGGAGGAGTATATCGCTGTCGGAGAGACTGGCCTGGACTACTACTGGAGCAGAGATCATATCGACCGGCAGAAAGAGAGCCTGTCGATTCATTGTGGTCTCGCCAAAAAGCTGGAGAAGCCGATTGTTCTGCATAATCGCAATAGTACGGCTGATCTGCTTGATTTGATTGAATCGGAGCAGGATGGGGCACTAAGGGGTGTCTGGCACTGTTTTTCCGGGACACTGGAAGAAGCGAACCGTGCATTAGATCTTGGGCTCTACCTGGGAATCGGAGGAATTCTAACATTTAAAAATTCGAAACTCGATCAGGTTGTCGCACAATTGCCGAAAGAGAGGCTGATTCTTGAAACAGATGCTCCATTTCTGGCTCCAGATCCGAAACGCGGAAAAAGAAACGAACCGGCCTATATGCTTTATACAGCCCGCAAGCTTGCCGAAGTTATGGGTGAGTCGCTGGAGGAGACGGCCAGAATTACCACCCGGAATGCAACCGAACTTTTTCGGCCAAATTGAGGCCGGAAATTCTAAAGGGCGGGGAATGCGTCAACTACATAGATGAAGGCTGACGGTCTGTATTCATCCGGGCTTTCCGGAAGAAATTCCAAGTTTTTTCAGAAGGGGCCAGCGTTTCAGAGCCGTTGGTTCAGTCTGCAGAAAACAAAACTCATCTCTCAGGGGGAAAGAAGTTCTCAGCCTTGCAAAGCCTTCCGATTTTTTTTTCGGAGCCTTGCCGATTAACTTTCTGAATCTTGTATGGTATTCAACGATCGGATGAATCGATGCTAACTGTTTTAATAATTCCGGTTCGTCCGGTTCGGGCCGGATTTCGGACAGCCAGCTTTTAAAATCAGAGATCTGGCCCGGAGAGGCGATATCCCCGGCCTCCGGGTGATCGGCTGTGGATTCGTCACCGTCGGAACTACCGTTCAGATCGAATGTTTTGGCTAGTTCGGCGATTAGCATCGATGTGGCTCTCTTTTTGGCCTGTCGTGAATAACCGGCAATGTGAGGTGTGTGAAACAGAGCGTTCCGGGCCGACGTGTCGTCAAAGCGGGGCTCATCTTGCCATACGTCCAGTACAAAGTTTTCAACCCTCTTCTCTTTCCGTGCGCTGACCAGCTCCTTCTCGTCGACGACTCCACCCCTTGCAGTGTTAATTATTAGCCGAAACCGGCCTGCTGCCAGCTTCTCCCTGTCAAGCCAGCGGTCAGTCGCCCATTTGCCATCGGTTTTGAGAGGCAAGTGGAAGGTTAAAAGATTACAGTCTAAGATCTCGTCGATGGAAGCACTTCGAAAGTGACCCTCTCTAGCCTGTCTGGGGGGATCATGCAGAATGTACGGTACGGAGATGGAGTCGAAAAGATCCGCGACGGCTTGTCCGGTATAGCCTGCCCCTACGATACCGGCTCTGATTTCGGAAAGATTTATACCCCGAAGAGCTGACCAGAGGAGTGTTGTAACGGCTACATACTCACCTACCGGTCTGGCATTGCAACCTGGTGCATGAATAAAGGAGATTCCAAGCCGGTCGAGCCACTCCCGGTCGACATGGTCCTCCCCGGCGGTCGCACTTCCGATCAGCTTCAATTTACCGGGAGCGGCCGGCAGAGTCCGGGCAGTAATCGGTGTAACGGTTCGAATAAATAGAGCATCCGCCTTTTCAAGGTCACCAGGCATTCCCCGGGCCGGATCGAATCGGGAAAGATTTACCTGTTCGGGAAGCTGGATCCCGTCAAACGGAATATACTTGTCGGCAAGAAGTTCAATCCGCTTTCTCATACACTTTAAAATCAACAAATATTCTGTAATATCCATCCAATCGAACATCAGAACTCCAATCGAAATCAAACAGTTCAATGAACGGAGGAAACTGGAACACGGTAACGCTGATACGCAAAAAGAGAGATGGGGTGGCCCTCTCATCCGATGAGATCGAATTTCTGATTAATGAGTATACGGCCGACCGGATCCCGGATTATCAAATGAGTGCTCTGTTGATGGCTGCTTTCATCAACGGACTGGATGATGGCGAAACAGATGCACTGACCGATGCGATGCTCAATTCGGGAAGGGTGCTGGATCTGTCGGGCATTCCGGGAAATAAGGTCGACAAGCACTCAACCGGCGGTGTCGGAGATAAGCTATCGCTCATTCTGGCACCGATTGCAGCAAGTGCAGGGGTGCCTGTTCCCATGATTTCTGGTAGAGGATTGGGCCATACGGGGGGCACACTTGACAAACTGGAATCGATACCCGGGTTTCGAACCGGCCTTTCACTGAAAGAATTTCAGCACATACTTTCCCGGCACAATCTGGTTTTGGGAGGACAAACAGAAGAGATTGCTCCAGCCGACAAGCGGATCTATGCACTCCGTGATGTTACGGCGACGGTGGAATCGATCCCCCTGATTTCGGCCAGTATCATGAGTAAAAAACTTGCAGAGGGGATCGACGGCCTGGTGCTCGATGTCAAATTCGGCTCCGGCGCCTTTATGCAGGAGCAGGAGCGGGCGATCAAGCTGGCGGAGACGCTGGTGGGAATAGGCCGGCGTTTCGGAAAACGTACGGTTGCCTGGCTGACTGATATGAATCAGCCGCTCGGTTATGCGGTGGGAAATTGGCTCGAAGTTTATGAAAGCATTATGACGCTGAGAGGAGAAGGCCCGGAAGATGTGGAAAGATTATCCTGTTTGCTGGCCGGAACAATGATCTGGATCGGCAAGAGAGCCGGATCACTTGAGGAAGGTGTGGAACGGGCCTATGAGCAGCTCCGGAATGGTGAAGCATTCGACAAGTGGCTCGATCTGGTTGGTGAGCAGGGAGGCGACCGATCTGTGATCGAGGATCCCTCACTCTATCCCGAAGCTTCTTGCAAGTCGACTCTGGAGGCACCACGCTCCGGCTATCTGACATCGATCGATTCCTGGAAGATCGGGATGGCATCTCTGGAGCTGGGTGCCGGAAGGAAAACCAAAGATGATGTGGTCGATCCGAAAGCCGGAATCCTGCTCAGGAAGAAAATCGGCGAGCAGGTACAGAAAGGTGAAACAATTGCCACTCTTTTTACGAACAACAGGCAGTCACTTAAAATAGCCGAAGAGATGGTGACCGGCGCAATCGGCATTATGGATTCAAAAAAGCAACCCGGCCGGCTCATAACCCACAGGGTAGACGATGATGGGATACACCGATGGGAGAAAACTACTTTATGAGTCGTTGAAATTCTATAAATTTTAGTACGTTAGCATATAAGCGACAAGTTCAGCCGGAAGGCCGGGCCAACATGCCTAAATTTTAAATAACCTTCAGTATTATGTTTCAACGTTTTATCAGGGCCATAAAATCGATGTTTGGCGGAATGGTCTCTTCCATCGAAGATCCAAAATTGATTCTCGAACAGAATATCCGGGAGTTGAACGATCAGATTCCGCAGATGAATGAAAATATCGCCACTGTCAAGGCGAACATGGTGATGCTCCAGAAAGAGGTTAAACGGTATGAAAAGAGTATCGAAGACCTGACCAACAAGATCAAATCGGCTATTAATGCAGATCGGGACGATATCGCCGAAGGGTATGCCATGCAGCTCGAAAAACACAAGGAAAACCTGCAGCAGAGCCGTGAACAACTGAAGTATGCCGAGCAGGCATATGAAAAAGCACAGAAAGTCAAAAAGGCCTTCATGCGGGAAAAAGATCGCAAGATCAAGGAGGCCAGAGAAGCGATGCGTGCCAGTGAACGTGCAGAGTGGCAGGCTCGGGTAGCCGATACTCTGGAACAGTTTGAAATGGGCGGGATCGATCAGACACACGATGAGATGTTGACACGACTGAACGAAAAGACGGCTCAGAATGAAGCTCGCATGGAACTGGCGCTCGACAGCGTCGATACACAAACGATGGAGATCGAAGCCAACGCCGAAAAAATGAGAGCACAGGAGCTGATCAGTCAGTTCAAACGGGAGATGGGCAAGGAATCCGCTCCGTCGAAGAGTAGCGGTGCAGAGGGTCCGGAAGCTGAAAAAAAGAAAAGTATCGACGTCGATGAAGAATCCGGTCCGCAGAAACAGCCAGACAAAACTGTCGGCCGGGATCGTGCGAAAAATTGATAATAGTTACATGGAACGATGAGCAGCCGTAGTGAACAGGAACGTCAGCGCCTCAAGGAGGAGTACAAAGAGCACTATCGAAAAGTGCGAGAGGCCAAGGAGAAGCTTCGTCGAAGCCGTTCCACACGATCGATTTCGAAAGCGATGGATCAGCTGAACGCCGATGAGCTGCTCTCTTCGGTGGATGAGTTTGTCGATCGGCTTCGGCACAATGTTGCCAGTATTGAGGCTCGTCTCGATGTGGCGCTTGAAAACCTGACCGGTGAGGAATCTGCCCGCCCTTCAGGACAGGCCGCCCGGGAGTTTGAGAACCAGGCAAAAAAAGATAAAGCTCAGGAGACGATACGACAGGCTAAACTGGAAATGGGCATGCTCTATAAAGAACTCGAAGAGCGGGCCGAAGAGATGAGGGTAGAAAAGACTGTTGGAGTACCCCGCGAGGAGAAAGGTGAGCTTTCAACGGAAGAAGCTGAGTCAAAAAATCTGGACAAAACCGAAACGAGTCAGACCGGTTCGGGAACGTCATCGGAAACCGAACCTCAAACCGGAACACGCGGGACAGGAATTGAAAAAGGGAAAACGGGGCAGGAGTAAAAGATGAAAGAAGAGGAACAGTTCATCAACTATACCCGGGAAGCATTTTTGCATCCGATGAATCTCGGGCTGCTCTTTGTTTCCGCTCTCACTGCATTCTTTCTGAGTGATGTTGGTATCGCATCCAACCTGATTCTTACACTCGCTTTCGGGACGGAGCTGGTCTATCTGGGGATCGTGCCGAGACTGCCGAGGTTCAAGCGGAATATCCGCCTGAAAAAGATCAAGAATCGTGACAGTGCAGAAGAGGAAAAGCTGATTTTCCAGCAGCTCAACTCTGAATCGCGAAGAAGATTTCTTGTTCTGAAACATCTTTCCGGATTGATTCGAAAGAATTTTGAAAAACTGCCGTACACTTCACAGGGGCTTCTCGATAATATTCGGAAAAAAATTGATGAACTGATGTCGAACTACATATCGTTGCTGGATCTCCATCGGCGTTATGAGCTCTACATGAACAGTTCGGTGGAGGAAGGCCTGCGTGAAGAGGTCGAGTCACTTTCGAAAAAGATCGAACAGCTGGAATCCGAACGGCTCATTGCTACCAAAAAGAGGCGGCTTCAGATCCTTAAGAAACGACTTGCCAAATTTGAACTTGCCAAAGAGAAGTATATGATTTGCGAGACGCATCTTGAAACGATCGAAGATGCAATTCACTATATCTACGAACAGTCGATGACGATGAGCAATGCCGAGGAGATCGGAATGCAGCTCGACAATCTGCTCCTCGAAGTGGAAGAAACTTCTCATTTGATTGATGAGCTCGATCAGGATATTTTCCCGGTCCTGGATGATTTCGAAACGGAAATCCAACCGGATAATCTAACGGAACCAAACAAAGAGTCCGAGCTTCGGGAACCGGATGCGAAAGCCGGACAGCGGAGTGCCGGGAACTCCGGGGCTTGAGTGGCGGTTACTATTTCAACTTCAAATAAGGCTAAGTAAAGATGGCTGAAAACTACGAACACCTGCTCGTCGAAACCGAATCAGATGGAATCGCTGTAGTGACAGTGAACCGACCGGATAAAATGAATGCCCTGAACAGTGATTTGCTCGATGAACTGGATCAGGTGTTCGCCGGCCTGGAATCCGATACGGAAGTGAAGGCAGTGATCGTGACGGGAGCCGGTGACAAAGCTTTTGTTGCCGGGGCAGACATCAAAGAACTGGGTCAACTGGATCAGAAGAGCGGCCGGGATACCTCTCGTAAAGGACAGCAGATTTTTGATCGGATCGAGTCCTTTCAGAAGCCGGTCGTAGCAGTTGTTAACGGTTATGCACTGGGCGGAGGTGCCGAACTGGCCATGGCCTGCCATATCAGAATTGCTACTGATAATGCCGTTTTCGGTCTGCCCGAAGTCAGTCTTGGCCTGATACCCGGTTACGGCGGAACACAGAGGCTTCCACAACTCGTGGGGAGGGGCAAAGCGCTGGAGATGATTTTAAGCGGCGGTATGATCAAGGCCGGGGAGGCCCTTCAATACGGTCTGGTTAACAAGATCGCAGAAAGCGGCGATCCGTTGAATGAAGCTCGCCAAATGCTGGCACAGATGCTCAAGCATGGTCCTATCGCTCTGTCGATGGCAATTCAGGCAATCAACAGTGCCGGAAGCGATAACGGGTACGATGTAGAAGCGGACTGCTTTGGACAGCTTTGCAATACCGATGATTTCAAAGAGGGAACCTCTGCGTTTCTGGAAAAACGTAAACCTGACTTCCAGGGTCGTTGATCAGAAACTTTACGATTATGCCGGTATATGTCACAACGCCGATCCAATACCATCATCGGGTAGACAAATTTCGGCATCGAAAAGGCAATTTTCGGCATCGATCAGCCATGGCCGATAATGAAAAGCCTGAACAACGAACCGGCCGATTGAACCGTTATGGTTGTCATATAATGACTCGGAAATGACAGAAACGGTAATTATTATCGGTACGATTTTTTTAAGCGGGTTCTTTTCCGGCTCCGAAATTGCGTTTGTATCTGCAAACAGGCTCAAACTTGAGATTGAGGCGCGAAAAGATACCTTTCTTGCAAAATCGCTTGCCTATTTCCTTCACAAGCCGGAGACATTTCTGACAACGACACTTGTGGGCAATAACATCGTTAATGTTCTCTATGCAACTCTGATGGCGATATTTCTCTACACACCGGTGCAGCAGGGGTATGAAGTGATTGTCGGAAGCGTTCCATCTGCAGCCATGATACTCCTGATCCAGACGGTGATCGCCGCCGTTGTGATCATGATCTTCGGGGAGATTCTTCCCAAAGCATTTTACAGGATTCAGGCAGAATTTATGGTCAAAATGGTATCTGTTCCGATGCGGCTGACAAACTGGTTGCTCAAACCACTGATTGGCATCTCCAACTCCTCGTCCAATATCCTGGTCAAATTGCTCAAGGTGGGGAATGAACGTGGAGAAAGAGTATTTCGTCGGCAGGATGTGGAGATGATATTCAAGGAACTGGCCGATAGTGGCGGCGGAGAGGATTTTGATCGTGAAGATTCAGAAATTCTCCAGAATGTGCTAGAGCTTTCCAACAAGAGGGTTAAAGAGACAATGATCCCGCGCACCGAAATCATTGCAGTCGAAAAAAAGTCTACAATCGAAGAAGTAAAAAATACATTTATCACATCCGGTCACTCCAAATTGCCGGTTTTCCAGGAGACGATCGACGATATTATCGGTGTTGTATTTGCTCACGACCTTTTCCACCATCCCGAATCACTGGGTGAGATTATGAGACCGGTCAAGCTCATTCCTTCGAGTAAAAAGTCTAAAGATCTGCTTACCGAATTCCGACAAAGCAATATTTCCGTTGCAATTGTGATTGATGAATATGGAGGGACGGCCGGAATGGTCACGATCGAAGATCTGATCGAAGAGGTTGTCGGGGATATCCAGGATGAATATGATACTGAAGAGACAATCATCAAGCGTGTAGCTCCGGAAATGTATGTTGTCAGTGCCAATGTGGAGATCGAGGATTTGTTGATGAAGTATCCGGAAATAGGGCTAAGTGACCAGGAAGGTCATGATAAATTTGAAACACTGGCCGGCTATATTATCAACCACCTGGGCCGGATCCCAAAAGTAAATGAGGAAATAGTGATCGGTCGTCACAAGTTTATCATCAGCAAGGCGACCCCGAACAGGCTGGAGATGGTAAAATTAATTTTACGGGATTATGATTGATAACTATCCGGGATGGGCCAGAGAGCTGGCTCAAAAGTACCTGAGTCGAACCGTAAGCCAATTTCTGCTTCACGGAAATGTTCACGATTTGGTCCCGGTCGGAACAGAGGGGAAGAGATCATTTCAGCGCCTGAAAAAATTTCTGTCCGACGAGTTGTTCGGAGCCCGGGACGTCGTAATTTTTTATGATCGTGCCACCGGAATCTATTTCCGGGACGAAGAGTCTAGAAAAGATTTCAACAGGGCAGTCAGCGGAAGAGATACATTGATCGGAACCGAAATTGCAGGCAAAATTCCCAAAGATCCCGTACGCGCTTTCTCTGTATTGGAACAATATTTGAGATTGCGTCTCGACCAGAAACGGAGTATAGCACTAATCATCGACTATGGAGAGACCATCGTACCGATGAATGAAGCGGGAACCAGTGGCGCAGAAGATCGGAACGCGCTGGTCTACCTGTTGAGGTGGGCTCATGACCCGCTCTTTCTGGCTGCTGATTTTACAACCGTGTTGCTTTCGGAAAATCTGGCTGACCTGAACAAAACACTGATCCAGAATCCCCATAATGCTGAAATTCGCATCCCGATCCCCGGTGAAAATGAGCGGCTCGATTTTATCCGGAACGAGATTCCCGCCGAAGAGTATGACGATTACTCTGCAGTGGATGCACAGGTGTTGGCTCGTCAGACAGCGGGCCTTAACCTGATCCACATTCGCTCTATACTGGCCGGCGCAAAAGAGAACCGATCACCGGTGACGTTCGAACGGTTAACTCAGGTAAAAAAAGAGATGATCGAAGCCGAAGCCTACGGCCTGCTGGAATTTGTTGAGACATCGAATAATCTGGATTCGGTTGCAGGTCACAAGTCCGTAAAAGAGCATTTGCGCCAGGCTGTTCAAGCACTCAAACAGGGTAGAGAAGATGTGCTTCCCATGGGATATTTAATTTGCGGCCCGGTTGGAACAGGTAAAACATGGCTGGTCACCTGTTTTGCCGGCGAAGTCGGTATACCGATGGTTCGGCTTAAGAATTTTCGCAGCCAATGGCAGGGTGTGACTGAAGGAAACCTCGAAAAAATTCTCAACATTCTGAAGGCGATGTCGCCGGTAGCGGTAATGATCGATGAGGCGGATGCATATCTTGGAGACCGCAGTTCAACGGGAGACAGCGGGGTATCGAGTCGTGTCTTTTCTCAGATCGCTTCTTTTATGAGCGATACGTCTAATCGGGGTCGAATTCTCTGGTTTTTAATGACTGCACGGCCCGATCTGATGCCGGTAGACCTTAAGCGTCAGGGCCGTGCAGAAGAGCATCTTGCTCTTTTTCCGCCTTCGACTGAAGAGGAGCGAAGAGAGGTTTTTGAAGCGATGAAAAAGAAAACGGGACTGGTCATGACCGAGAAGCACCTTCCTTCTGTTATTGTTAACGGTAAGAAAGTGTTTTCGGGAGCCGACATGGAAGCGGCTCTTACCCGGGCCAAATTCCGGGCGGCTGCACAGGGAAAGATCAAAGTGACCCCCGAAATATTGGAAGAGACACTCGAAAATTTTCTCTCTCCAAGTTACCCGGAAGAAGTGGAGTTGCAGACTTTAAATGCAGTCATTGAGTGTACATCGAGAGAACTTCTGCCACAGGAGTATCGCGACGCCGATCGTGCTGAACTTATGCAGCGGATCGCCGAGCTGGAGATGCAGATCGGCGTTTCGCCGGTCTAAACATTTACGGGCTCGATCCTTCGCAGGTCTAGATTTTTACGAGTTCGATCCTTCGCAGGTCTAGATTTTTACGAGTTCGATCCTTCGCAGGTCAAACCAGTCGGGTTTGCCATAATCGGTGTTGACAATAACCCCGCCAACCAATGCAAATTTGCAATCCGGTTTCTCCCTGCTGATCTCTTTGGTCAGTTTCAGAATCTTTCTGTCGATCAGCCGGTACATCACTTCGGTTGTTTCCGGGAGGCCGGTCACATTGCTTTCCCCTTTCATCTCCTCTTCAAGTAACTTGTCGATTAGATACATCTGGTAGTCATCTTGCCGGTCTGGCAAATTTTTCTTCCGGCTTGTTAAATAGTTGAGACTGCTGTGTAGTGCTCCGCAGCAGGAGGAGGGGTTCGACTGGCCCTTGCGATTTACAAAGCCAACTTGACCATCCGATGTGATACCGATGTGAGGTCCATACAAAATAATTGCACCTCCCTGTTCGGGCAGGTGACTGATAAAAGCTTTCATACCGGTAATACCCGAAAAAGGGAAGCCTGCCAGTCCGCCGAGGAAAAAAGGATTTTCATCTACATAATCTCTGAAGTTTGTGGCCGACCTGATAATTTCGTCGCTGCAGACTGAGGTGGCGAGAAGTGTCTTGTCAAGTTCGAAACCGAACTCTCCGGTCAGTTTTCCGATAGATTCATTGGTTATTTCTCTGCCGGGTTTTGCATCCGGATAGTACTTGCGGATTATCGATTCCATAATACTTAAATATCTAATTGACTTTCGATTAGTAGACGTCTTCGGGGTCAAACATCCGGTCGGGTTCGGTGTACTCCAGCTCTGAAGTACTTCCGGTTTTCAATTTTCGATAAAAACAGGTTCGATATCCCCGGTGGCAGGCTCCCTCTTTCTTCATGAGTACACGAAGCAGCAGGGTGTCCTGATCACAATCGACCGAAATCTGTTGAACCAGTTGTATTCGGCCGGACGTCTCTCCTTTGATCCAGAGTTTTTTTCGGCGTCTGCTAAAATAGACCGCCTTGCCAGTTTCCAATGTGCGCTGAAGTGCTTCTTGATTCATCCAGGCAAACATCAGCACGTCTCCCGATTCGTCTTCCACGGTAATACAAGGGATCAGGCCGTTTTCATCAAAGCGGGGCGCAAAGTCCAGACCGAGTTCAACTTGCTCCTTGTCGGTTCTTTCAGAAAAGTTGGGCGGCTCCATCATTTGTACCTGATTGGAATTTCATTAAAAAATATAAGGGTGAAAATATAGGAAACTGGGAAGCCGGATGGAAAACGCTGACTTGCAATGCGGCCGGGTTGAAAATGAGGGTCCGTATCAAAGATTGAGGTGGAATAACCTTTTAGTTATCCACATGATATATGTGCAGTATATGTTCATTTCAAGGATAACTTGCCAATATCACTCAATTTTACATTGATGAGGCGCTTTAAAATAACTTCTTGAGCATTGTACAGATAAAATTCGATCTATTTGACTCATTTTTCTTGACAAATTGATTTTGATTGGGGTACATTGTGGGGAGAAGTGGGGAATAGTGGGGAGGCTACCCAACACTTCGAATAACCGTCTGTTGTCGAATTTAAGATTGGCAATCAACTTTTTTTAATGTAATCCCGATTAAACGTGCCGAGCTTCAAAGGGGAATATGAACACAGCGTAGATGCAAAAGGCCGAGTGGCTTTCCCGGCCAAGTTACGCAAATCGCTGAACCCCGACGCGCAAGAAAACTTCACGCTATTGCGCGGACTCGAGCCTTGCCTCTATCTCTATCCCAAAAACGAATGGGAATTTGTTGAGGAAAAGCTTTCAAGTATCAACAGTTTCTCCCGGCAGGGCAGGACAGTGAAGAGGAACTTTCTGCGCTACGCCGAGGATCTTACTCTCGACAAACAGAACCGGATACCGCTTCCATCTCATCTTAAGGAGTGGGCCGGGATTGAGGAGACAGCCATCTTTATTGGAAGTGGTGAACGGATTGAAATCTGGTCACCGGAACAACTTGCCGAAGAGGATGCGAGCCTGAGTCACGAATCCTATCAGGAACTTTTTGAACAGGTGATGAGTGATCCGAGACCGGAGGATGAGAATGGTCGTTGAGATGACGGAATATCGAGAACATATCCCTGTAATGCCCGAAAAGGTGGCGGATCTTTTAATTACAGATCGAAAAGGGATCTATGTTGACGCGACACTTGGCGGAGGTGGTCACGCCAGGGTGATACTCGACCGGCTCGACCCTGAAGCAAGTTTGTACGGCATCGACCAGGACAGCAGCGCTATTCAGGCTGCCGGTGAAAAGATCGGTGATGATCCGCGGTTTGAAGCACTCTTTGGCAACTTCGGCTACCTGACCACGCTCCTGCCTCCGGAAGTTCATGGAGAGGTCAGCGGGATTCTTTTTGACCTGGGTGTTTCCAGCCATCAGATCCGTGAGCCCGAAAGGGGCTTCAGCTTTCAGCAAGACGGACCCCTGGATATGCGAATGGGTGAGCTCAGTGGCGTATCGGCCTGGCAAGTGGTGAACGATTACTCCTATGAAAAACTGCGGGATCTGATCTTTAACTATGGAGAGGAGAGAAAGAGCCGGCCGATTGCCCGAAAGATCATCGAAAGTCGCCCGGTGGAGTCGACCGGACAACTGCGGAATCTGATCGAAGAGGTGGTTAAAGGACCTCATACGATTAAATCGGTGGCCCGCGTGTTTCAGGCGATCCGAATCGAAGTTAACCGCGAGCTGGAGATGCTCAAGTCGGCTCTGGAAGAGAGTCTTGATCTGCTCAGGCCGGGCGGGCGGATTGTGGCAATCTCCTACCACTCACTGGAAGACCGCATCGTTAAACGATTTTTCCGGTCCGGTAATCACGAAGGAAAAATTGAGAAAGATTTTTACGGACGGGAGCTTGCCCCGGTCCGGCCGGTAATCCGAAAGATCGTTACTCCGGATGCCGAAGAGGTTGATATGAACCCGGCTTCCAGAAGTGCAAAATTACGGGTAACGGAAAAAGCGGGAGAGGTGTCGTAATGTTGGTTCAGACAAAACTTACAGACAAGAAAAAGAAAACCCGCCGGCACTCTGTACGACGTGCCAAAAACAGGAACGGCAAGAAATTGGGGCCGTCGTCCAATGGCGGCGGTTCAAAAGGATCGATTACAGGCGGCCATATACCCCCATATGGTAAACGCAAAGCGAAAAAAGCAAACCCCTCAAAAATAAATCTTCCTTCATTTACCCCCTGGAAGGTTATTCTCACAAGTTTCTTGATCGGAATTTGTGGGATTCTCTATATCACTCACGTTTTCAATACCCAGCAGGCTCTTGAGGAGTTACAGATGCTGGAGCGTGAGTACAACAAAATCAACCGTCTCCATGCCGAAAAACGGCTTGAATACGACCGGCTGATCGGCCCGAAAGAGGTGTATCAGCGAGCCCGTCAGCAGGGATTCGTGAATGCCGGCCCGGCAGATCGAGTCATCATCCTGAAATAGTGAGTCAACCGCGTGAATGAGCGCAACGTCATATTGAGTCGAATGTTCATTGTTCTGGGACTGATTCTGCTGATGCCGGCGGCCATTGTGATTCAGCTGCTCAGGATCAATGTTGCAGAAGGTGAAGAACTGCGCCAGCTCTGGAACAGTCAGACAATTCACTTTATCGATATCCCGGCCGAAAGAGGGTTGATCTATGACAGAAACGGCAGCCGACTCGTTACCAATACCGTCAATTACAGGGTGGCGATTGATCCGCAGGCTCCGGGTTCCTCCTACAGTTCGTTTGCAGAGTTGAGTCGAATTTTAAGCCGTCATACAGGCCGGTCGGCAAGGCATTATCTCGATCGCATCGAACAGGCACCGTCCAGGTCGAGATACCTGGTTCTGGACCGAAATGTCGATCTCCATGCTTATGAAGAGATACAATCGATGAATGCGAGGGGTGTGATCCTCGAAGAGGAGTACAGGCGGCACTATAACTACGGTCCGCTTGCCTCTCACCTTCTCGGATTTGTCAACCACCAGCTCGCAGGGCGGGCCGGCCTGGAACGCAGCTACGATGAAATTCTGAAGGGAGAAGATGGCCTGCAGCAGGTCAGACGAGATCGAAACAACCGTATTTTTGCCTATGTGGGTGCCCCGAGGAAACAACCGGTTCAAGGACACACTCTGCATACAACCATTGATGCTTTTATTCAGGCGATCACCGAAGAGGAGCTGAGAGATGGGGTCGGGAGAACCGGCGCCAATTACGGAACAGCAATAGTTATGGATCCGGCAACCGGGGAGATTCTTTCCATGGCCAACTGGCCGGATTACGATCCCAATCGCCCAGGTTCACAACCCGAAGAGAACAGCAGAAATTTTGCCGTTGCCGATATGGTCGAACCGGGTTCGACGTTCAAGCTGGTTACCGCCCTGGCCGCCGTCGAACAGGGGGTCGTTAGTTTTAAGGAGAAATTTGAAACGCCTGAGGATGGGCAGACCGTCATTCACGGCCAGGTGATGAGGGACCATGATCCGCTGGGGACACTCGATTTTCGTCAGGCGATTGCCCGATCCTCCAATATTGCTGTATCTGAGATCGCGATGAGGCTCAAGCCCGAAATTTTTTATCAGTATACGCGAAATCTGGGATTTGGCACCACTACATCTGTAGACCTTCCGGGTGAAGAATCGGGGCGACTCGCAAAGCCGTTCGAATGGAGCCGGGTCACCCTGCCCTGGATGTCGATCGGTTATGAGGTTCAGGCCACTCCGCTTCAGATCCTTCAGGCCTATGCTGCATTTGCCAACGGCGGTGATCTGATGAAACCCTATGTCGTCAAGCGAATTACCGACGAACAGGGTCGAACTGTACAACTTAACCGGCCGACTCACATCCGGAGAATTGCAAAAAAAGAGACGATCGAACGGCTTATGCCCGTTTTTGAAGAAGTAGTCAGTGATTCCGGAACTGCAAGCTGGGCTGCCGTGGAGGGGTTATCCATTGCAGGCAAGACAGGAACGGCACAAAAATTTATTGATGGTCGCTACAGGAACGCCTACCGGGCCTCCTTTGTCGGTTTTTTTCCGGTGGATGATCCGAAGTATGCGATTCTTGTGATGCTGGATGAACCCGGTATCAGTTTTTACGGCGGTTTTACAGCCGGTTCGATCTTCCGCGAAATCGCCAGGAGGATTGCAGGGCTGGACCGCCGAATTCAGCGTTCTCCCGACGAGGAGGCTTTACCCAATGAACGATGGTCTCATGTTCCTTCACTGGTCGGCCTTGAACTTGCAAAGGCGGAGAAACTTTTATCGCATTTAAGGATTGACTACAACAGACAGGGTTCAGGTTCTGTCATCACAGGGCAGGAGCCTGCTCGTGGCGAGATCGTCGAAGCCGGCAGCCGGATCGAGCTGATCCTCGGTGATCCAGGCTCAATCTCCGAATCCGGAGATCGTGTCGAAATCCCGGATCTTCGCGGCATGAGCATGCGGCAGGCATCCGCACTGTTAAAACGGATCGGGCTCGAGATCGAAATGATCGGTTCGGGAACCATCTATACCCAGTTTCCGCAACATGGAGAGTGGATGCGCCAGGGACGCAGTGTGACGGTTCGCGGAAAGATCACACAATTTCAACATATCGAATCTGTAACAACGGCAAGCAATTGACAATTGAGCAGTTTATAACGTTATGTCAACCGGTAAGTGTGGCCGGCCCTCGTCCTGAAACGACGGGACGGCTGCAGCACGACTCCCGTAAAATCGGGCAGGGTGATATTTTTATCGCTATTCGCGGGTTAACCAGCGACGGACACCACTATATCGAACAGGCGGTTGAAAGCGGAGCATCTGTTATTGTCAGTGAAGAACCGGCTTCCGGGGAAGAGCTTTCTTATCTGCATCTGCAAGTGGTAAAGACCCGTCCGCTGCTTGGACGCATTGCACAAGCACTGCAGGAGAATCCGGCTGACAAACTGACGACGATTGCCGTGACAGGGACCAACGGCAAGACGACAACGGCAACACTGATCTGGCAAGCCCTTATGCAGCTTGGAGAATCGGCAGGCTTGCTTGGAACCGTTGCCAAGCAGTTCGGGAAGCGTCGTGAAGAGAGCCGGCTGACAACCGCCGATCCTGTGGAGCTTGCAGATGATATGAGAAGGATGGTGGATGCCGGCTGCCGGTATCTCTCCATGGAGGTCTCCTCACATGCTCTGGACCAGGAGCGGGTCGAAGGGATCCACTGGAATCTCGCCCTGTTTACCAACCTGAGTCACGACCACATCGACTACCACTCAAGTCTGGAGGCCTACATCGAAGCCAAAAAGAAACTTTTCGACTCTCTTGGCAAACAGGCAATTGCGATCGTCAATGCAGACGATACCCACAGCCGGGCGATGATTCGGGATTGCAGCGCCAGAACGGTCGAATACGGTTTTCACCCGGGTGTGTCAACGCGCTGCAAACTGGACCAGCTCAATGAGAAGGGAACGGTATTTCAGGTAGATAGCATCCGAATCGAATCGCCTCTGGTCGGCCGGTTCAATGCCTATAATGTAGCCGGCGCCTTCCTGGCCTGCCGGGAACTCGGTTTTGAGCCGGACGAGGTGGCTGCAGCTCTGAAACATTGCAATGGAGCCCCGGGCAGACTGGAATCCGTTCAACTTTCCGGTGATGATGAGAAGGGGCCGGCCGTATTTGTCGATTATGCCCACACCCCCGATGCGCTGGAAAACGTCGCTTCGACACTCTCCCGGCTGAGCGGGGCGGATCGGCCTCTGACCATTCTGTTTGGTTGCGGCGGAGACAGGGATCGGGAGAAGCGTTCCAGAATGGCCGAAATTGCAGAAAGATACGGCGACTCCATTGTAGTAACCTCCGATAATCCCAGGAATGAAGATCCCGCTGCCATTATCAGGGAGATCGAGACTGGATTTTCGGATCATGCCAAATGGACTACCCGGATCTCACGAGAAGAGGCGATTCTACACGTGATCAAGGAGGCTCCGGAAAATAGCCTTGTACTGATCGCCGGTAAAGGTCACGAGACCTATCAGGAGTTTGAATCCGGCCGCCGAATCCATTTTGACGACCGCGAAGTGGCTCGCAGAGCACTCAAAGCCCGCAGGAATGTGAACCAGGCCGATGGAGGGAACTGATGTTGCACGCACTCTTTGAATGGCTCTATCAGCAATATTCCCCGCCGGGTTTCGGTGCATTTTCGTTCATCACCACCCGAACCGCATTCGCCGCCGCTACCGCTCTCTTTATCAGTCTGCTGGTTGGACGGAAGATCATTCAATGGCTGAGCCGAATGCAATTGGGAGAGAATGTCCGTGAAGATATCGGCCTGGATCAACACTTAGAAAAGGCGGGAACACCGACGATGGGAGGAATTATCATTCTGCTGGCGATCATCATTCCGGCACTTCTCTGGATGCGTCTCGACAGTATTTATACCTGGATGATCATCTTCGCCACACTCTGTCTCGGGATCGTGGGATTTGCCGACGACTATATCAAAGTCGTTCGCAAAGACAAGAGCGGACTGCACGGGCGCTTCAAGCTGATCGGCCAGGTCGTCGTTGGCGTGGTAATTGGCAGTATTCTCTACTGGTGGCCCGCTTTTTCGGAATTCAATACACTGACAACGGTTCCCTTTCTAAAGGATGTCAATATCGACTATGCGATCCTGGGCGAAACCTGGAGCTTTCTGATCTACATTCCGCTGGTCACATTTATTGTTGCTGGCGTGAGCAATGCGGTCAATCTGACCGACGGTCTCGACGGGCTGGCATCCGGCACATCGGCCATAGCAGGGATCATTCTCGGCATCTTTGCCTATGTCTCCGGCCGGGTCGACTTTTCCGGTTTTCTCGACATCATGTATCTGCCGGGTACCGGTGAACTGACCATCTTTTGCGCCTCTATTGTGGGAGCCTGTCTGGGGTTTCTCTGGTATAACGCCCATCCGGCCGAAGTGTTTATGGGAGATACAGGATCGCTTGCCCTGGGCGGAGCGCTTGGAGCGCTGGCCGTAATGATCCACAAGGAACTGCTATTACCGATTATATGCGGCATCTTTTTTATCGAAACGCTCTCTGTCATTATCCAGACCAGCTGGTTTCGCTACACCCGAAAGAAGTTTGGCGAAGGTCGGCGGGTTTTTCTGATGGCACCCCTTCACCACCATTTTGAGATGAAAGGTTGGCCGGAGAGCAAGATCGTAGTGCGATTCTGGATCATCGCAGTACTGCTTGGAATTTTGAGTCTGTTGACACTGAAGCTGAGATGAAAAACCTGAAAGGCCGACATATCACCATCATCGGAGCCGCCAGAAGTGGCTTGGCCGCAGCACGTCTGCTTCAAAGCAGGGGAGCGGAGGTGTTTGTCAGCGATCACTCCCGATTGAAGGAGGCGGCGCGTGAATCGCTCCGGCGTTCGCAGATTCAGTTTGAGGAGATGAAACACTCCACCCGGGCGAAAGAAGCCGATCTGGTTATCGTAAGTCCGGGGGTTCCGGATCAGGTCCCCATCATGCAGCATTACAGGGAGGCCGGAACACCGGTCTATTCTGAACTTGAGGTGGCCAGCTGGTACAATAAGAGCCCGGTTATTGCAGTGACGGGAAGCAATGGCAAAACGACCGTCACCAGATGGCTGGCTCACGTCTGGGAAACGGCCGGCCGCCCCTGCCTGCTGGCCGGCAATATAGGCCGTGCTTTTTCAGATGTGGTCGATCAGACCGGGCCGGAGACTACTGTCATCCTTGAAGTGAGCAGTTTTCAGCTCGACTACATCGACCGTTTTTGCCCGGAGGTTGGCCTGCTGCTCAATATCACCCCCGACCACCTGGACCGCTACGAGAATCGGTTCGATCTGTATGCCGATGCCAAGATGCGAATATCAGAAAATCAGCGTCCCGAACATCTGCTTCTTTACAATGCCGACGATCCGAAGATCGCGGATCAGGTGGAAACCCTGCGGAAACGCGGCGACGGGCCGCGGCTGCTCAGCTGGTCGTCCCGAAAGGAGCTGGCCGAGGGAGCATTTATACGCAATAACGAATTGATCGTGAACATCAACCAGACAGAGGAAGTGATCATGACGACAGACGAGATCGGACTGCCGGGAACCCACAATCTGAATAACGGACTGGCCACAGCCCTGGCAGCCAGGGTATCCGAAATTAAAAATGAAACCATTCGCGAGAGCCTCCAGTCCTTCGAAGGAGTGGAACATCGCCTGGAGCCGGTGGCGGAGATCGAAGGGGTCCGTTACATCAACGACAGCAAGGCGACCAATATCAATGCGGCCTGGTTCGCTCTGGACAGTTTCAACGTTCCGATGGTTTTGATACTCGGCGGCCGCGACAAGGGAAATAACTGGCTCGCCCTGGCTGATCAGCTTCGAGAGAAGGCCCACACGGTAGTGGCGATCGGCGAAGCCCGGCCGGCCATTCTTGAACAACTCGACGGTGTGGTGCCCAATCTATTGGAGGCGGAGAGCATGAAAGATGCAGTCCGGATGGCGGCTGGAGTTGCAAGGCGTGGAGAAATCGTACTGTTAAGTCCCGCATGCGCCTCGTTCGATATGTTTGACGACTATGAACAGCGGGGTGATGAATTTAAAAAATCGGTGCTTGAACTCTGACTGATGATCTATACCACTCCAAATAGCGGTACAGGATCCATTCTGGGTACGTCTCCCGAAGAGATCGATACACCCCGGCAGGGGAGCGACCGGTTTCTGTTAACAGCCGTGATCGTTTTGATGATATTCGGGGTACTGGCGGTCTACTCCTCAATAGCGTGGTTTGCCGAGACAAGAGGCACAACGGCCGGCACCCTGGTAACGGGTCATCTGGTCAAGCTGGCGATCGCCATGGTTGTGATGCTGATCGCCTCGAAAATCGATTATCATCTGGTCGCCCGATACAGCCGTGCGGCCGTCATTATCAGCTGGGTCCTGCTCGTCGCCGTATTGATCTACGGCGAAGTGGTATTCGGCGCCCGGAGGTCCCTCACCATCGGCGGTATCTCCTTTCAGCCATCGTCGGTTGCAATCGTTTCTCTGCTGGTTCACGTGGCGGTGCTGCTTCACGAAAAGCAGGAGTATATCAAGGATTTCAAACGGTCGTTCCTGCCAATTTTGTTCTGGGTGATGCCAACCTTCTTTCTGATCGGGATGGAGGACTTTAGCAGTGCAGTACTGCTGCTGGCTATCTGCCTGATTCTGATGTTCATCGGCCGCATCAGTACTGTGCAGATTGCAACATTTGTATTAATCGGTGCGATCGGGGCTGGAGCGCTATTAAGCAGTTCCGACGAGCGCCAGAGCCGGGTTCAGGAGTATGTTGGGCAGATCACCCAGATCAACAGCTCGTCGTTTGAACCTGGAGCGGGATATCAGGCGCAACAGTCCTACATCGCGATCGCGCAGGGAAAACTGTTCGGAGTCGGGATCGGAAAAAGCACCCAGCGAGACTTTCTTCCGGCTCCCTATAACGATTTTATCTATTCGATTATCGCCGAGGAGTATGGACTGGCGGGAGCGGGTATGATTCTGCTGCTATTCCTGTTCATACTGCTCCGCGGAGTGGTCCATATTGCGCGCAACGCCCCGGACAATCTTGGAATTCTGTTGGCTACTGCCTGCACCCTCACAATCGCACTCTATGGATTTGTCAATGCGGCGGTCGCCTGCGGCCTTTTGCCGGTGACCGGTTTACCGATGCCGTTTGTCAGTTACGGCGGAACCAGCATGCTCTTCACCGCACTGATGGTCGGAATTCTGTTGAACATCTCGAAACATAACAAAAACCGTAACTCGACATTCTATTACGGCTGATGATCGCTGCCTCGAAAGAAATATCGTCTGCAGAAACCCCGGCCGCTGCTATACCGGCTTCCCGAGTAATGATCGCCGCGGGAGGTACCGGCGGCCACGTCTATCCGGGAATTGCGATTGCCGACCGGCTCAGGGAGAGTAATTCCGAAACGGATATTCTATTTGTCGGAACACGAAACCGTATGGAGTGGGAAACGGTACCGAAAGCCGGGTATGAGATCGACAGCATCTGGATCTCCGGAATCGACCGCAGAATTACGCTCAGGAATCTGCTATTTCCGCTGAAACTGATCGTCAGCCTGGTGCAGAGCTTTTTTATCATCCGGAAATTTCGGCCTGATGTGGTCGTCTCCTGCGGCGGATTCGCCTCCGGCCCTGTGGGGTGGGTGGCGGCAAAACTGCGGATTCCGCTGATCCTTCAGGAACAGAACAGCTACCCGGGCCTGACTACCCGGCTGCTTGCCAAACATGCAACCGTGATCTACACAGCGTTCAAAGAAGCGGCCGGACATCTCGACTCGGAACATGTAGTATTGGCCGGCAATCCTGTCCGAAGAGATCTGACCGAGGCGGACCGTGAAAATGCACGTACCCGATTCGGATTCCATGGCGAAAGGCCGGTACTACTTGTGATGGGCGGCAGCGGCGGCGCCAGGTCGATTAACCAGGCGATGCTGCGCCACCTGAGTCCACTGCATAACATTTCGGGTCTGCAGATCATCTGGCAGTGTGGACGACGCTACTACTCGGAACTGAAAGAGCAGATCGGCTCCAAACACCTGGAGAATTTGAGGCTGATGGAATTTATCGACGATATGCCGGCCGCGTATGCGGCGGCAGATCTTGTTGTAAGCCGTGCCGGGGCGATCTCCTGCTCGGAACTTCTCGAAACCGGAACTCCGGCGATACTGGTTCCTTCGCCCAATGTGGCAGGGGATCATCAGACAGAAAATGCTGCGTCACTCGTGGGCCAGGGAGCTGCCATTTCGGTTCGGGATAATGAACTGGAAGAGAAGCTGTTTGATCTGGTCAATGAATTGATTTTTGATCGCAACCGGCTCGAGTCGATGCGCCGCTCCGCCGAGTCGGCTTCAAGACCCGATGCTGCCGACCAGATCGCTCATGAAATTTCTGAATTGATCAAACAACGTAATGGCCGATAAGATTCAGACACAACCGGTATTTGGACGTACCCGCCATATTCATATGGTCGGGATCGGTGGGATCGGTATGAGTGGTATGGCCGAAATTCTGCTCCAGCGCGGGTACAAGGTGACCGGATCGGATGGCCGGGAAAGCGAAACGACCCGGCGGCTGGAAGAGCTGGGTGCCGAGATTTTCTACGGCCACGACGCTTCTCAGATCGAAGGGGCTGATGTTATCGTATATACGAGTGCCGTCAAGGCCGAAGAAAATGTAGAGACAGTGGCGGCGATGGAGAAGAAAATTCCGGTGATCAAGCGGGCGGAGATGCTGGCCGAGCTGATGCGGATGAAATATGGTATCGGAGTCGCGGGTACCCATGGCAAGACAACGACTACCACTCTGATCGGCCATGTTATCCAGGATGGAAGCTTTGATCCGACGATCATTGTGGGAGGCCGTGTGCACAGCTTCGACAAGACCAATGCAGTAGTCGGCAAGGGAGATATCATTGTGGTTGAGGCGGACGAGTTCGACCGGACTTTCCTTCGGCTCTCCCCCTCCATTGCTGTAATTACAAACATTGAAGCGGAACACCTCGACATCTATCAAAATCTGGAGGAGGTTAAAGAAGCGTTTGTCGAATTCGCATCCAAAGTTCCCTTTTACGGGGCGGTCGTGGTTGGACTGGATGATCCGGTTGTCCGAAGCATCCTGCCCGATATCGAACGAAGGACTATCAGTTACGGGCTGACACCACAGGCCGATATCCGGGCGGTCGACCTGGAGCGCGATCGTTTCTATACCACTTTTACCGTAATTGCAGAGGGTCAAAAAGCGGGTGAGATCAGGCTGAAGGCACCCGGTGAACACAATGTGAAAAATGCACTGGCAGCAGTAGCGGTCGGTCTGGAGCTGGGAATCGGTTTTGATCAGATTAAAAACGGCTTGGAGCGTTTCGAAGGAATTTTCCGGCGATTTCAGCTCAAGATGGATGAAAACGACATTCTGCTGATCGACGATTATGCACACCACCCTACTGAAGTTCAGGCGACACTGCGTGCGGTGCGCAACGGCTGGGAAGAGCGTCGGGTGGTGGCAGTATTCCAGCCGCATCTCTACTCACGAACGTATGAGATGGCCCAGGAATTTGGGCACTCCTTTTTTGATGCTGAATTATTGGTGGTGACCGATGTTTACCCTTCCAGAGAGCAGCCGATCGAAGGGGTGTCGGGCGAATTGATCGCAGAGATTGCACGCAATTCGGGCCATCGGGGTGTCCATTATGTGAAAGAGAAATCCGATCTGCCCGAACGGCTGGCTGAGCTGGTCCGTCCGGGGGATATCGTCATTACGATGGGTGCCGGAGATATCTATAAGTATGGAGAAGAGTTTTCAACATTGATTAAAACAGGACAAGCTGATGAAAAGAGTTCATAAAGACCGTTCCGCCGAATCCCGTCGCAATCGCGGCCGTCCGGAACCTGGCGAGCCCCGCAGGGCAGAAGGCAGACGCTCGCAGAAGAAATCTGCGGGCCTTTGGCAGAAAATGTCTTCGTTTATCTGGCTGGCGGCGGCTCTTTTCTTCCTGGGGCTGGCTGTATATGCAGGTTTGCTGTGGGACAGCAACGCAACGATCAGCGAAATGAGGTTCAGCGGCATGAACTTTACGGCAGAGAGTGAATTACTTGAAGTGATCGATCAGCCGGTCGGTCTCAAACCGGACAGTATCGATTTTTCCGGGATGGCCGGACAACTGGCCTCCCTCCCCTATATCATACGTGCAGATTTCAGCGTGGATGTGAGAGGACGAATGACCGTAGAAGTGACGGAACGGCAACCACTGGCTATGCTGGCCGGAGGCAGCGGCCATGCCTATATCGACCGGGATGGAGTCATTCTGCCGCCTGTGACGGGATACGCGGTGAACGTGCCGATTTTACACGGATTCCCGGTCTCATCAGCCGGAGATACACTATCCGGAGAGGCATTTGAACAGGTAAACAATTTTTTGAGTCAGGCTTCGCAGCATGAGCTCGGATGGATTACGATCAGCGAGGTTGCCTACAGCCGGGAGGAAGGGGTGAAAGCTCTGACCCAGGAGAATGGAGTGAAACTTCTTTTCGGGCGGGAGAGGTTTGACGAAAAGCTTCGGTATTGGGAACGGTTTTACAGCGAGGTAATCCGGACCGAAGGGATCGACAATTTTTCGGTAGTGGACCTTCGCTATCGAAATCAGATCGTAACGAGGTAAAGGTCAATATACTACCCGTTGAAAGATGGAATGGACGGCAGAGGAAATGCAAACAACGAACATTGATTTAGCAATAAATAACATTTACTGACGAGGCAGATACCATGACGAATGAACATGAACAAATTGTCGTAGGACTGGATATCGGATCGACCAAGGTGTGCGCCGTAGTCGCATCGATCGATCAGCAGGAACAGATTCATATCCTCGGGGTGGGTAAAGCCGCCAGTGACGGATTGAACCGGGGTGTGGTGGTCAACATCGATAAAACCGTTAATGCGATCCAGACTGCAGTCGAGCAGGCCGAACTTGCTTCAGGTATTGAGGTGAGTTCAGTGAACGTGGGAATTGCCGGCGACCATATTCGCAGCATCCGCAGCAAAGGGGTCATCACGATCAACAACAAGGATAAAGAGATCACCCTCAAGGATGTGGAGCGGCTGCTTGAGGATTGTCAGCGAATTATGTTGCCGCCCGACCAGCAGATCATTCATGTAATACCGCAGGAATTTGTGGTTGACGGACAGGATGGAATCAGTGATCCGGTCGGAATGAGCGGTATGCGAATGGAGGCAGAAGTTCACATCATTACCGGGCTGGTATCTGCAGCCAAGAATATTTATCGGTGTGTCGAACGAGCCGGATACCAGGTAGCTGATATCATCCTCGAGCCGCTCGCTTCCTCCTATGCCGTGCTGGATGACGAGGAGAAAGAAGCGGGAGTGGTGCTAGTCGACATCGGCGGCGGAACGACCGATCTGGCGGTTTTCCAGGACAACACTATCCGGCATACGGCGGTGATCGCAATTGCCGGCAAAAAAGTGACCGACGATATCCGGGTCGGACTCAGCGTACTGGATGATCAGGCCGAGAAGCTCAAACGCAACCACGGAGACTGTTTTGTGGATCTGATCGAAGAGGATGAGACGATTACCGTCCCGGGAATCGCAGGCCGACCGCCGAAAGAGATTACAAAGAGTATTCTGGCCAAGATTATTCAGGCCAGAATGGAGGAGATCATGGAGATCGTTGCGATTGAAGTAAAGCGCAGCGGTTATGCCGATTCCCTGAGTGCCGGACTGGTACTCTCGGGCGGCGGCTCCCTGATCCGGAACATCTGTCCGCTGGCCAATGAGGTTTTGGGGATGGATGCCAAGATCGGCCGCCCGCTTGGACTCGCGGGTGGATTGATCGACGAAGTGGACAGCCCGGTCTACGCAACCGGTGTAGGCCTGGTGATTCACGCACTCCGAAGCGGTCAAAACGGTGCCGAAGCGATGGTACCGAGCGGATCGCGCGGATCCGGAGTGGAAAAGGTGATGACTCAAATCGCCGAAAGAATGAAAAGCTGGTTCAAGGAGTTGTAGCATCAGGTGTTGAAACGACACCGGATGAGTGCTCTTTGTGCCGGAAAAAAGCAATCAACTACAGACAGAAATAGTCATAGCAATCAACATCTATAGCAATCCAAAAAGGAGTAATACCATGTCAGAATTAACCCCACGCTTCAGTTTTGACGAGAAGAGTCAAGACAACGCGAAGATCAAGGTGATCGGAGTTGGGGGTGGCGGCGGAAATGCCATCAACAACATGATCAACAAAGGCCTGACCAGTGTAGAGTATATTGCTCTCAACACAGATTCCCAGGCATTAAAAAATAACCAGGCCGACATCGCCATCCAGGTCGGTGCCAACCTGACAAGCGGCCTCGGAGCTGGAGCCCGCCCGGAAATCGGCCGGGAAGCGGTCGAGGAGAACCGGCATGAAATCGAAGAGTCGGTGGACGGTGCGGATATGATTTTTATTACCGCAGGAATGGGAGGCGGAACCGGAACGGGAGGAGCTCCCGTTGTGGCCGGAATCGCCAAACGGAAAGGTATCCTGACCGTCGGCGTAGTTACCACTCCGTTCCAGTGCGAAGGCAAAGTTCGAATGAAGTACGCCCTGGAAGGGGTTACCGAGCTGAAGAAGAATTGTGATACGGTCATTGTAATCCCCAATGAGCGCCTGCTCGATATTTCGGATGAAAGCACCTCGCTGATGGAGGCGTTCGAAATGGCAAACGAGGTGCTCTACAACGCAACCCGCGGCATTTCGGATCTGATCCTGATGCCGGGCCTCATCAACCTCGACTTTGCCGATGTTAGAACCACCATGATCGATGGAGGTGCAGCTATTATGGGTGCGGCTACGGCAACGGGAGATGACCGAGCCGAAATTGCCGCCCGTGAAGCGATCAACTCACCGCTGCTCGACGGAGTCAGTATCCGGGGTGCGCGGAACGTCCTTGTCAACATTTCAGCCGGAGGAAATCTGGGTATGCGCGAGACGACCACGGCAACGAGCATCATCCAGCAGGAGGCTGGCGAAGATGCCGAGATTATACTCGGAACGGTACTCGACGAATCCTATGAAGATGAGATGAGGGTTACGGTGATAGCAACCGGCTTTGATCTCTCGGACGATCAAAATCAGGCAAAAGTGGCGCCGAACGGTAAGCCGGAGTTTAAAAAGAACTCCAAGCTGGAAAACCTTCCCAAAGCGGGCGAAATCGCCAGCCGGTTCAGCCGAACCGAACCGGAGTTTTACAAAGGCGAGAAAAACCTGAAAAACCTCGATTCCCCGGCTATTCATCGGCGTGAACTCAAATTCATGCAGTCGGTTGAGGAAGAGGAGAAGCAAGAGCTTTCCGATTCACGGACCCGGGAGGAGGAGGTGCAGAAAAAAGCTTCCAACGACGAATCACGACCTGGCGAACGTGGTGAACGAATCGATAAACGGGATTCCGAGCAGCCGGCGTTCCTTCGAAAAATCATGGATTAAAGCTGTAGCAGGAATCAATAGTTGACATTCAGCAAAACAGATATACTCCTTGACGGGCGGCCTCACATTCGCCCGGCCGCTACGGCATTCTGACGGTGCCTTACGGCCTCCGGTACAAACCGGTTAGCTCCGGCTGGTTTCGGAGCGGCTGTCCGGTATGTATCCGGATGACGGTTTGACGGTTTAGATTGCTAAATCAAAAGGGAGTCCTTTGACCGGGGCTCCTTTTCTTTTTTTGTCCAATAAGAAACTCTGTCCGGTTTATACGATTCGAATGGTTATTGTGGCTGATCTAATTTGCCATTCTGCCCGGCCGGTGGTAAACTTTCAACCAGGCGCTGTTACTCAGAACAATCAACGATGATCATCAACGTTATGGGATTTTGGGAATTTTTTCTGCTGCTCTTGATTGCAGGTATTTGCGGGTCAATCGGCCAGACGATCGCCGGATACAGCCGGGGCGGTTGTATCGTCTCAATCGTCGTCGGGTTTATTGGCGCTCTGCTTGGCAGCTGGCTCAGTGAGCAACTCGGATTGCCTGAGCTTTTTTCTGTGCAGATCGGAGGCAGTGAATTCCCCATTATCTGGGCTATTATCGGCTCCGTTATATTTGTTACCGTTGTCGGGCTGCTGACCCGTCACAAAGATTGAAATTTTATTTCCACGCAGAACACAAAGAATTTGAAAACCAGATCGCTTGCGAAACGTTCGATTTGGGACCGGATCGGTATTGGTGTGTCGACAGTCTGCCTGATCCACTGTCTCTCTATCCCGGTTCTCGTATCGATATTACCTCTATGGCCGCCAATTGCCGGCGTAAATGACTGGGTACACCCGGTTCTGATCCTTCTTATAGCGCCTGTCATCTTTTTTGCTATTCGCAGAAGCCATTACGATCGGAAAATAACGTCCCTCCTGATTTTCGGTTTCCTGTTGATCACTGCAGGCTGGCTTCTCGGACACCATCTGTTCGGGTTGATCACGGAGATCATTTTGACTTCAACGGGCAGTGTTGCTTTGATCTACGGCCATTGGAAAAATTACAGGCATCATCAGGTGTGTACCAACAGAAGCCACAACCACCATCCGATCGCGGAAAAACTGGCTGGCGAAGATATTCCGTCTGACTGAAGCCAACGAACCGCCAGGATCCACTCCGAACCTTGATTGTCATTTGCCGCCTGTAAAGTTTACTACATTGACAAAAATTTTTAGTCTTAGCTAAAATAAATTGTATATTTGTATGAACATGAGGACAAGAATCGAAAGATGGGGTTCCATACGTGTCATACTTGTACAGATTAGCTCTGATTCCGTTCATTTTTTCGGCAGCTATTTCAACTGAAGTTCACTCGAGTTCAAATTCCGAGAATCGGCCCGGCATAACCGGGGAATTGCAGGAAGATCCGCCTCTGGAAGGGATCATTCTCGACGCTGACTCCGATGAACCGCTTCCCGGTGCCACAATCTTCCTTTCGGAAGTGGAGACAGGAAGCACTGCAGGCCGGGACGGCAAATTTCGGATCGAAGCTCTTCCACCGGGCTCCTATATGGCAGAAGTGAGATTTATAGGATATCGAAGCCGCATAATTGAGATCGATCATCCGGTGGATGATGAACTGGTGATCCGGCTGGAAGCTGATCTGATCCGTTCACTCGATGTTGTTGTGACCAGCTCTCCGCTCGGCCGTGATCTCCAGTACCAGCCTGCGAGAGCATTGAATGTACGTGAACTCCAGGCCAGAACCGCACCTTCTGTTGGTGAGATACTCGACGGCAGCCCCGGAGTCACAATGCGCTCCTTCGGTTCGGCTCCCGCCAGGCCGGTCATCCGGGGGATGGATGGGGAGAGAATTCTGATTCTGCAAAACGGCGAGCGGCTCGGAGACCTCTCTGCAACGGCTCATGATCACGCTGTTCATATCGATCCGCTTCTTATTGACCGAGTAGAGGTAGTACGCGGCCCTGCCAGCCTGCTCTATGGATCGAGTGCGCTGGGGGGAGTGGTCAATCTGTTCAGCTTCGGATTGCCGAGGGAATGGGATGAAGGCCGGGGTGGTGAACTGCGTCTTCAGGGAGCTTCTGTCAATCGGCTGGGGGCAGGAACAATCCGAGGCAGGATCGGAGAGGAGCAGTGGGCACTGACCGGATTTGCCAATTATCGGCACGGTGGGAACATACGGACGCCCGACGGGCACTTGCCGGGAAGCTGGCTCGACAGCTACAGCTTTGGCAGCGGTTTCGGATACAGAAACGGTCGAATTGAAAGCGGTACTGTCATATCGACGATGGGCTTTGATTACGGGCTTCCCGAAGGGCTCGATGATCCGGCTGAGTCGGTGGAAATTCGCAGCGACCGCTGGTCAGCCCAGTCGATCACCACTATTGGGATGAGTGGAAGTTTTTTTGAAAAACTGGAATTGCGGATGAATGCCGACTGGTTCGATCAGAAGGAGATCGAGGTTGAAAGAGTTGGAGATGGAACAGTCGAAGAGGATCTTGATCTTCGTTTTGAACAGCTTGCCTCCTCCGGAACGGTATTGATGCATCACCGGCCGCTGGCAGGTTTCGAAGGAGTTTGGGGACTCCATCTGAATTACCGGAATATAGAGGTGAGCGGGGATGAAGCATTGACACCCGACGCACGGTCGGCGCATGCCGGTCTGTTTATATATGAAGAGGTGGATATCGGTCAGATCACATCATTTCAGCTGGGCAGCCGTCTGGAGTATCAGCGCATGGGGTTGCATGAAAATGAGATGTTCTATGATGTATCTGAATATGGAGTTCGCCGAAACCTGATCTTTTCCGGATCGGTCGGGTTCAACGTTCGTCCTACCGAACGTCTGGAACTGGGGATGCAGCTTGCCCGGGCGTATCGGACGCCGACACTGGAGGAGCTGTATGCCGACGCCCCGCACCCGGGTGCAGGTGTTTACGAAATTGGAGATTCCGACCTTTCCAATGAGGTGAGTATCGGTAGTGACCTCTTTATACGCTATCTGGATGATTCGGTTCATATAGAAGTAACAGGATTTCTCAACCTGGTCAATCACTATATCATGTTTTCCCCGACCGGAGAAACAGATAACCCTTCAGGTTTGCCGGTCTACTATTATCATGCGCACGATGCGACTCTTAAGGGGTTCGAGGCGGATCTGCAGATGCAACTGAGCCAACGGTTCCGAACCGGCTTTACACTGGATGCGGTTTACGGGAGCCGACGGGATGCAGATAGTACTCCCTTGCCTTACATGCCGCCACCCAGGTTGAGATGGAATATGGAATTTGAAAGCGGCAGCTGGTCAGCCGGAATGAGACTGCGTGGTGTATCAAGTCAGAACAGAGTTGCACCGCTGGAGGAACCGACCGGCCGCTACCTGCTTGCCGGCCTGGATGCCGGGTATCGGTTTGACACGGGTGTTCGGGTTCATGCACGGCTCGACAATCTGTTTAATGTGCGGTACCGGGATCATCTGAGCCGAGTCGAAGACCGGCAAAACCCGATGCCCGGCCGAAATCTGGTGCTCTCTATCCATCATGAGTTTTGATTGACAAGCCGGAGCAGGTTCGCAGTAGGGGTATGTACCGGGCCGGCCAAAGCGAAAGGGGGCCGGCCAAAGCGAAAGGACGGATTGTTGCCGGCTGGGGCCGGGTAAACTCAGGTTCGGGTCAGAGGGACCAGTACCACATCTTCGAAATCCAGATCGAGTTCACTCAAGAGAGGTTCGGCAATCTCAATAATCTCCTCATCCGAATATTGCTCCAGTCCTTCCAGTTGAACAAAGAGTTTGTTATGAGTTTCATCCAGGTTGAATCGGTACTGGTTCGACTCAAAAAGCTCGGCAAGAGTCTTTGCCAGAAACTCGACATCTTCCAGCCAGGCCTGGTATTGTGACTCGTTATTTGGTTCCATTTTCGGGTCGATGATCTATCTCTCCGTTACAACGGGTAAACCCGGTTCATTTATCGGATATCCTGTTGTAATCTGTGAGAGTTTTATTTTCATTTTGAATGACTCTGTAGCAACGTTGACTCTGTAAGATCGGTCAATCAGTGGCAACAAAGGAATTCCGAACAAAATAGGGATTGGCTCATGTCGAACCAACAGATCGAAAATTTGAATCGGATCGCCGCTGCCCCTGTCAGAACCATACTCGGGGTGATGAGTGGTACGTCGATGGACGGCGTGGATCTGGCGCTCTGCCGGATTAAGGGAGCTTCATTTAGTACGGAACTGGAGCTTCTGGAGTTTGATGTGGCCGATCCAGGTGCTCATATCAGAGAGCGATTCCAGAAGCTGGCATTCGGCCGGGATTTGAATTTGGCGGGAACAATCCAGTTCGAGAGGGAACTTGAAGAGGTCTGGATCGATCTGATTCTGAAACAACTGGATCTATGGAAGATTCAGCCGGATCAGGTAGATCTTCTGGCCAGCCACGGCCAGACAATTTTTCATAAACCGGATCGAAACAGCGGCCTGCACTCCACATTGCAACTGGTCGACGGTGATCGTCTCGCTGCCGCTCTCGGTGTAACCACTGTCAGTGACTTCAGGCAAAAGCATATTGCAGCAGGATATGAGGGGGCACCACTGGCCCCGCTGGCTGAACTGCTGCTATTCTCTCACCCCCGAATACATCGCCTGTTTCTGAACCTGGGGGGAATTGCTAACATCACAGTTCTGCGAGCAGCAGAAGGAACGAATCCGAAGGTTCCGTTTGCAACTGATACCGGGCCTGCAAATACGCTTCTCGATGCGGCGGCACAGCGACTTCTGCCCGGTAAGGATATGGATGAGGATGGAGAGGTGGCCCGCAGCGGCCGTGTGAACCATACACTTCTTGAAAAGCTGATGACCCACCCGTTTTTTCGCCGCCGGGAGCCTGCGTCGACAGGGCCGGAGGAGTTTTCCTGGGAGTGGGTTTATCGGACGATGCTGGAAACGGCCCCGGACCTTCAGACACCCGACCTTCTGGCAACACTGGTCGAGCTGACAGCCCTCTCGGTTTCTCATGCAACAGAGAGGCATATTCGAGGTGAGCCGGCCGAGATTGTAGTAAGCGGCGGCGGAATTCATAACCGCTGCCTGATGGATCGGCTTGCCAAACATCTTCATTCATATCAGATACGTTCCAGTGAAGAGCTTGGCGTCCGGCCGGACGCCAAAGAGGCGGCTCTTTTTGCAGTCCTTGCCAATGAAGCGGTTGCCGGACGTGGGTGGATCAGCGATAGTGGCGAGCGATTTACTGTGGGAAAAATCAGTCTCCCCAACGAATAGGGCCTGAATCACTGCAGAGCCGCTCATACTGGCCGATCAGGCGGTCACGGACCGGGATACTCTTCCTGTAGATCTCCTTTTGCCGGTCAAGATAGGTTTCACGCCCTTCCGGGGTTTCTATCCGGATCGGCTTCAGGCCTCTCTCCCGAAGGTCATAGGGGCTGGCTTTCATATCGATAACTCTCGCCTCCAGGGCAAGGAAAAACGCTTTTCGGAGCAGATCTCCCGAAATCCAGGGGTGGAATTTGAAAGCCCATTTATAGAGATCCATATTGGTGTGCAGACAGCCTGCCTGCTCAAATTCAGGGAACCTCTTCCTGCTGAGTCGGTGACGGTTTTTCGGGCGGGCCGGATCGGTGAGAAAGCGGTAGGCATCGAAATGGGTGCAGACCAGGGGACGTGAATCGACGAACTGTTCGATCTCTTTCGGGCTCATTCGCAGCGGAATTTGTTGGTGCCGGACTTGTTCCGTCTTGTATACCATGGCCCATTCATGCATACCGAAGCAGCCGAACGAAGGCTTATGTTCCCGGCTCTTTCTCAAAAGGCGGAGAATCCATCTTGCGGATGATAATCTCTGGCGGGGAAACTGTTCCGGGTCGAGATAGGCGATTCCGTTTCGACAGACCAGTTCAGGGATATCGGGAAGAGGTTCATCTTCGATTTGCAGGACTTTTCCCCAGCCTGGACTCCAGGTTTTCAGGGCAGAGGGGCGGAATGCGTAGTACTCAAATAGAAAGTCAAAAACCGGATCTTTTCCTCCCCGGGATCTATTTTCAAGCCAGGGGTCGAGGGTTGCCGACAGCTGCTCCCGGTGCTGTCTGGCGGAGGCACTCCACTCCCTGCAAGTGAGTTGTTCGAACGAATCGAGTCCTTTCGTCTGATAGTGTTTAGCTATATCGCAGTTCTCAACCATATCAGAAGATAAAAGAATGTGTGCGAAAAACGGTGCCCGATTTCCGGGTTCAGATTCGTATTTTTGCAGTGGATACGGCCTTCCTGAAGAGCGGAAACCGACAGTTTGGGAGCTGAATGAAGGGAAGCCGGCAGAACCGGTGCCGACCAGACCGATGCCGGCAGAACTGTGGCCGACAAAACCGATGCCGGCAGAACCGGTGCCGACCAAACCGATGCCGGCAGAACTGAGGCCGACAAAACCGGTGCCAACAGATGAAGAATCTATTCAACCTGAAATCGATAACAGCCTGATGACACGATCCAGAGAAAATTTTTATCGGCATGTAGCCCAGACAAGCGAAGAACCGATCGGTATCGAGATTGAAAAAGCCGACGGGGTTTGGCTCTATTCGGCGGATGGCGGGGCCTATGTCGATCTCATTTCGGGAATTGCGGTGAGTAGTCTGGGGCATCGGCATCCTGTGGTCCTTGAGGCGATCTCGAAGCAGCTGGAGCGGCATCTGCACGTGATGGTCTATGGAGAGATGATTCAAAAACCGCAATCGGATCTGGCCGGTTTGTTGACACAACAGCTGCCGGAAAAACTGGACCGTGTCTATTTTGTAAATAGTGGAACCGAGTCGGTTGAGGGTGCACTGAAGCTGGCTAAAAAATACACCGGCCGATCCGGTTTCGTATCCTTTGAAAACAGCTATCACGGAGACACTCACGGCTCTCTGAGTGTGACAGGCCGTGCTATCTATCGGGATCCCTATGAGCCGCTCTTGCCGAACGTTCAATTTTTAACGTTCAACGACCCGGAACAGTTGAACAGAATCGACTCGTCGACGGCTGCAGTGATCCTGGAGCCGATTCAGGGTGAGGGCGGAGTGGTTCCGGCAGATACCCGCTGGCTGGAGATGGTTCGCAAAAGGTGCGATGAAACCGGAGCGCTGCTCATCTTCGACGAAATTCAGACCGGATACTTTCGCACCGGCCGGCTTTTTGCATTTCAGCACTACGGTGTGGTTCCCGATATCCTCTGTATGGCCAAAGCGATGGGTGGAGGGATGCCGATTGGCGGTTTCGTGTCGTCGTCGGAGATTTTCCAATCTTTCCAAGTGAACCCGCCGCTGAATCATGTCACCACATTTGGCGGGCATCCGGTTAGCTGTGCGGCAGCTCATGCTGCACTGAAAGAGCTTCTTGATGGGGGGTATCGGGATAAAGCGGGTTGGATCGAGGAGACCGCCCGGGAGATGCTTCATGGAGACGGGATCGAGGAGCTGCGCGGACTGGGGGCCCTGCTCGGCCTTCAGTTAACCGATCGTGAGAGAGCACGCAAGGCGGTAGAATATGCACTCGATCACGGAGTTCTTGTCGGATGGACACTCCACTCCGACACGCTGATCCGGATAGCCCCGCCTTTAACCATCGATGAGAAAACTTTGAAAGAGTCGCTGCAGGTGTTGCTCGACGGAATCGCTGCGTCGGCCTGAAACATCTTCGAAAAGTTTTCGGTGCTAAAAAAGGTGCAGTTGACCTCCGTCCGGCCGACGGAAATGTTCGACGGAGAGACGCGGCCACTCCCGGTCCAGGCCGAGCCGTTTACGATGGTGTTTGAACAGTTTGCGAATCTGGTCGGCGTAGTTGCCTCGGCCCCGGAACCGTTCACCGAACTCCGAACGGTTCAGCTTTCCCTGTCGGAAATCGAGAATCCGGTTGATGACTTTTTGCTTCCGGTCCGGAAAATGTTGTTCCAGCCATTCGACAAAAAGATCTTTAACTCCGTATGGCAGCCGCAAGAGTGTATAGCCGGCGCCGCAAGCACCGGCTGCAGCAGATTTTTCGAGAATGGCAACGGTTTCGTGATCGGTCAGCCCCGGGATGATCGGGGCAACGTTAACTGACACGGGAATACCCGCACGACTCAAAGCCCGAACCGCATCAAGCCTGCGCTCCGGCCTTGAGGTTCTTGGTTCCATAATGCGGGCAAGATCATCGTCCAGTGTTGTGATCGACAGGGTAACACGCACAGCGTTATATCGGGCAAGTTGCGAGAGCAGGTCGATATCTCTGGTCACCAGGTAGTTTTTGGTGATCAGCCCTGCCGGATTCCGGGCATCGGCCAGCACTTCCAGGCAGGAGCGTGTAATCTCCAACTGTTTTTCTACCGGCTGATAGGGGTCGGTGACACCGCTCAGGACAATCGGTTCCGGCTTCCATGCCGGGCTGGCTAGAGTTTTCCGAAGGAGGTGTGCGGCATCACGTTTGACAACGATACGCGACTCAAAATCAAGACCGGCGGACATTCCGAGGAATTCATGCATCGGACGCGCGTAACAGTAGATACATCCATGTTCACAGCCGCGATAAGGATTGATACTTTTACTAAATGGAATATCCGGACTGCTGTTCTCGGAAATGATCTTTTGGGTCGAGTCGGTGATCAGTTCCCTTTTCTGATTTGGCCGTTCTCCACTCTCCGGATCGAGGTCATAATCCAGGTGTACCTCCTCGAAACGGTTTTTCGGGTTGTCGGAACTACCTCTTCCTCGTATCGGCTGTTTCATGATTACATAAATTGCACATATAACGTAATGCTTTTTCAAAAAAATTACCAGCAAGCATATCACACTTTGAAAATGATCACCGCGGAGGGCATCGGCTGCCCGGCAGAACAACCGATCCATCCACCCGATCCTCACCTATTCCAATAAATCTGTAAAGCTCGTTATATTTAACAGTAGCAGCGGTGCACGAAACCATCTACCGCTGCTTCTATTTATAAATTTTGAATCCGAAAACCATCAAGCGGATATGGCAGCTGTAAATTCAACAATGCTCGAACTTGGAACCGAGGCTCCCGGTTTTTCACTGACAGACACAGTCAGCGGCAAGGAGGTCTCAAAGGATCAATTCAGAGGGAAGAAGGCTCTCCTGGTGATGTTTATCTGCAATCACTGCCCGTATGTGAAACATATAAAGGAGGCACTCGTCGACTATGCAGACGACTATCAACCGAAAGGGGTGGGAATTGTTGCGATCAGTTCAAATGATGTTGAGAACTATCCTGATGACTCACCCGACAAGATGAAAGAGGACGCGGAGAGATTCGGATACCCATTTCCTTATCTGTTTGATGAGACTCAGGAGGTGGCCAAAGCTTACCGTGCTGCCTGCACACCGGACTTCTACCTCTTCGACGGAGATCTTCAGCTTGCCTACCGGGGGCAATTCGACAACAGCCGCCCGAAAAACAACAAACCGGTGACAGGCAGAGACCTGCGGGAAGCGACCGACAAGATGCTTGCAGGTGAGTCTGTCAGCGAAGAGCAGGTGCCCAGCATCGGGTGCAATATCAAGTGGAAAAAGGGGAACGAACCGGACTACTACTCAGTCTGAGCGGCGAACTCTCCGCTCTGAAGATGTTTTCGTAAATCAGGTTGATTTTGACGGTTAATTTCATAAATTGAACTGTAACTTAACAGTGTTAACCTCGAGCTTATGTCATTGCGAAAACAGATCCTCGATGCCGGTCGGAGCATGCTGCTTGACGAAGGTTTCAGCCAGATCTCCATGCGGAAAATCGCAAGAGAAATCGACGTCTCCGCTACCAGTATCTATCTGCACTTCAAGAACAAGGATCATCTGATTCATGCACTGATCGAGGAGGGGATCGAGGCACTCTATCGAACCATCGAATCGATCTCCCGTTCGGAAGAGACAACCCCCCGAAAAATTGAGCGGATCGCCCGCAGTTATGTCGCTTTTGGCCTCGACAGGCCCCAGGAGTATGAGGTGATCTTTTTGTTACGGCCGGATGAGATGCCGCGCTATCCGAAGGAGAAATTCCGAAAGGCGAGAGAGATTTTCGATCTGATCTCCGGAGTAATCCGGCAGGGCCTGGAGAGAGGAGAAATTGAAACGGATGAGCCGATGATCACTGCCTATACGTTCTGGGCTCAGCTGCACGGTGTTGTCTCCATACTCCTCAACAAGAGGCTGGACAACCGGATCCCGCAAAACGAATTTATCAACCAGTCTCTCGTACGAATCGTCGACGGACTATGCATCAAACCGCAAATCGCAGGTATGTCTGAAGGGGCCGGGAACAATCATTAAATAGAGGAGGCTGCAAGATGGAGATGATTAACGAAGTTTACGGATTTTTCGGAGAGATACCGGCCTGGATCGGTGCGGCAAGTGTGTTTCTGGTCTTTTTGATCTTCGCCTATCTGCGCGCCCCGCTCTGGTTCTGGGGTATTGCCGGCCTGGTTGCGCTGTGGGGTATTGCAGCTCCCGTCTGGTTACTCTCTGTATACCTGGCTCTGGCTCTGCTGCTGATCGTGACCCCGGTTCGGCGCACCATCTTGTCCGCCCCGATGCTCAAATTGTTGAATGCACTCAACTTTCTTCCTGCGATCTCGCAAACAGAGAAAACGGCGATCGAGGCGGGAACTGTCTGGGTCGATGGAGAACTCTTTTCGGGACGGCCCGATTTCAAAAAAATCATGAACGAACCCTGGCCCGAGCTGACCGACAAGGAGAGAGCCTTTATTGATGGTCCGGTCGAAGAGCTCTGTTCCATGGTGGATGACTGGGAGGTGTTCAAACGGAAGGAGTTTGACCGGAAAACCTGGGATTATATGAGAGAGAAAAAGTTTTTCGGGCTGATCATCCCGGAGGAGTATGGTGGTTATGGTTTCTCTCATCATGCCCACAGTACCATAGTCGCCAAACTTGCCTCACGCTGCGGCCCATTGGCAACGACGGTGATGGTGCCGAACTCTCTGGGCCCAGCTGAACTGCTGATGCATTACGGAACTGAAGAACAGAAAAAACACTATCTGCCCAGGCTGGCATCAGGAGAGGAGATGCCCTGTTTTGCCCTTACCGAACCCAATGCCGGCTCGGATGCAGGTGCAATCGAGTCTTCAGGACATCTGTTTAAGGATGAAAGTGGTGAGCTGAAAATCCGGCTCAACTGGGATAAACGCTACATCACTCTCGCTTCTATCTCCACGGTAATCGGCCTGGCTTTTAAACTCTATGACCCGGAAAATCTGCTGGGGAAAGGAGAGGAACTCGGCATCACCTGTGCGTTGGTACAGAGTGACCTGGATGGTGTGGATATAGGAAAACGGCACGACCCTTTGGGAGTTCCCTTTCACAATTGCCCTACAAGAGGTAAGGATGTGGTCGTTTCGGCCGATGCGGTGATTGGCGGGCTGAAAGAGGCAGGCAACGGCTGGCGAATGCTGATGGAGTCACTTTCAGTGGGACGGGGTATTTCGCTGCCTGCACAGGGCCTCGGCGGAGCTATGGTCTGTACAAGAGCGATCGGAGCTTATGCAGCTATACGAAAACAGTTTGGAATCAATATCGGCCGGTTTGAAGGAATTGAGGAACCGATGGCCCGAATCGGCGGCTACACCTATTTGATGGAGTCGGCCCGGAGGTTTACCTGTGGAGGACTGGACAAAGGGGCCAAACCGGCAGTAGTAACTGCTATAGCCAAGTACAATTTTACAGAGCTTGCTCGGGAGATCATTAACGACGCGATGGATATTTCCGGCGGAGCCGGTATCTCGCGTGGGCCTCGAAATATCTTTGCCAACGGTTATATTGCCACACCGATCGCCATCACTGTTGAGGGAGCCAATATTCTCACAAGGTCACTGATGATCTTTGGGCAGGGGGCTATTCGCTGTCATCCCTACGCTTTCAAAGAGATTGATGCACTGATGAACGGGGATGTCCGGCAGTTCGATAAGTCGTTGTGGAGTCATATCGGCCACGTAATCAGCAATGGAGTTCGGTCGGTTTTACTGAGTGTGACAAGAGGCTGGCTTGCACGCCCCTATTCGGGCCGCCCGTCAGCAAAATACTATCGGCGCCTGGCATGGTCTTCGGCCAGCTTTGCCTTTTTAGCCGATATGGCCCTCTTCTCCTATGGAGGTTCCCTGAAGATCAAGGAGAAGATCAGCGGCCGCTATGCCGATATTCTGAGCTGGATGTACCTGGCTGCCGCTACCTTGCGCCGCTATGAGGCGGAGGGAAAGCGCAACGAGGATCGAGTCTGGTTCGAATGGGCGATGGAACATTCATTTTGGCGAATTCAGACGGCATTTGATCAGATTCTTCAGGAGATTCGTGTACCGGCATTGAGCTGGCTCTTTCGCGGGCCGGTTGCACTCTGGTCACGGATCAACCGAATCGGAAGGCCGCCATCAGACAAATTGGGGCATAAACTCTCTACTGCGATGCAGATGCCCGGAGAACAGCGAGAGAGAATGACCGAGCATATCTATATTCCAGGATCAAAGGAGGAAGCACTCGGAAGGTACGAGTATGCATTGAGCATGATTGCCGAATCCGGGCCGATCTATCAAAAACTCTACCGGGCAGTCAAAGAGAAAAAAATCAGGAAAGCACCGGTCCGGGATCAATTGACTGATGCGGTCGAACAGGGAGTGATCAGCCGTGAGGAAGCCGAACAGTTGCGCCTGGCCGAAGAGGCGAGATTCGATGCGATTCAGGTCGATGAATTTACACTTGAGGAGTATCAAAGCGAATTGCCCTCGGTGCCGGGCGGATAACCGGCAGTGCTTCAGATCCGGTATGCTAATCTAAGTCGGTGTTCCATTAGGGGATAACCTTCAACTTGACATTGTCTTATATCGTTATAACTTTAAAGTTAGTTAAGGCTAAAACAAGTTATAGCTCAGATTCAATCAACCGATATTTTTTTCAATCGGTTGTAATGAGCTGCTGTTCATCAGGATAACATACTCTATGTGACCGCACCCTTGATTTGCTTGCAAAACTATTGTTTGTGATCGTTTTACATAGTTGTATTCGCCTTGACATGTGTATTACCAGTAACCATAAAGATCAAAACCACAGAAAAATGACTCATTTATTTAATAGAAAGGGATCTGACGAAAGGCCGAGTCGTGCTGATTTTTTCAAATGGACCAGCCTGATCACTGTTTTTCTGCTTGTGATGGCCGGTTGCGACTCGTCGACCGATAGCGGATATGATGATAACGACAATGATGATCCACCCACCGAACTCGGGCCGAACGATGTCGGTATGGTAGGCACCAGTTTCACTCCTGCGGATTTGACCGTCGAAGTGGGTACAACCGTGACCTGGGTCAACCAGAGCGGAATGGTTCACACAGTGACGAGTGGAACGGATGGTGAACACGACGGGGTTTTTAACAGTGGAGATGTCAACCCTGGCGGTGAATACTCCTATACATTTAATGAAACCGGCACTTATCCCTACTTCTGCATTCCACATGTTCAGGAAAATATGACCGGCGTGATTGAGGTCGTAGAATCCGGTGAAGGGGATGAAGAAGATGGCGACGGAGATGACGGAAATGGAAACGGATATTGATGGTTTACGGGATTAAGGTCATTCACAATGATTTTAAATCGTAGATCAATATGTTCGCCCCGGGGATTCTTTTCGGATGCCTGCCAGATGGGAGCGCATCCACCCCGGGCTTAATTTTCACAGGAATATTTTGAAGTTAGTCGTTCAACTGAAGCTCTGTCTGTCGGTGCTGATCCTGGTCATCTCTCTGCCAGGCCTCTATCCGGGTGTGGAGAAGATTGAGAATCCGGCCCAAGAGACATTCACGGCCTCTTACGCAGCCGAAACCCACCCGGTTACCGATCTGATCTATATCACCGAAAACGGACATGCCGAGTTCACCTCAAGCGTACCTCTGCATACGTTTACGGGTGTATCGGACTATCTGACGGGGATGATCGATTTTGAAGAGAACCTGATCGATTTCTACCTCGATCTGGAATCTCTGAAAACCGGCATCTCCAGAAGGGATCGCGACATGTACCGAACGCTTCAGGTGGATGAGCACCCTTTTGCCGAGTTTACCGGGTTTTTTTCTGGAAGTGTGGATCCTGATGCCGGGGGAATTCAGAGTGTGACTGTTGAAGGTGAATTTACGATTCACGGAGTTACCCGTGAAATATCGCTTGACGGAACGCTCGAAAGAGAAGGGGATTCAATTCGAATCACGGCGGAATGGATTCTGGATATAACCGATTACAACATTGAACCTCCCGGTATATTGATCTATCGTGTCCGGGATGAGATGGATGTACGCATCGATGCCCTGCTGGAACCGAGAGAACGGGGCGAGATGTAATAACCCGAAACCGGGTTTAACAAACCAAAACAAGATCATCGAATATGAAAATCGGAACCTATCTATTTCAATTGCCGGCAACTCTCCTGATCTGCCTGTTATTGACCGAACCGTCGACAGCGCAGCTGGAGAGAGAACGGGCCCTGCCCGATGCACCCGTTGACCACATTTTTTGGGCAACATCAAACGTTGGGCTCAATACGGTTCTCGGTATGCCGTCCGGGAATCTGAACAGTACGGTGCTTCATACATTCGGGCTGGTGGATGGAGGTATCGACAGGTTTTTTGGCCTGGATGACGGAGCGAATACCCGAATCGGAATAGAGGCCGGAATACACGACCGGTTCGATCTGGGCCTTGGACGTATGACATTCAATAACATCGTGGATTTGCGAGGCAAATGGAATCTGATACGCCAGAAACGTGATGACAGCCGTCCTCTCGACCTGGCGTTGAGCTTTTCCCTGTTGACCAACACACAATCCGGAATGGGCTTTGATTTCGGGGATCGGCTGGCCTGGCACTCGTCGGTTATGATCGCCAGAAAAATTAACGGCCTGACGCTCCAGCTCTCTCCGATGATCGCCTGGTACAATGCACCGGAAGCTCACTTTTTCCCTGCTTCCGCCGACACTCCGGACCGGCTGATCGGACTTGGCATCATCGCTTTTTACGAACTGAACGACCGATTTGCATTGAGCGGGGAGTATCTTCCGGTTCTGGGCGACCGTAACCCGGGGTCCGAGGATACGATGGGCTGGGCTCTGCATATCGATACGGGCGGGCATACCTTTCAGATTTTCCTGACCTCCAGCCAATGGCATAACGAAGCCCATATGATGGCCAACAACCGGCACAATTTCCTGGAGGGTGAATTCCGGTTCGGGTTTAACATTCACAGGGTTTTCGGACTCAGGTGATCCGTTACATCTACAGACAACACTGTTAAGCGGGTTTCTATTACAGGCAGATAGTACAGCCGGCTGTTTGATAAATCCGGCAGATGGAATCAGCCGGGAGACAGATACAGCCGGGAGACAGATACAGCCGGGAGACAGATACAGCCGGGAGACAGATACAGCCGGGAGACAGATACAGCCGGGAGACAGATACAGCCGGGAGACAGATACAGCCGATAGAAAGAGGTTAGAATTCGGGGGGAAAGAGAGTCGTAAAATCTTTATTTTGGTCTGCCACAAGACCAACCCATTGAATCCCATTATGCCATCATCAACAGTCGCCGAACCGGAAGTAAATCTTGAACTCGCCTTGGACCACGGGATGACCGAGCAGGAATATGAAATGGTCATCGATTATCTCGGACGGACTCCTACCTTTACTGAGCTTGGAGTCTATTCGGTCATGTGGAGTGAACACTGCTCCTATAAAAACTCCATTCTGGAACTGAAGAAGTTGCCGAGAGAAGGTGAGCAACTGCTTGTGGAAGCGGGAGAAGAAAATGCAGGCCTGGTAGATATCGGCGACGGAATGGCTTGCGCTTTTAAAGTCGAAAGTCATAACCACCCTTCAGCAATTGAACCCTACCAGGGAGCGGCAACCGGGGTCGGTGGGATCCACCGAGACATCTTTACAATGGGAGCCCGACCGATCGCATCGCTCAATAGTCTCCGCTTTGGCAAGCTGGAGAATCCGAGAGTACGGTATCTGCTCGACGGAGTGGTGCGGGGGATAGCCGATTATGGAAATTCATTCGGAATTCCCACGGTGGGCGGAGAGATCTATTTTGATGATGCCTATGAGGGAAATCCGCTGGTGAATGCGATGAGTGTAGGGATCGTAAAAGTGGGTGAGACCGCATCGGCGACATCGAAAGGTGTTGGGAATCCGGTGTTGATTGTCGGGTCCAGTACGGGAAGGGACGGTATTCACGGTGCAACATTCGCCTCCGAAGAGATCAGCGAAGAGAGTGAATCGAAACGCCCGAGTGTACAGGTTGGAGACCCGTTTACGGAAAAACTGTTGCTCGAGGCAACACTTGAAGCTTTGAAAACCGGTGCAATCGTCGGGATTCAGGATATGGGTGCCGCCGGAATTGCGTGTTCCACATCGGAGATGGCGGCCCGCGGTAAAGAGGGTATGAAGATCGACCTCGACAAAGTTCCGGCCCGCGAACCGGGGATGACTGCATACGAACTTCTATTGAGTGAGAGCCAGGAACGGATGCTAGTGGTTGCAGATAAAGGCCGGGAACAGGAACTGATCGATATCTATGAAAAGTGGGACCTGAATGCGGTGGTGATCGGCCAGGTCGTCGAAGGGGACCGGGTTACCTATTGGAAAGACGGGGAAGTGAAGGCGGATATTCCTGCCGACTCCCTGGTACTCGGCGGTGGTGCCCCGCAATACAAGCGGGAAGTAAAGAAGCCCGGATATCTGGATGATGTGCAGAATTTTGACGAATCATCCCTGGACCATCCTGAAGACCACAACGAAATTTTGATAAAGCTTCTCGGCTCACCGAACATCGCTTCGAAAAGATGGGCGCACCAGCAGTATGATACAACCGTCAGGACCAATACTGTGAACGCCCCGGGTGCCACCGATTCCGGGGTTGTGCGGCTGAAAGGAACCCGTCGGGGGCTGGCAATGAAAACAGACTGTAACGGCCGCTATGTTTACCTGAACCCGCGAAGGGGAGGGCAAATTGCTGTAGTTGAAGCAGCCCGGAATGTCGTCTGCAGCGGCGCCCAACCGTTGGCGATTACCAATTGCCTCAATTTCGGCAATCCATACAAACCGGAGGTCTACTGGACGTTTCGTGAAGCACTGGCAGGAATGGGAGAAGCCTGCCGGGCACTCAACACTCCCGTAACCGGTGGCAATGTCAGTTTTTATAATGAAAATCCGGACGGGGCGGTCTTCCCGACTCCGGTGATTGGAATGCTGGGCCTGGTGGAGGATGTCTATGAACACACCATGACCCCGCAATTCAAAAACAGGGGAGATCTGATCTATTATCTCGGGGCTGCTCGCAAGGGACTGGGAGGATCGGAATATCTGCGCCATATCCACGGGAAAACTACCGGCGACGCGCCTTCATTGGACATTGAGTTTGAAGTAAAGCTGCAAAAAGAATTGCTGGAAATGATCCGAAAAAAGCAGATCAATGCTGCTCATGATATTTCCGATGGCGGTCTGGCAACGACTTTGGCGGAGATGGCGATCATGTCCGGGAAGGGTGCTCTCGTTTCGGTCAAGGAGATGAATGGTTCTGATTACGAGCTTCTTTATAGTGAAGCTCAATCAGGTGTGGTTGTTACTGTGCCGGCAGATAATTCAGCCGCCATTGAAAAGCAGGTGAAGTCCGCCGGTTTGCCCTACTATAAGCTTGGAAAAGTCGGAGGCAACTTTCTGGAAATTGATCAAATTATCCGGATTCAGGTGGATGAGCTGACAGATCGCTATGAGTCTGCAATTCCATCGGCCATGGAGGAAGAGGGTTAACAAATTGCATCAAGCTGCATCAACGATTACGCTCCATTTGTTTGAGCGGCATCTCCGCCAAGGGTTTTTACACTCTTCGAAATAATATCGATCCCTTCGTCGAGCTCCTCTTTGGTTATGGTCAGCGGAGGACGGAATCGGACGGTTTTTGTTCCGCATCCAAGAATTAACAGTCCGTTTTTGAGGCATTGTTTGAGAAGTTTGTCCCGGGAAGCGGTGTCGGGCAGGTCAATCGCGCAGAAAAGCCCGAGTCCTCTCGGATTACTGAATATCGGCTGATTCCCGGCCAGTTTTTTCAAACGCTCCTGAAACCAGTTACCGGTTTCAGCAGCGTGATCCACCAGGTTCTCCTCTTCGATTACCTCCAGGATTCGGGTAAATCGGACCATGTCGACCAGATTGCCGCCCCAGGTTGAATTAATTCGGGAGGAGACATGAAAGCAGTTGGTTTCGATATCGTCAATACGTTTCGAGGCCAATATTCCGCAAATTTGCGCTTTCTTTCCGAAAGCAAGGATATCCGGTTTTACATAGTGCTCGTGACACCAGAATTTTCCGGTCAGCCCCACGCCGGTCTGAACCTCATCGTAGATCAGCAGAGCTTCATTTTCATCGGCCAGCCGACGAAGCTCCTTGTGAAATTCCGGGCGAAAATGGTTGTCTCCGCCCTCTCCCTGGATCGGTTCGAGAAGAATGCAGGCGATCTCATCTTTGTACTCCTCGAAATAGCGTTCCGCCTGTGCCAGGGCCTGCTTTTCCGCTTCCTCCACCGAGTGACGGTTTTCCTTGTTCAGTGGAAACGTTATAGCCGGGTTGTGAATACGGGGCCAGTTAAATTTGGGAAAGTACCGGGTTTTAACCGGTTCGGTATTTGTTAGGGAAAGTGTATATCCGCTTCGCCCGTGAAAAGCACGGTCGAAGTGCAAAACTTTATGCCCTTTCTCTACCCGGTATCCTTTTCTGAAGTTTTTCTGAACCTTCCAGTCGAAGGCAACTTTGAGGGCGTTTTCAACAGCCAGGGCACCTCCGGAGACGAAAAACGCGTAGGGCAGATAGTCTGGAATTCCTACACGGTCGAAAGTACTTACAAATTCTGCCATCTGTTCGGTATAGACGTCCGAATTGGAGGGCTTGTTGATTGCAGTTCGGCCCAGTTTATCGACAAACTCCCTGTCACCCGCCAGCCGGTCGTGATTCATGCCGAGAGGGTTAGATGCGAAAAAAGTGAAAAAATCGAGATAATCTTTGCCTGTTCTGGCATCATGTAATCTGGCCCCCTTGCTTTTATCCAGGTCCAGTACCAGATCGTAGCCGTCGGCCAGAATATGGTTTTTCAGAATGTCGTGTACCTGATCGGGTGCAATTGATGTAGACTTTTTCATCATGGTCGGTCGTTTTTTTAAAGCCGGGATTGTCTCTCGAACGAGGTTCAAGGATATGAAAGTTACCTTTTTAATTGCAAAACCTAAGAACCGAATTTTTTTATTGAATTGAGTCGGATACTGCAAAATTCCGGGTTTGCAGATCCTTTTGATTCAGGCTTTGTGAAATTGAATACAGTCAGTGATCTCTGATGAGAGAGAAGGTTTTCGGGCCGTGAAGAACCGTTCGATTAGCTTGACAAATAGCAGGAATTCACCGTATATTAAAAGTCTGATCGCGGGGTGGAGCAATTGGTAGCTCGTCGGGCTCATAACCCGAAGGTTGTAGGTTCAAGTCCTACCCCCGCCACTAAACTTTGGGCCTGGTAAATGGCCCTGCAAGGCCTTCTGCAGTAGCAGAGGGCCTTTTTTTTGTTATTGCTTCTTTTCAAGCTTATGAAATCCCTGTATGGCAGATCAGTGCGGGATTCGATACATTAAAAAATTACCTGAAGCGATGGCCATCTGCTCATGTTTCGGAACTTATCAAAAAACAGACCACCTATTGTACCGGCTCTTGTGGCAGTCGCTGGTTTTGCAGCCCTTATGATCGCTGCATGCGATGTACAATTTGATCCTATAGACAGAGAGAGGGGTCAATTCTCGGTATTTGGTGCACTGGATCTGAATGAGGAAGTGAACTATATCCGGATCGGGGATATGAATTCGCCGTTAACCACCGATTCGACCCGGAATATAAATGCCTCGGTAAAGCTGGAAAATCTGGAGTCCGGTGATCAGACTATTCTTGAGAGTGAAGTTTGGGAGTACGAAGATATTTTTCTCCACAACTACCGGGTCGAGGAGGAGCTGACTCCCGACACACACTATCGGCTGAGCATTCAGCGTCCGAACGGATCCGGCATCGAAGTATCGATTTTGACTCCCACCCGGGCTGAAGCCCAGGCTGAACCGCTCAATCAAACTTGCCATTCCGATATAACACTGGAGTTCAGTCCGGTGAACGGAGGATCCATTGAGCTCCGGGTTGGTACATTTCTCCCCAATCGCCTGGGAACGATGCCCCACTGGGGGTCAACCCGGATTCTTCAGCCTGATGAGGATCGACCGGAAGAACCGCTCACTTTTACGTTCAAACCGATTGAGATGATTCAATTGGTACCGCAATCGCCGGGATCACCAAGTTTTAGCTGCCACCATTTACGTGAGGATATGTTCCGGATTCGGTACACCCACTATAGTCGGGGTTTTTTGGAACGTGTTCTGAATGACCCGTTTGATATCATGTTCAGCACCGAACGGCTGGGTGCACTCTATGAAGATTCTCTGGATATACCGATCGATACGACTCGCATATGTCCTCCGGACTGCTGATGCGGGTTTCTGCGAATTCTCCACTTCAGCTCCTTGATCGCCGATTTCATTTCGCATGAGAGCGACTGAAATTTTCAATTTTCAAGGCAAGTCAATTCGGATAAAACTCCTGATTTCTGCCTATGAAACCCACTTTTGATTCCGATCTAATTTATTGATTTCTTTAGGCCGCATATAAAACAGAAAGTCACCGGTAATTTGAACCGGCAAAAAATGATCTGCCCGCAACAGGGCGGTATGCTGTAATCATATGAATCCGATAGATCTTTCGATCTTTGTTCTCTATATCATCGGGTTACTTGCATTCGGTTTATACTTTCACAGGAAGAATCAGGGAGGGGACGACTACTATGTAGGCGGCCGAAAGATGAACAGCCTGCACATCGGGCTATCCGTCGTAGCAACAGATGTAGGCGGCGGGTTTTCGATCGGCCTTGGAGGCCTTGGCTTTGTGATCGGCATCTCCGGCTCCTGGATGCTTTTCACCGGATTGGTGGGCGCCTGGATGGCGGCCGTTCTGCTCATCCCAAAGGTCAAATCCAATCCGGCCTTCGACAAAGCGTATACGTTCCCGGAAATCTTTGAACACTACTACTCGGCAAGAGTAGCGCTGGTTGCCGGAATTATTTCTGCCGTAGGCTACGCCGGGTTCACCAGTTCCCAATTACTCGCAGGTGCAAAGCTCGCCGACGGAACTTTTGCGAATCTCGATCTGAACACGGCACTTCTGATTATGGGGGCCGTTGCGGTACTCTATACAGTTCTCGGAGGGCTGAAGGCGGTGATCTATACCGATACCATTCAGTGGTCGATCCTTATGCTCGGCCTGATCTTTGTCGGCATTCCGGTCTCCTATTCGGCAATCGGCGGAATGGAAGCGATTCGTGAGACCGTTGCACCTGAAATGTTAACCTTGACGAATATCACCTGGCAGGATGCCGTTTTTTGGGGCGCATCCATCGTGCCGATCTGGTTTGTCGGGATGACGCTCTACCAGAGGATCTATGCCTCACGGGATGAACGAACCGCCAAACGTGCCTGGTTTATGGCGGGGCTTTTTGAATGGCCGGCAATGGCTTTTATGGGGGTACTGCTCGGGCTGTTTGCCAGGGTGGCGGCCGATCAGGGGATGTTTGAATACCTGGGGGCGGTCGATATAGCTGAGACAGACCCCGAAACCGGGCTGCCGATGCTTTTGAGAACTGTTTTACCTGTCGGATTGATGGGAGTGATGATGGCAGCCTATTTTTCCGCTATCCTCTCAACTGCCGACAGCTGCCTGGTCGCCTCATCGGGGAATGTGGTATCCGATATAATCGGCTACTTTCGGGAGATGAACCACGAAAGCAAGTCGTTCTTGCGTTATTCCCAGGTGGTTACGCTCATTATCGGTACAGCCGCTCTGTTGCTCGCCTGGCAGATGGAAAACGTGCTCGAACTGATGCTCTACTCCTATGCGTTTATGGTATCCGGCCTGTTCGTACCGGTCATCGGGGCCCTCTACTGGAAGAAGAGTACACCTGAAGGGGCCCTGGTGGCGATGATTTTGGGGGGAGGGACTACGGTTACACTACAAGTTGCGTTTGAAACGTTGCCATTGGGACTCGACGCCAATGTGTTTGGAATTACCGCTTCGGCTTTATCATTTATCGTTGTAAGTTATATAACTGCACCCAAAAGGAGATCTGCAAACCGGCAATAACCGGTGACACATCGCCAGCCATCAAGCATGAATCATCCGACTTGAAACCATTTGAGATTCGATACTTTTACTATCGAACCCGGACCAGACAACATTATGGATATCCAATTCGATCTGATCTACTCCGACGAGAAAAACCCGACCGATTTCACCCGCAATGAGATCGCCGACTTTCTCTTTGAACATCTCGACCAGTTCGGGGATGAGAAAGAGGCAATTCTTAAAAGTATCGCCTATGCATATGGCGATCGGCCGGGGCAGGACGGCGTCGTGTTGGTAGCCCATAGCGATGGAGCAATTATGGGTGCAGTTGTGATCAACGACACCAATATGGAAGGGTATATTCCTGAACATATTCTGGTTTATATTGCCGTTCACAAGGACGCCAGGGGCCAGGGTTTGGGAAAAGCACTTATGGAGAGAATCATCAAGGCGACCCGCGGAGATATCGCCCTGCACGTAGAGCCGGAGAATCCGGCGAAACATTTGTACGCCAAGTACGGTTTTACTAACAAGTACCTTGAAATGCGTCTGAACAAATAGATGGCTTCATTAACACTATTTCGGGACGAGCTCGATCACAATTTCAAATATTTGGACGAGCTTTTTAAGAAACACGGGATCAAGTGGGGGATCACAACCAAACTTCTCTGTGGTACGCAAAGTTACCTGGAAGAGGTGATTAACCTGGGTATCAAGGAAGTTCACGATTCGCGAATCAGCAATCTCGAGAGAATCAAGGAGATCGATCCGGGTACGATGACCGTTTACATCAAACCTCCGCCAAAGGATATAATCCCGGAGATTGTCCAGTTTGCTGATGCAAGCCTCAATACCGAACTTACGACTCTCCACGCGCTCTCTGAAGAAGCGGTGCGCCAGGAGAAAGTGCACAAAGTGATCATCATGATCGAGATGGGAGATCTGCGGGAAGGGGTTCTCAGAGAAGAACTTGTCAGTTTTTACGGCAAGGTGTTCGACCTTCCGGGAATCGAGGTGATCGGTCTGGGTACAAATCTCAACTGCCTTCACGGCGTAATGCCCGATGGCGACAAACTGATCCAGCTGGCACTTTATAAACAGATTATCGAACTGCAGTTCGACAAGTCGATTCCGCTGGTTTCGGGAGGGACGACAGTAACGATTCCGTTGTTACTGAGTGGCCAGCTGCCGGCCGGTGTGAATCACTTTCGTGTCGGTGAGGCGCTCTTCTTCGGAAAAAATCTATTTACCGGAGATACGATTGAAGGAATGAGCGACAAGGTACTGGAGCTGAACGCAAGGATTATCGAAATATCAGAAAAGCCGATGGTTCCCAGTGGAGAGCTCGGGGTTAATCCGCAGGGAAAAGTTTCCGAAATCGACAGTACGGAGATGGGAAAAACAGCCTTCAGAGCGATTCTGGATATCGGCTATCTGGATGTTCAGCCCGACTACCTTGAACCACTTGATCCCACAATCGATATTACAGACGCCAGCTCCGACATGTTGATACTCAATGTGGGAGACAACCCCAACGATTACAAAGTTGGCGATATTATTCGGTTCAAGTTGAAATATATGGGGGCTCTCAGCCTGATGAGTTCGGACTACATCGAAAAACATGTGGAGTAGAAGTTCGGTTGTTAACCGGATTACAAGGCACGAATTGTGAAATTGAAGTATCGGGTATGTTGAGGCGGGAAGATTTTGCAGGTATCAAATTTCATCCGGTTGTCAAGCTGCCGGATGAGGCGGTCGTATTCGATTTTACACAAGGTTATAACCGCCGTGAGGTACGTTCTGCTGTCTGGGGAGTTGGCCGATATCACGAGGTTCGCAAAAATATGTATACGGCGCCTCAATACGCCAACCGGCGCAATATCCATATGGGTATCGATTTATGGGCACCGGCCCGGACACCGGTCTATACAGCCTGGCGCGGAGTGGTCGTCCACCAGGCCGACCACCATCAGCCCGGCAACTACGGGCCCACCATTGTTTTAAAACACCGGATAGCAAGTGAACTTTTCTATGCGCTTCACGGCCATCTGACTCGTGATTCTCTGGAGCATAATCCTGTAGGAAAAGTGCTTCAGCAGGGGGTGCCGTTTGCCGAGATCGGTGAAATCGATGAAAACGGCTATTGGGAACCGCATCTGCACTATCAGATCAGCCCCCGTGACCCGGGTGAAGCCGACATGCCGGGGGTTGTAGCCCCTGAAGATCTCGACGAAGCTCTGAAGCTCTATCCGGACCCGAGGCTGATACTCGGCAACCTCTATTAGTGATTTTTTCACAAGGGATATCCCAACCCTGCTTATTTGCGGCCAGGTTTTATTACATACCGCTCTTTTGATAGGGTTCTGATGTCGTGAAACCAGATGTTGTGGATTAAGTTTGACGGGAACTACACCGGGTTTCGGGCGATCTCCTGCAGCCTGTGCAGATTCACCGGTCAAAGTCCTATCTTGAGTCTCTATGGCTTTAATCGACTATGAAAAGCTGAAAGAGATCCGCCGATTTCTTCACCGCCATCCGGAAACCTCCGGAAGGGAAGAGAAGACGGCGGAGTATATCAAAACGGAGCTGGAAAAAACCGGCCCGGACCGAATTCTTACGGGTGTCGGCGGATATGGAGTGATCGCCCGCTATCTTGGTGAGGAAGATGGCCCCCGAATTATGTTTCGGGCCGAACTCGACGGCCTGCCGATTCCCGAAACCGGAAGCCGGGCACATCGCTCATCGGAACCCGGGAAATCCCATGCTTGTGGCCATGACGGGCATATGGCTTCGTTGTTGGGAGTTGCACGTTATCTTGGCAGCAACCGCCCGAAATCCGGCGAAGTCTGCCTGCTTTTTCAGCCTGCCGAAGAGACTGGGGAAGGAGCATTATGGATGCTCCAGGACCCGAAACTGAACAAGTTGCAGTTCGACCGCGGTTATGCTTTTCACAACCTGCCGGGTTTCGATGAAAACCTGCTGGTCTGGCGTGAAGGGGCGTTTGCCGCCGCTTCTGTTGGTCTGCGTATCATCTTGACAGGAGCAACCAGCCATGCAGGCTACCCGCATCAGGGCAGAAGCCCGGCCGGAGCGATGGCCCGGTTTGTTCAATATGTGGAAGCGGAGGGGCGGGAGACGGCAGGACGGGAATCTTTTGCATTCTCCACGACAATTTATACGCGGCTTGGAGAAGAGGCGTTCGGAACGACGCCGGGCGAAGCAGAAATCGGGGTAACATTAAGAGCGTCAACCGGTGAACTGCTTTCAGAGTTTCGGGCCGGAGTTGAGGAGAAAGCGAGGAATCTGGCTTTTGAATATAATCTAAAACTTGATATCGAGGAGTTAGAGCCTTTTGCAGCAACAATCAACGATAAAGCCTGTCTTGAGAAGGTCTTGAGAGGAGCAAAACAGGAAGGGTTTAAGACGAAAGAGCTGCAGCAGCCGTTTCCCTGGTCAGAAGATTTTGGCCGCTTTTCCGAAGTTTCAAAGATAGCATTGGTCGGGCTGGGAGCCGGCAGAGACCATCCGCATCTGCACGACAGCAGCTACGACTTTAATGACAACTTGATACCTGCGGCTGTAACTCTTTTTATTCAAATCCTAAAGGAAGAAAATGTGATTTAAGATTATGGAACAGAGATCGGATCTTTCATTCTATCCTTCGGTTATCGAGCTCTCCAAGCCGGCTTTAAAAAGTAATTTGCAGTTTCTTCGGCAACGAGCCGGAAAAGAGGCAACAATCTCCTCGGTCATCAAAGGGAACGCCTATGGCCACGGAATTGAACCGTTTCTGCCTCTTGCAGAAGAGTGCGGAGTCCGTCATTTCGCTGTTTTTAGTGCTGATGAAGCGGTTAAAGCGGTCAGAGCCAAGTGTCGGCCAGAAACGCATATCATGATCATGGGAGATATTGTTGACGAAGCGTTGGAGTGGGCGATCGAGAACGATATCTCGTTTTACATTTTTGAAACTGGAAGATTAAAAAAAGCTACGGAAGCTGCAGAGAGAGTGGGAAGAAAAGCCCGGGTACACCTGCAGCTGGAAACTGGGATGCACCGTACTGGTTTTGAGCCGGAGGAGCATGAAGAAGTTATCAGCTTTATCAATAGTAACGGGAATCATATTCAGGTTGATGGTATCTGCACGCACTTTGCCGGGGCGGAGAGTGTAGCCAACTATGTACGTATCACCGAGCAGAAAAGACGCTTCAAAAATGCTGTGGAGGAGTTTCGAGAAGGCCTGGATAGAGAGATCCCCTATATCCATGCTGCAAGTTCTGCCGCCTTGCTCGGATATCCCGATACTATTTACAATATGGTTCGCACAGGAATAGCACAGTACGGGTTCTGGCCAAGCCGGGAAACCTATATGCTGCTCAAGAGGGAAGACCGAAGAGGAGGAGAGGACCCGCTAAGTCGAGTTCTTCGCTGGAGCAGCCATGTCATGAGCGTGAAACAAGTCGATGAAGGAGAGTTTGTAGGCTATGGAAATATCTACCTGACCAATCGGGCTTCCCGTATTGCCACTGTACCGATCGGTTATTCTCACGGTTTTGGCCGGAATCTGACCAATACCGGGTTCGTGCTGATTCGCGGAGAACGGGCACCGGTGGCGGGGCTGGTCAATATGAATATGTTGACGGTGGATGTTACCGATATTCCCGGGGTGGAGCGGGGCGACGAAGTCGTGCTGATCGGCCGGCAGGGAGATCGTGAGATTACGCTCGCATCGTTCGGAGAATTGAGTAATAATCTCAATTATGAAGTTCTGGTAAGGTTGCCGATGGACACGCCGCGAAAAGTGGTACTGTAAAGCTTTTAAATTGGATCAAAATAAACTTCTTTTTACAGACAATATTGATAAGGTTCAGACCATTATTTAATATGGATAGGTAATTAACAGAATTAGGGTGTAAGTTTCATACAAAGCCCTGCTGATATGAAGCCCGAAGTTACAATCATACACGTGATAGCTGGTCAGTATTTCAATGGCACCCGACTGTCGCGCATGATTCGCGGGCTTGCTCTGTTGGTCATCTTTATTTTTGCTTTTCACAACGCTTCCCAGACAGTTTCCGCCACCGGTTCAATTTATACTGATTCCAAATTGGGCACCTTATTGGCAGAGGTGGATGATCGAGATGAAATTGGCTTGATTCAGATTTCGGAACGCCGGAATTCAGGCCAGTCCACTGCCGGCCATTCAATGGATCCTGGGCAACGGCCGGATTCAGGGGAGGACCTCTATGAACAAGGCCTTTCTGAAAAGGATCAGGGAAATTATGAAACGGCGATTCATAAATGGAAAGAGTATGTTGATGTTGTCGACAGCCCTGACTTCCGGGTTAGCCAGGAGTTTATCCGGCTTGTAACTGAGGAACAACTCAGAGAATACTACGAAGAAGCGAGCCGCATCTATTACTGGGGGCTATCGGGTGAATCGATAACAGAAAAGGAGAAGACTGCACTTCACCAGGAACTGACCTATATGGAGTCTCTGCTGGGACAGCGAGAAGCCCGGTTTCTTAGACAGATGGTAGAGGACGGGGATGTGGAAGTGTTAAACAAAATTTCTCAATTCTGGAGAGAGCGGGATTTAACTGTTGCCGATCAATACAATGAGCGGCTCATTGAGCATTGGGAGCGGATCAACTATGCATTGGAAAATTTCGATGACGGCGGCCGGCAGGAGTTTGACGATCGGGGAGGTATTTATATCCGCTACGGCGAGCCGAACAGGACTCGTACGGGCATCTTCCAATACAATCCCGGTTTTGTCAACGCGCTTCTGGCCAGCCGGCTGGACGACGGCATGCATGGGGCAGATGCCGAGAGTGCTTCCAATACCACTCACTATTTAAATACACTTTACATGGTACGCTCCTACCATGAGTATCCGCGCTATGAAGTCTGGGTTTATGAAGGGTTATCCGACCGAAATGACAATGTTATCTATCTTTTCGGTAATACCGGGGGCGGAAGCCGCATGAGCCTCAAGAAATCGGTTGACGATTTTGTCCCGTCGGCGGCCTACAGCATGTCGGCAAGAAACCGTCCCTACTCCATCGGGATCATCAATGAACAGTCCGGCGGGAATATGCAGGGAGGGCGTTCCCAGGATGATGACGGACAACGAACCGACATCGACTTCAGTGATGTCAATACCGGCAATGGCAGTGTGCAGGAGGTGATACCACCTGCGTTAATCATGCAGATCATGTATTATCGTCAGCTGGCCAGTACAGATGAGTTTTTCGGCCGGACCTATGATCAGATGCTGAATCGATACTCCAGTTTAATAGACCGGATACCCAGTTCACTGCCGCGCCAGTTTCAGCAGACCAACAGCCACAGGATGCTTGAACGGCAGACCCGGGCACCGGGAGATATTTCCAGCCATCTGGACTCGGTGTTTGATATCCCTCTGGAGGTCTATACGTATCGTTTTCTGGATGAGGAACTGCAACCCTATTTAAGAGTATATATCGAAAGTGACGTTGAACAGGCAGTGAGGTACAGTGAGCTCAGAAAGAGAAATGATACCCGGAATATTCGTACTTTTAATTATGAGCTGATTCGATCGATTCGGCCTGTCAATGACGGACAAAGTTCTGAAACCGTGCATACAGACAGCACAGTTCTCTATGACTATCTTGAGCGGTCGGGGCTAAGAGAAAAGGAGTTTATGTGGATACCCCATACCCCTGCTCCCGATGCCATTTCGGTTTATGCGGAACTTCACGACAGAACGGAATATGCCGGCGGATCGATATCGGAAACCAGTGCTTTTCGTAGTCACCTGAAGGCTATCGGATCGACAGAATCAGAAGTAACAGAGCCGATTGATGCGGGCAGATTTGCCATATCCGACCTGATTTTCGGATTTTCTGATTCGAATGAACAGGGGGAATTTCACCGCGTAGAAATTGCCCATGACAGGGTCATACCGGAAAACAGTAACATTACATTTTACCAGGAGGTCTATAATATTCCGATAGATTCTACCGGAATACACCGTTTCGACATGACCTACAGGATCAAGCCCGAGCGCAGGTTCAGCTGGTTCGGCCTGCGAAGTGAAACAGAACGGTCTGTGACGATCGAAAATGTTCATGATGAACCGCATTTCGAACAGGAGCTGGAAATTGTAACCTACGATTTACGCAGCCGGGATTATACACTTGAACTCATCTACTCTTCCCCGGAAGGAGAAGAACTCTACCGCAGAGAGATCCGGTTTACTATTGATTGATCATCCAGGTAATCGAATCTGATCTGGAGTAACTCACTCACCAAAGATTATCAATACACCCATCTCTTTTTAGGATAAATGGATGGCAATAGATGGCCGGCCCGTTATAATCGCAGCTTTTCTTCAAGATCGTATGCTCTACTACAGCATTTGACCGGTGTTTTTTCAATTTTTAAACGAATTCAGGCAAAAGTTCAAAAAGTTTTACCTGTATTTAAATTTATGTTGCGAAACAGCGCTGGATTTGTTTTTTTGGTTAAGAGGTAAAATTCGCATCATGGATGTTACTCTCTGTGACTTTATGAGGTGGGTTTAGCTCAGTTTTTACTCCATCTCATAAGATTCAACATTTAACAAAACGAGGTCTTGTATGTTAAAAAAGCTACTGTTCACGATTGGACTGTCTCTGTGTCTGGTACCTTTTGCACTTGCCCAAACGGGTGCAATCAGCGGCCAGGTTACAGATGCAGAAACCGGGGAGACGATTCCCGGGGCCA
>SLKI01000017.1 GCA_007134695.1 Balneolaceae bacterium
AGAGAGCTGCAGGATACAAGTTTGACTCTGCGGATGGTACCGATGAGGCCGACATTCCAGAAGATGAATCGGCTGGTTCGGGATTTGAGCAGAAAAGCCGGTAAAAAGGTGAAATTTTCGGCTGTTGGAGAAGAGACGGAAATTGACCGGAATATGGTGGATGTGATCAATGAACCGTTAGTCCATATGCTTCGCAATGCGATCGATCATGGGATCGAAGATCCCGATTCAAGAAAAAGTTCGGGTAAAGAAGATTCGGCCAATATCTGGCTCAGGGCGTACCAAGAAGGGGGGAAGGTAGTTATAGAGATTGAGGATGACGGCAGGGGGATCGACAAGGAGAAAGTGCTGAAGAAAGCGGTCGAAAAGGGACTTGTGGAATCAGGGAAGAGTCTCACGGACAAAGAGATCTATAAGCTGATCTTTCAGCCGGGTTTTTCTTCGGCTGACCAGGTAACTGATCTCTCCGGCCGGGGAGTTGGGATGGATGTGGTTCGGCGATCAATTGAGCAGCTCCAGGGTAAAGTGGATGTGGACTCCGAACTGGGTGTCGGAACAAGAATCTCCATGGAACTACCCTTCACACTGGCAATTACCGACGGAATGCTTGTAAAAGTTGGAAGTGAACGCTTCATAATTCCGACGATGAATATAGATAAAACATTCCGGGCAGCGCAGGATGACATATTCACCATTATGGGTGATGTTGAGCAGGTTCATTACATGAAGCGCACCATACCTGTGGTTCGCTTGCATAAGCTTTTTGCTATCGGCAATGCGATAGAAGATCCGGTAGAAGGCACACTGCTGGTCATTAAAAATGATAATCGTCAATTTGCTCTGCTGGTGGATGAAGTGATCGGGCAGCAGCAGCTGGTTGGCAAGTCGATCGATATGAGTGTGAAGATGCCGCATGTTTCCGGCGGTGCAATTTTGGGAGATGGCCGTGTGGGCTTGATTCTTGATACAGCGACAGTGTTTCAGCAACAGTTTGCAGCTACCGGTTGACTCGAAGTGGTCCCAACCGGGTTTTCAGGGTAAAATAGAATCCTGTAATACGATAAAGGGTAATGACCATGAACATTGGAGGTGAAACCGGTATTTATCCGGGCCAGATGGAGCTTAAAGTTGCGGATTTTGAAAGGGTCCGGTCACTGATCGACCGATATTGCGGCATCAATCTCCATGAAGGTAAACAAGCGTTAGTACGCGCAAGATTGATGAAACGAATTAGAAAGCTGGGGATGAGCAGCTTTGAGGAATACCTGGACTATGTAGAGACTGATGAATCAGGTGAAGAGTTTCTCTCATTTGTGGATGTTCTGACGACCAATAAAACTTCCTTTTTTCGCGAAAGCCAGCACTTTGATTTTATCAGGCAGATTGTGATTCCTCAATTGGGAGGCCGACAAGTTAAATGGTGGTCGGCTGGGTGCTCGACGGGTGAAGAGCCGGCGACACTGGCTATTACAATCCTGGATGCGATTGGAGAAGCACGGACAGATCCGGTAAAAATTCTGGCTACCGATATTTCTGGAGAAGCGCTGGCCAAGGCAAAGACGGGAATTTATTCGAGTTCCAATCTGGCCGGTGTACCTGACTCTGTTCGTAAGAGGTATTTTCGGAAAGTGGGTGAAACTGAAGAGTATAAACTTGAAGACTCCATACAGAAGAAGATAACATTTGGCAGATTAAATTTATTGAAACCCTGGCCGATGAAAGGGCCATTTCAATTGATCATGTGTCGAAATGTTATGATCTATTTCAAGCGCCCGACACAACAGCAGATCGTTTCCCGATTCTATGACCTGCTGGAGCCGGGTGGTTATCTGTTCCTGGGACATTCGGAGAATTTACCTGACAAGGGTATTGGATTAACAAGTCTTCAGCCGGCTGTTTATCAGAAATAAGGAGGATTAATCGAGTGAAAACGACAGTTGGTGTCAGTGAGCTTCGAGTCTCAAATAATGACGGTGAGATCATTGTAACCTACGCACTGGGTAGTTGTCTGGGAATTTCTTTGTACGATCCGGTGGTCAAGGCAGGGGGACTGCTTCATGTGATGCTCCCGCATTCCAAAGTTGATCCTGAAAAGGCCAGACTCCAGCCGGCCAAGTATGTGGATACAGGTTTTCCAAAGTTATTGCAGGAGTGTTATAAAATGGGCGCCCGAAAAGAAAATCTAAAAATTGTTGTAGCAGGAGGTGCCAGTATGAAATCCCTGGGTAAGGATGACTACTTCAAAATCGGCAAGCGAAACTTCACAATGTTAAGAAAGCTGTTGTGGAAAAATGGATTCATGATCCATCAACAGGATGTTGGAGGCCATATTTCCAGAACGATGGCTCTGCATATCTCAAATGGTCTAGTAACCATTAATAAAAAGCCGATTGAAAATAGATGTGGTGGCAGCAAAGTGGAGTCTGCTGCCGGAATGCAGGAGAGGTTTTGAGGTTAATTTGTAAAATTAACAGCCGCTTTGAGATTTTGTCTTAAAAAAACCGGAGTTCGAACGATAATTAGCATGTGCAGGATTCGCTATACCGGATCTGTTTTAATCATAAAATTAGCCAGCCATGAGATATAATATTCTGATTGTAGAAGATGATCCTGCCATGAGGGTGATATTGAAAGGAACTTTACAAGACAGCGGGCTGGATATTGGCAATATCTATGAAGCTGAAAACGGTAAGGAGGGTATTGAAAGGTTGGAAGAGTTTGAAGTTGATCTGATGCTGGTTGATATCTATATGCCTGTTATGGATGGCATGGAAATGCTCGAATACGTAAGAGACCATCCGGAATGGAAAGATATCCCTGCAGTAGTGGTTTCTACAGAAAATGATGAAAAGAGAATTGATGCGATACTTCGACAGGGATTGGGATTTGTCCACAAGCCGCTGACGAGGGAGTTGCTTGAAGATCAAATTTTAAAAATGTCGAGGTAACCAGATGGCAGATACATATTCCGATCAAATCTGGCAGATAGCTTGTGACACGTTTGAGACGATCTGTTATATGTTTCCGCTGGAGAGGGATGAGGCGGTAGCAATATCCGACATCTCAGCTGAAATGTCGAACGTTCGGTCAGCAATTTCATTTGAAGGAGCTACTAAAGGTATGATGGTCATCTGGCCCTCTTATGGCCTTCTTGATGCGATGGCTGCCAATATGCTTGGGGTCGAAGATCCGTCACCGGAAGAGAAGGAGGGAGCCTTATGTGAAATTGCAAATATTATTTGTGGCAATACCGTTCCGCTCTTCGCCAATGGTGCGAGGATTTGCTACCTGAACCCGCCCAGGCTTTTAACCGGAACGATTGAGACAGAAGTAAACTCACAATCCGGGATTAAAGAATCGGTCAATGTATACCTGGACGAAGGTATTGCAGAAATTTCTATTTACTTCACTGTCAAATGAAAAGTCATGATTAAAGTTCTTGTGGTAGACGATTCTGCAGTTGTACGAAAAGTTTTGACTGAAGAGTTGTCCAAACAGCATGATATTGAAGTTGTCGGGTCGGCGATAGATCCTTATGTGGCAAGAGACAAAATCCTAAAACTCAAGCCGGATGTTTTAACACTAGATCTTGAGATGCCGAGGATGGACGGTTTGTCGTTTCTGTCGAAGTTGATGAAGCATCATCCAATGCCGGTTGTGGTCGTCAGCTCACTAACCCCGAAAAACAGTGAAAATGCCCTGAATGCACTTCGGTTGGGAGCAGTAGATGTAATCTGCAA
>SLKI01000083.1 GCA_007134695.1 Balneolaceae bacterium
CATTCACGTAGCAGAAAAAGCTTATATGTCACCAGATGACAAAAAGGACTCCGATAAAAAGCAGAATGCTGCCGACTCGGTAGAAGTAGCACGTGAATACTACAACAGCAGCGACGCAGACCGTTTTTATGAAACGATCTGGGGAGGCAAGGACATCCACGTTGGCATGTACAACTTTGATGGCGAATCCATCTTTGATGCCAGTCATCGTACCAATGAAAAACTGGTGGGAAAAGCGCCGAAGTTAACTGAAGACACCAGAGTTATTGACCTTGGTGCTGCGTACGGTGGGTTCGCGCGCTATCTTGCTGAGAAATACGGCTGCCATGTTTCCTGCCTGAACATCAGTGAGATCCAGAACGAACGCAACCGTAAGCTTTCTAAAGAAGCTGATCTGGACTATCTGCTTGAAATCATTGACGGCAGTTTTGAAGATGTTCCTTATGCTGATGAAAGCTTTGATGTGGCATTTTCTCAGGATTCCATTCTGCACGCCAGTGATCGTGGAAAAGTGTTCTCTGAGGCCAGCCGTGTCCTGAAAAGCGGCGGCTACTTCATTTTCACCGATCCGATGCAGAAGCATGATGCTCCCAAAGATGAGCTTCAGCCGGTACTCGACCGAATCCACCTCGACTCTATGGGGTCGGTAGAGAAGTACAAAGAACTGGCTGATAAGGTTGGTCTGGAAGTAGTGGACATCGAAGAGCATCCCGATCAGCTTGTGAATCATTACAGCAGCGTGCTTCGGGAGATTGAAAACCGCTACGATGACCTTGTCGGAGTTTGCGACAAAGAATACATCGACCGCATGCGTCAGGGACTGAATCATTGGATCGAGAACGGTAAAAAAGGAAACCTCAACTGGGGGTTCCTGGTATTTCGCAAGAAATAATTGCCGATTTCGACTTGAAATCCGGGCCCGTCATCTTAATGAGGTGACGGGCCTTTTTTTATGTATCAGGTGGGATGAAATCCTAAAATTATTAATATCGTTTATTATCCGGGCTTTTCGGAGTACACTCAACATTGTTACATTGAAGCCATGGAATTGTTCAGAACCCGGATTTCCTGATTTCGAATTTATCACCCCGAATGGATCAACTTCTCGAAAAAGCTCGCGCGAATTTAAAGAAATACTGGGGATTTCCCGATTTCAGGCAGGGGCAGGATAAGGCTGTTGCCTCGGTATTGAAAGGGAACGAGACGTTGGTGCTGTTTCCCACCGGTGGCGGGAAGTCGCTCTGCTATCAGGTGCCGGCCACGGTGTTGGACGGGATGACGGTTGTTATTTCACCTCTGGTAGCATTAATGCAGGATCAGGTGGATCAGCTCAGAGAACGGGGGGTTTCTGCGACGTTCGTCAACAGTACCATTCCGAAACATGAGGTAGAACAGCGTCTTATCAACGCCCGCAATCACATGTACAAGCTCATGTACTGCGCGCCGGAACGACTGGAAACGGAGCTTTGGCAGAATATGATGGCAGAACTCCCGATTGAAATGGTCGCCGTAGATGAGGCCCATTGTATTTCGGAATGGGGACATGACTTCAGACCGTCTTACCGTACAATTAAAGATGCACTTGAGCCGATAGCCGATCATATCAGGTGGATGGCACTCACGGCCACGGCTACCCCCGAAGTTCGGAAAGATATTGTTCAGAGTTTGAAGATGAATGATCCCACCGTGGTTTCACTGGGTTTTGAACGGCCCAACCTCAAATGGTGGGTGCTTCGGGATGAACAAAAGGAAAAACGCCTGCTGGATACGGTTAAAAAAGCGAGCGGCAGTGGATTGGTATATGCCGGTACCCGTAACAGTTGCGAGTATCTGGCCGGGCGGATCATGCAAAACGGGATCACGTGTAAAGTATATCATGCCGGACTTTCCTCGGTAGAGCGGGAGACGATCCAGCAGGAGTGGATTGACGGCCGGGTACCGGTGGTAGTCGCTACAAATGCCTTTGGAATGGGAATTGATAAATCTGATTGTCGGTTTGTCGTCCATTACGATATGCCGTATTCAATTGAAGCTTATTATCAGGAAGCCGGACGTGCCGGTCGTGACGGAAAGGAGAGCTATCCTATTTTAATCTACCGGAATAACGACTTTCCCGAGGCCCGAAAACGAATTGAGGAAAGCTATCCGGATCGGGAAACAATAATTACGGTCTATAATGCCCTTTGCGATATGTGGGAAGTCGCGGTTGGAGCTATGCCGGTCGAGGCTGTTCCCATAGACTACGACCGACTGGCAGAACGAAGCAAAATCCGCAAACGAATTATCATAGCCGCGGTCAGAATACTTGACCGGCTCGGGCTGGTTGAAGTTCTCCGGTATCAACAGCCACAAATCGGGATTCGTTTTGCCGTTACCCGTGGTGGTTTGAGAGATGCCATACGCAATACCCAAAATCCGCGGAAAGCTGACTTCCTGGATCGGCTGGGAAGGCTTTTCGGTCCGGAGGCCTTCAGTGGCATGGAGTATTTCGAAGTGGATTATCTTCGGCAGAAACTGGAGCTGCCGTTAAATGCCATTCTCCGGGGGCTGAATGTTGTGCAGAATGAACAGCTCCTGTTATACCATCATATTGATGAAAACCCATTGGGAACACTCAGTCAGCCGCGCTACCGTAAATTCCCGTTTTCCCGGAAAGAGTTGGAGTCTCACCGGAATACTTTGTTGACCAAATTGGATCGCATGGCGGCGTATGCTGAGACCCTGCAGTGCCGGAGCCGGTTTTTACGAATCTATTTTGGAGAAGAAAATGTCCCTGAAAAATGCGGCAAATGTGATAATTGTCTCAAAGCGATGAGTAAAACGCCGGATCAGGAGAAGATCAACGAAAAAGTGTTGAGTTGCCTGGGTGAGAGCGCTTGCAGTTTTGAAGATATCAAATCAAAGACGGGTTTTCCGAGAGCTCAGATTAAGCAGAGTGTAGAATTTCTGCTCCGTGAACACTTCATCACCCGGATTGAAGAAGAGACGATTCGCTACCGGCGAAATAAACACTGACGGTTAAATCTCCCCTTCCTTCTCCTGCTCTTTTACTACTTCCTCTTCCTCCTCTTCTTCTTCACTTTCAAGCTCCATAAGCCTGCTGTTGAGATCAGCCAGTTCTTCATTCAGCCGGGTTCGGGCTTTGGAGATGCGATCGCGCTGAGCTTCTGTATCCTGCATGTAGTGTTGGTGGGAGCGGTCGAATTGTTCTATGGAAACTCCGTAATGATCCAGCACCGACTCCTGGATGCTCATCGTTTTTTGGTGATCTTCAAAACGGTTGTCGATAGCCCGCAGGATATGTATTTCCACCAGCAGGTCTATGTAGGTGTCTTCGTCTAAAATATCGGAGGAGCGGTCACCGCAGCCGGATATAAGCAGCATCAGGCTAACCGCCCCTGTCAATAAGAGCGTTCCGCGGCCGGTATTACTTCTGTTCCGGCGGTTTCGGGTTGAGCGGACGCATGACAATTTCATCGATAAGAAAATTATCCGGAGTTTCGAGTACATGGATTAACGTATGGGCAACGTCGGAAGGGCTCATCATATTGGGATGTGTGGAGCCGCCGCTGTGTGAAAAGAATTCGGTTGAAATGGATCCGGGGTAGAAGCAGGATACTTTAATGCCGTGCGGTCGCAGCTCTTTCATCAGAGCTTCGCTCATTCCCC
>SLKI01000043.1 GCA_007134695.1 Balneolaceae bacterium
AGGAGCCAGGAGCCAGGAGCCAGGAGCCAGGAGCCAGGAGCCAGGAGCCAGGAGCCAGGAGCCAGGAGCCAGGAGCCAGGAGCCAGGAGCCAGGAGCCAGGAGCCACTTTCAGCTTTCAGCTATGAACTTTCAGCTACTTTCAGCTTTCAGCTTTGAGCTATCAGCTAATAAAAAGTTTGACACATGATGAATCCAATTCAAAGGCGCAAATCAATTCAGGTCAATGTCGACGGCGTGCCGGTCGGCGGGGAGGCCCCGATTGTAGTACAATCGATGACCAATACCGATACGGCCGATATCGATGAAACGGCCGATCAGATTGAGCACCTCCATTTGGCCGGCTCTGAACTGGTCCGCATCACGGTTAACAACGACGAGGCGGCAAAAGCGGTGCCTCATATAAAGGAAAAGCTGATCGCAAGAGGGGTTGAAGTACCAATTATTGGTGATTTTCACTACAACGGGCATAAGCTTCTGCCCGGTTATCCCGACATGGCTGCGGCGCTGGCCAAGTTCCGCATCAACCCGGGGAATACGGGGACCCGGGCCCGTGACAAGAATTTTTGTACGATTATTGAGCAGGCGATCATCCATGACAAGCCGGTCCGAATCGGCGTTAACTGGGGATCTCTCGATCAGCAGCTGCTTGCAGAACGGATGGATGAAAACAACCAGCGCAGTACACCGAAATCCTCCAAAGAGGTTATGCTCGACACGATGGTTGAGAGTGCCCGTCGTTCTTCGGAGATCGCCGAGGATGTGGGCCTGGCATCCGACCGGATCGTAATCAGCTGTAAAATGTCCGGGGTCCAGGATCTGATCAATGTCTATCGCCGAATTGCCGATGAACTTCCCTATCCGCTCCATCTCGGGCTGACCGAAGCGGGAATGGGTATGAAAGGCACGGTGGCCAGTAGTGTTGCCCTGGCTGTTCTGCTTCAGGAAGGGATTGGAGATACGATCCGGGTGTCGCTGACCCCTATGCCGGGTGATGATCGCGCCGAAGAGGTTCGCATCTGTCAGCAGATTCTCCAGTCGCTTGGGATTCGCAGCTTTGTACCCCAGGTAACCTCTTGTCCGGGGTGTGGTCGGACAAAAAGCACCTATTTTCAGGAACTGGCTGACGAAATCCAGCAGTATATTACCCGCCAGATGCCTGTCTGGCGCGAAACCTATCCGGGCGTTGAAGAGATGGATGTTGCTGTCATGGGGTGTGTGGTCAACGGGCCCGGTGAATCCAGACATGCCAATATCGGGATCTCGCTACCCGGAACGTTCGAAGAGCCGGCGGCCCCTGTTTATATGGATGGAGAGCACTACAAAACGCTCCGGGGAGACGCAATCGGTGAGGAGTTCAAGAGGATTCTGATGGACTATATCGAACGGAATTACGGCCAGCAGAAGGAGTCTGGTCAGCAGGAGGAGCCTGTTGAAAGTTCAAGCGAACCGGTCGAATAATTGACTGGCCCGGCAGCACAACTACGGACATCGCCTCGGGAAGCCGAACGAATGACAAGACCCTGAAAAAGCGATCAAATGAGACTTGATCCCAAATATTTTAATCTCTTTGTGGGAATTTGCGCCGTGATCGGCGTGTTTGTAATCCTTTACTGGACGATCAGCCATTTTCAGGGCCAGCAGGAGTCGTTTCGTGAAAATCTGAGCCACTTTGAACTTTCCGAGCAGAAACTTGCCCTGATCTGGAGTGGTGAAATGGATATTGCCGGAGATTCACTACGAATCGGATCGCTGGAGGGCAGTCCCGTTTTGATCGACTTTTGGGCTACCTGGTCGGGGCGGTCGCAAAACAATCACCGCCTGCTTTCAGAGATGAAATATCGATATCCCTCCCTGACCGTAGTAGCTGCATCGGTTCGCGACGACAGGGCGCTGGCGGAAGGATATATCGGGGAACATGATTACGACTTCATATTTGTGGATGGAACCGATCTCTACAATGCATTGATGGTGCCAGGTATCCCGTCACAGATTTTGATCGGCCCGTCCGGCAGCGTTGTAGATATGCAGGTTGGTGAGGATCGTGATAAGCTGGAGGATAGAATTAACCGACTGATGGAGATCGAGTGATGAGCAATCGCCGATATCTCTGGGTCGATGGAGAGCTTCTGCCCGATACGGAGAAGGTAAGACCTGCCGAGTCGAAAGGAGAGATGTATGGAGCCGGCTGCTTTGAGACCCTCAGGACAACGGAAGGGAGATTTCTGCACCTGGAACGTCATCTGGGCCGGCTGACTCGCGGAATCGGATATCTGCACGGAAAGTTGCCTTCACTGCTGAAGCCGGAACGGATGAAAAAGGAGATTCGCCGTCTGCTGAATGTAAACGGACTCTCGGATCGTGACGCTTGTGTGCGTATTCAGGCGTCGCTGCGCGGCGGCCGCGGATTTCCGAATCCGGTACCACTTCCTATTGACCTGACGATATCGGCAGACCCCCTGCCGGCCGGTGAAAGGGGTTATTCTCTCAAAACGGCCGAGGTACGGGTCGCACCTTCATCAGTCCGGCCCTCCGATCTGAAGCTTTCTAACACACTGCACTATATGAAAGCGTGGCAGCAGGCTCGAAAATCCGGTGCACATGATGCTCTGATGTGTACCATTGAGGGGGATCTTGCTGAAACGGCTGTTGCGAATCTTTTCTGGAAGAAGGGAGATACCATCTATTCACCCTCCAGAGAGTGTGACATTCTGCCCGGCCAGATGCGCCGTATACTGCTGGAGATATTAAATGATGAGGATCACATCAAAGTTGAAGAGGGGAGATACCGTCCGGCTGAGCTGAATGAGGCCGATCTGGTCTGGATCTCCAATTCGCTGAAGGAATTTGAGCCGGTTTCTTCGGTCGACGGTTTGGGTTACCCGGTCCGGGATTCGTTTTATGAAAGGTTGAACTATCTTTTACAGCAATACAAAAAGACTCATCTGGAGTGATTCGATGAAACGTTTTACAACTGCCCGTGAGGCTCATCGCTATCTCGAAGAGTTGCCGATGTTTGCAACATCCGGGCAGAAAGCTGCCAGATTCGGCCTTGAAAGGATGGAGGAGATGTGCAAGGTGATGGGGCATCCGGAACGGAATCTTCGCGTGATCCACGTCGCCGGAACCAACGGGAAGGGAACGGTCTGTCGGTTTCTCTTTTCGGCTTACTGCCGGGCAGGTTATCCGGCTGGAATTTATACATCACCTCATCTAGTACGGTTTAACGAACGAATTCAGACGGCCGGAAAAATCGGGCTGAAAGCCGGTAGTGAAGGTAAAAGAAGCAGTGATCTTGCAGGCCGCTCGAAGCGGGATGATACAGAGTTAGCCCTGGAGATACCGGACGAGGCGCTTCTCGAGTTCTTTCAAAGCTTCGGTCGGCAGATCGAGGAGATCGAGCCGACCTATTTTGAGATCAGTACTAGTTTGGCATTCTGGTATCTGGACCGGACAGGTGCCGACCCGGCGATCATCGAGACGGGGCTTGGAGGAAGGCTCGATGCAACCAACCTTGTAGATCCGTTGGTAAGTGTAATCACATCTATCTCGTATGATCATACCGATATTCTGGGTGAGTCATTGGAAGATATTGCACGTGAAAAAGCAGGGATCATCAAGTCGGGACGGCCGGTGGTAGTCGGTGGCCTGCCCGTAGAGGCGCTGGCAGTAGTGCGACGATCAGCTGCCGACTTTGGGTCAGAATTGATCGAGGCAGACGGCTTTCAGACTGTCTCTCCGCCTCCTGCCGATACTCAAATCCAAAACAAACAAAGTTGGTTTGTGAAGCACGACCCGGCATCTGGTGAAGATATTCGAGTAAGTGCCGAAGGATGGAAGCAGATTGACAAAATGAACCTGGCAATTACCTGGAGTGTTATCGAGGAGTTAAAAGAGCTCTATTCGGTTACCCCCCGCCAGTTTGTCGAGGCGGTGGAAGAGATGGACCGGATATTTCCATTGAACGCTCATTTTCAACGTCTTCACCCCAGCCAGGAGTGGTATTTTGACGGAGCCCACAATCAGGAAGCGATAAAAGCGCTAATCGAGCATGTAGAACAAGCATTCCCCGGCAGGGATCCAGTATTTGTTTTGTCGATGATGGCTGACAAGGCGAAAAAAGAAGTATTAGAAAATTTTCAACCTTACCAAAACGTTTATTACTTTGTAACAGGTAAAGAGAGGAGTGCTGAGTACGATCAGATTCGCGAAACACTTCCACAAGCCATGTGTATTCGTAATGATCGGGTGGCGATCAGCCGCTTGTTGGCACATCTGAAATCCGAATTAGTAATTTTTGCCGGAAGTTTTTACTTTTATCCGCAGGTAAAGCATTGGATGGCGAGCCAACCACCTTCTGATCACGAGACAGACTCCGTTCTTCGCACGTGAAGATTTCCCCCTGCTGTAATTGTATCTTCTCCAGGCTTTTTCATTCCTGATTCCTTGAAATAACATTTTTCAATTCAACACAGTGAACACTCATTATGTCGGAGAATCATACCGAACATATGTCAAATTTTGATCTGGACAAATTGTACGAGAAGACAGTCCAGGAACTTAAGGTCATTGCCAGAACTTTGGGTATCAAGCAGATATCCGGTTTTAAAAAAGAGGCTCTGATTGAAAAGATCCGTGAGGAAGCCATTGATGGCAGCAGCGATCAGGATCTCCGTCAGGCTGACGAACGGGCGAACCGGGATGACCCAAAAGAAAACGAGTCGCCGGGCAGTTTTGCAGTCAGTGACAAGTATGAGAAAGTAGGAGACGACAGTGAGAAGGAAGAGGGTGAGTCGGAAACGGCCGGAATACGTCGCAGCCGGAGTACAGTCCGAAGCCGAAGGAGCCGCAAAGGTCGTACATCCTCTAGTGAATCGAAGGATCAGAAATCTGCAGGCGATGAATCGTCACCCGGCCGTGGCAGATCGGATGATCAGATTGAGAAACACGAAAAAGAGTTTGAGAAGAAGCAGGTAGAAACAGAAGGTGACACATCCGATGATGATCTCGGTTACAAGATTTTGAGTGTGCCGGGAGACGGGTCCGGGAAGAAGTGGAATATTTCGGAATCCAGATCGGTCGTACGGGAGGGTGATTCCGGCAAGGAATCGGCTCATAAGAGGTCCGGCAGTGGATTCGGAGACGAAAACAGACCAGAAGATAGAAGTTCCCGGGCATCGGATACTGACCAAGGCTCAGAAGATCGAAACAAGCCCGAAGATAATCCGGATCAGAGCAGGTCCAAAGACAATCCGGATCAGAGCAAAAAGGAGTATACTTCAACGTCATATGGGAAAAAAAGCCACATTCAAACTTATGACGAGCCCGATGAGGATAAATCGCGGCGCGACAAGAAACGAACCGACGGCAAACCCCGCGATCAGTATAAAAAGAATAAAAAACATGTAAGTAACGTACTTCCGGAGTCGGATGCCGACAATCTTGAGGATCGGCTCAAAGATATCCGGCCGAGACTGGGTAAGTTTCTGCTGAATGAGGGAACTCTTGAGATTCTGCCTGATGGTTACGGTTTTCTGCGCTCGGTCAATTATAACTATAAGGCGAGTCCTGACGACATCTATGTCTCTCCCTCCCAGATCAAGAGGTTCAGGCTCAAGCAAGGTGATTCAGTTATAGGTATCATCCGTCCGCCCAAGATCGGAGAGCGCTATTTTGCTCTCCTACGAGTCGAAGGAGTTAACGGGAAGATTCCGAGAGATATGGACAACCGGGAAGACTTTGAGGATCTGCTTCCGATCTATCCCGACCAGCGATTCAAGCTGGAGAACAAGCCGGACGAATATACCACGCGGGTAATCGATCTGTTTGCCCCGCTCGGAATGGGGCAGCGTGGCCTGATCGTTGCTCAGCCAAAGACCGGTAAAACAACCATTCTGCGCGATATCGCGAACGCCGTCTCCAGAAACAATCCCGAGACCCAGATTATTATTCTGCTGATCGACGAGCGGCCCGAAGAGGTGACCGAAATGGATCGCTCCGTCGAAAGTGCTGAAGTGGTAGCGTCCACATTCGACGAGAAGCCGGAAAACCATATCGGACTATCCGAAATCGTCTTTGAAAAGTCCAAACGCCTGGTCGAAAGCGGCCATGACGTTCTGCTTCTTATCGACTCCATCACCAGACTTTCTCGTGCCTACAATATCTGTGCAAACACTTCCGGCCGCACCATGACCGGGGGGGTCGACTCCGAGGCCCTCAAAGCGCCAAGGCAGCTCTTCACATCCGCCCGGAACATCGAAAACGGCGGCAGCCTCACAATCGTCGCTACAGCCCTCATCGAGACCGGCTCCCGTATGGACGATGTCATCTTCGAAGAGTTCAAAGGAACAGGAAATATGGAGATCGTCCTCGACCGGCGCCTGTCCGATCGCCGGATCTTCCCCGCTATCGACATCTTCAAAAGCGGAACCCGCCGTGAAGAGCTTCTTGTCCCCGATGAAGAGCGTGAAAAGGTGGTCCTCCTCCGCCGCTACCTCAGCGGCATGAATTCCGTCGAGGCGATGGAGTTTCTGCTGGACAAGATGAAGGGGACGAGGGATAATGGGGAGTTTTTGATCTCCATGAACAAATAATTCTGCATTTTTACTCGGTTAAATTTGCCTGTCTACTGTGTTAGTGTTCAAATGGTTTGATCGACGTACGAAGCTGTACGTCTCCTGCACCATTTGAACACTGCCTTGTATCCAGGGCAAATTTTTTGGTAAAAATGCAGAATACTTTTGTTGTAACTTTCCCTCGATCGCCCGCTCACTTCGTTATCGGGATTTTGACCTCCTCACATATGAAGATATGCTGCGGGCCCAAAACTCTTCTCGGCTCCTGCTCCCCCTGCGCCGGATACCGACCAGACCCCTCACTCGATCGTATACCGGTAGGGAAGTATCGCCCAGTTCTTGGCGGCCGGATGCCTCATTAACTCCTGCAGAGAGTGAATTTCATCTAGTGTCTCGGTAGAATAGGGCAGCATCGAACCGACCCAGGTTCGCATTTGTGCGTTTGCAGAGCCGAAAAGTCGTTCGAACAGATCTTTTCGTTCGGGCAGTGTAATAATCCCGTACTCTTCGATCTCAGCTTTTTCAGCGGCAATGGCAACGGCTCTATCCAGCGTACCGACCATATCGACCAGATTACGATCCTTGGCGTCAAGTCCTGTCCAGACCCTGCCCTGGGCAACTGTATCGACTTCGTCTCTGGTCATTCCGCGGCTTTCACCCACTCGGCCGATAAAAAATTCGTAGCCGCTTTCGATGCTTCTCTGAAGCGCTTCGCGTTCGGTCGTAGTGAGCGGCCGGGTCATCATTCCGAGATCGGCATGATCGTGTGTTTTAAATGTGTCAAAGGTGATCCCCAGCTTTTCGTTATAGAGCTCCTGCATATTGAACAGCTGGTTGAAGATTCCGATGGAACCGGTAATGGTGTTGGGTGAGGCGACAATCGTGTCGGCGGCCATCGAGATGTAATAACCGCCCGAAGCGGCTACATTTCCCATATAAGCAATCACCGGTTTCTCTTTTCTCGCTTCTTGAATGGTGTTCCAGATCAACTCGGACGTGGACATCGCCCCGCCACCGCTATTGACATGAAAGACGATCGCCTTGACGTCGTCATTCTCAAGGGCTCTGTCGAAATTCCGTTCAACCGACCTGGCTGTAATGATGTTACCGCTGGAGAATGGGCTGACCGGTATGTCCGGCATGATCGCACCGGACGCATAAATAACAGCAATGCGGTCGCGTGTTGCGGGTTCCTCCAGTCCTGCCGAGGACGCGGAAACCCGGTTGTAACGGTTCAGCGAGATGGTTCGGGGCGATTCATCTTCTTCGAGGCCAATGCGGTTTGCAATCGCTTTATCTACTTCGTTTTTATGGGCTATTACATCGATCAGGTTGTTTTCATAGGCCCACTCGACGCTGTTTTCGGGGATCTCGTTCATCAGTTGATCAATCTGACTGCGATCCATGCCGGTCTTTCGCTGTGCAGCATCAAGAAATGTTTCCATGGCACTATCGAGTATCGCCATGGTCTGTTCACGATGTTCGGGCGAACTATCTTCCCGCAGGAACGGTTCAACTGCCGATTTGTAGGTTCCGACACGCATAATCTCAGGCTCGATCCCGATCTTCTCCAATAAATTCTTGAAATAACTTGCCTGAACTGCAAATCCGTTGAACTCGAGATATGTTGCCGGCGGAGCAAAGATCGAATCGGCCGCGGATGCCAGATACCAGGCATTTTCGTTCATCCCCAGGTCGTTGGTACTGGCATAGACAAATTTTCCACTTTCATCTTTGAAATTACGGAGATGTTCATATGCCGATTCGAGGTTCGCCCGGTTACCTGCAAGGCGGTCGACATTGAGCCAAACCCCTTTGATCCGGTCGTCAGCCGCCGCTTTCTCGAGGTTGTTTTTCAGTCTTTCAAGTGAAACCTGCGTCGAACGGTCCATGTCAAAAAGCTCCATGAGCGGATCGTCGACTGTTCGGGTGACGATAGTCCCCGAAAGATCGATTTTAAGTACCGTATTATCCCGAACATAAGGTTCCGGCTCGGTAGAAGTAGAGATCAATATGGCAAAAAAGATGAGAAACAGGAGAGAGAGCCCGATGATGGTACCCAGAATAGATGCCAAAAAGGTTTTTAAAAAGTTCATGGAACTGTAAGATTACTTTTTGTGTAGTTTACTGACCGTTGCATCGGCCGGAAGGACGGTGATCGCCTCGTGATTCCTTCTCCTGATGGTCAACGGAATACTGCAAGACCGTTATTCGAATAAAATTAATAAAAGATTCAATGGGTTCCAGTAAAATTATGAATTCATATGAGGGGAGTTCAAACCCGGGTAACTCCTTCGATGTTGTTCTGATTGGCTCCGGGCACAACGGTCTGATCACCGCCGCCTACCTGGCCAGGGCCGGGTACCGGGTTTGTGTGTTGGAACGGCAGCAGTCGATTGGCGGAGCAGTCTGCACAGAGACGATGTTCCGATCGGACCGCTTCCCCGGCGGCTTCCGGATCGATGTCGGCTCTTCCGTTCACATCATGATTCACCAGACCGGAATCCTTGAAGAGCTGGAGCTCGACAGATATGGCCTGGAATATGTCGAGATGGATCCGATCATGTCTTACCCGATGCCGGATGGCAATGGTGTTATTCACTTTTTTCAGGATGTTGATCGAACACTGGAGTCGATCGCACGTGTTGCTCCGGAAGATGTGGAGAACTACCGGCGGTTTGTCGACTATTGGGGAAAAGTAAATCGGTCGGTGTTTAAAGCGTTCATGAAGCCGCCAACCGGAAGAGGGATGGGCTGGGAGCTGCTCAAGAGTCGAATACGCGGCGAAAAAATGTTTGGAGAAACCGGCCAGATCGACGGAATCCGGTCGGTGCTCAGCAGTTATGGCAAAGTGGTGGAAGATTCGTTCGAAAATCCCTGGCTAAAAACCGCAATGATCTGGTTTGCGGCCCAGTCGGGCCCGACTCCCGATATGACAGCAACCGCCGATTTTGCCGGTTGGCAGGCTATGCTGCATCAAAGCGGTGCCAAACACCCGAAAGGTGGCAGTGGTGCACTGACGCAGGCTCTTGCAAAACTCATTGAGGAGCATGGAGGGGTGATCAGGACGGGAGAACCGGTCGCATCCATCGAGATTGAAGAGGGGAGAGCCCGGGGGGTATTGACCAGATCGAATGAGTGGATTAAGGCAGACCTGGTGGTTTCCAACGCGCATGTCCAGACGACGATGTTGCAGTTGGTGGGGCGTGAACATCTGAAAGACTCGATGCTCCAAAGCGTAGAGAATATCAATATCGGTAACGGTTTTGGCATGGTTATCCGCTGTGCCGTTGAAGAACTGCCCCGTTATACCGCTTCCCCGGAGGACCCTTTCATCCACAACGGTATGCAGTTATTGGCACCGTCACGACAGTATCTGGAGGATGCGATTGCCGACTACTACAGAAAACAGCCCCCCGAACAGCCGGCTGTGCTAGCGATGACCTTTTCGAAGATCGACCCGGACGTAGCCCCGAGTGGAGGCCACACACTTTTTGCCTGGGCTCAGTGGCACCCGTATGAGCTTCGTGACGGCGGCAGCTGGGACGAGATCCGAGAGAGAGAGGCGGACAAAATCTATGAGGTTGTATGCAGATATGCACCAAATATGGAGGGAAAATTGATCGAACGCTATATTCAGACTCCACTCGACATTGAGCGCCGTCACGGAATGCTGCGAGGTAATGTGATGCATCTGGAGATGACGCTGGATCAGATGTTCATGTTTCGTCCCACCCCGGAACTGAGCCGATATGAAACCCCGATTAAAAATCTATATCTGTCCAGCGCATCCTGCCATCCCGGCGGCGGGGTTTTCGGTGCCGCAGGGTACAATGCGGCACATGTTATCCTGGATCGTTTCGGCGCCAAGCGGTAGAAAACCTAAAAAGTCATTTTTTATTTCATTTCCGTATGTTTTATTCGGGATTATGATTCAATTGGCAGAAAGGTTTCTGCTTGAACTTCAAATGAATGGAGATTTTCGTGACGTCATTAGGAACTTCCTGGGCAGGCTCCACCGCTGTGATCGACAAGCAGGCATTGAAGAAAAATCTGGCATGGCTCAAAGAGCGTTCGAAGACCGATAAAGCGATTGCGGTGGTCAAAGCCAACTTTTATGGGCACGGGGCAATTGAAGCCGCACGTACTCTGGAATCCGATGTAGAGCAGTTTGCGGTAGCTACGATCGATGAAGCGATTCAGCTTCGGCGCGGCGGTATCGAACTGCCGATTCTGGTTCTCGGAGTTCCTCATAAAAATGCTTCGGCGGTTTATAAAGAGTACGATCTGACAGCATCTGTGAGTCAGCTGAACCACTTCGAGTTGCTGGAAGACGGTACGGAGTTTCATGTGGTGATCGATACAGGGATGAGGCGGTTAGGTATCTTTCCGTCACAGCTAGACAAGCTGAAAAAGAAACTGAATGAGGAGGATAGCCGGCTTGTCTGCCGCGGTGTATTCTCTCACTATGCAACCGCCGAAGATCCGGGTTCCGACTTTGTACACCTGCAAAATGAACGGTTTCAACAGGTTCGGGCGTCTCTTCCGATCGATCTGGATTTTCATATGAGTAACTCGCCGGCTGTGATCCATTATGATATCGATCATTTTGACGCCATACGGGTCGGGATCGGGCTAACCGGATATGCACCGGGTCGAGTGCAAACAGATTCTCTTGAACCGATTCTCACATGGCAGACCGAGCTGGTTCAGGTGCGGCCGATCAGCAAGGGAGACACAGTCAGTTATGAAGGGAGCTGGCGGGCACCGGAGGATGGATATCTGGGGACACTTCCGGTCGGATATGCAGATGGCGTGTCGCGTATGTTAAGCAACAGGCTTGAGGTAAGGATCGACGACAAGTACTACTCACAGGTTGGGAATGTGACGATGGACTATACGATGATCTTTTTGAGAGATAATAAGTTAAAAGAGGGATCTAAAGTAGATTTGATAGGTGGCGGAGGCTGGCGGGCCGACCGGTGGGCGCGGGAAGCGGGTACCATCACCCATGAGATCATCTGTGGGCTTTCCGAACGGGTTCGGCGCGAATACAGATAGAGTTTGTTTTGTAATAACGGCAGGTCGTTATCGAGCCTGTCGACGATGTTTCGGAACCGGTCGACAATGGATCAGCCGACTCATTCAGGTGTCGACTCACTGTTTCGGGCCGCATCAGAGAATCTCAACCAGTTCCACTTCATAGATCAGCCGGTCATTTCTCCAATCGTAAAACCGGCTGCCTTCACCCTCACCTTCGAAACCCAGATGAGGAGGGACAATCAACACCCGAATTTCTCCCTCTTTCATCCCCTTGATGTCGTATTCATCCTGGTCGGAAATCCCCATCTGAAAGCCGGTGGTGTTGAGCCCCGCAACTTGCGACTGATCCGCTGTTTCGCGTCCGTTGGCATAGGTCGACTGGATGATCTCTCCGGTCTCGTAGGAACGCAAGGTTACAAAGAAACGCACTACATCTCGCCCGGTTACCCGGAACTGGCCTTCGCCCTCCTCGACAATGTAGTAGATGAGGCCGTTTTCCACTTCAAATCTCTCACCTTCGGAGTAGTCGATCGGATCGGGTACCGTGGAGAAGTCGGTTTCCTGGAATCCGGGTGTCACAGGGTCGTCGCAGCCTGCCATCAGAATGATCAGCAGAGCAGCCGTCAGCGTGACGGGAAACATGGTTTGGATAGTGGAAAAAATAGGGTTCATAGGGTGGATCAATCGGTTGATGCGGTTAATAATTTCGATATGGTTATAAATTCTTTACCGGGAAAATTCATCATGCTGAATGACGATCGATATAAAAGCCGGATTAAAATATTGAACGAAACTCGTCGAATTGTAAAACCATCAGTGAAACTTTTTATTGTCTGTTATGTGATGATGAACCGGATTCCTGATCGTCCGAATAGGCTCTTCTCAGAATTCGCTCCCGGCGACGGTTTCCGACCCGGCTCACATATATTGCAAGCTGATAAAGCAGTACCAGTGGTAGTGCGATCATACCCTGGGAGATCGGGTCGGGCGGAGTCAGAAATGCAGCCAGCAGTAAACAGGCGATGATCGCTTGCCTGCGGTAATCTTTCAGAAACTTCGGAGTCAGCATTCCTGCCTTGGAAAGATAGTAACTGACAACCGGTATCTGGAACAGGATACCGCAAGCCAGGACCCATAGTGTGACCGAGGAGAAGTATTCGGTGATATCGAACTCGTTGGCGATCAGGTCCGAAATGATAAAATGGTTGAAAAACTGCAATGCAAAGGGAACCAGGATAAAGTACCCGAATGCTATCCCTATCAAAAAGAAAGTCGTGATAAACATCACGTTGAGATAGGTTCGGATCTTTTCGCGGGATTCCAGGGCGGGTTCGATAAAAGCGTAGAGCTGATAAAAAAGGATCGGCGACCCGATAATGGTACCGGCGATGATAAGACTGCCCCAGTAGGTGAAAAACTGACCCGGTAAGCGTCTCGAGATCATCGTCACATCTATCGCATTGATCGGCATGATCTGGTACATGAAAAAATCGGCCTGTGCCGGCCCCAGAATCAGTTCCAGGACGATAAAATCGCGGAAGATAAATGCGATGATTACACCGACGGCGACACCCGCAAGGCCCTTGATCAGGCGCCAGCGAAGCTCTTCCAGATGGTCGAGAAACGACATGCTGGCTGCCGGGTTTACTTTCGGTTTTTTGGCACGGGGCAGAATAGAACCCATAATGCCTCGTCTGTCTGCCTGCTTGCTCATGCCGTGACAAAATCGTAGAGCGGGAACTTCTCACACATTTCGGAAACTTCCCCTTTAATCCGTTTTGCGGTTTCTTCGCTGTCGGGATCGGTGAGGACTTCATCGATCAGTTCGGCGACCCGGTGGAACTGCTCCTCTTTGAATCCTCGAGTCGTCATAGCCGGCGAACCGATCCGGATACCGGAGGTGACAAAGGGGCTTTGGTCGTCGAATGGTACCATATTTTTATTAACAGTGATCTCTGCTCTTTCGAGAGCTTCTTCAGCCTTCTTACCAGTGAGCCCCTTGTTTCTGAGATCCACCAGGATCAGATGGTTGTCGGTGCCGCCGCTGACCAGATGGTATCCCTTCTCCATGAAGGTTTCTGCCATGGCATGGGCATTG
>SLKI01000019.1 GCA_007134695.1 Balneolaceae bacterium
GGAATCATTCTTTCGAGCTCACCGGTTGATATTTCAGCACGAACCAGTTCACCGGTTTCAATCAGCTCATGTCCGGTTCGGCAGCCGGTTGCAAGAAGAAGGAGTATCATGGTTATGTAAAATCCGGTTTTCAGCTTCATCAGGCCATACTAAAAGTCTGTGCAAATGCTCGGACTGCCCATTCTGGTGTACCCTGATGGGTCAATTCCGCCATATTTCTTTATCGTTTTATATGATGGTTCAACGCTTCGTCCGGTGTGATGGTATGATAGGGATTTAACTGATGGCGCGCCGGAAGGTGTTCAGTTTTCTAAAAGAATGGAGCATCCTGGATCCGTACCAGCTGAACCACTGTCCGTCAACCAGCAGAACTTTGCAACTGGGGCAGTGTTCAAGAATCTCCTTCTTATGCTTCTCCTTGAAGGGGTAGGGTTCGCTGCTCAGCAAAATATAATCGGGATTACGGTCTTTGAAATACTCAATCACGACCGGCGGATAGCGTGTCGTATCATTTTCAAATTTATTGTACAGTTTCCAGGTTCTAAGCACTGAATTGATGTAGGTATCTCCTCCCACACTCATCCAGGGGTCTTTCCAGATCAGATAGATCACTTCGAGCGGCGGCTCATCGGGAATATTTTCCATCTCCTGCTGGATCTGACTAATCAGTTTTTCGGCGGGGTCAGCGGCATCGCACCATTTTCCGAGCTCATAAATTGCGAGCAGTGCCTCTTCGATTGTCTTGATATCGGTCAGGAAGACCGGGTACTCTTTTTCCAGTGCTTCGACATCCTCCTTCCGGTTCTCTTCCCGGTTTGCAATGATCAGGTCCGGCTCGATCTCTCTGATGCGGTCGAGTCTCGGATTTTTTGTTCCTCCGATGACAGGAATTTCGTTGATCCGGCCGGACGGATGGACACAGAATCGGGTACGGCCGGAGAGAGAGCTGCCAAGGCCAAGATCAAAGACCAGTTCGGTCAGGCTGGGGACAAGACTGACGATGCGTTGTGGTTTCATCGGGTTATACCGGGGTTTCTGAGGGCGGCATTATGCATGAGAATTGCTTCATCGGGGTCAAAACTGTTTGAGAAGAGATTCGGCCTGCCGGCTGTAGTGCCCGCCAAAAAGATTTACATGGACCAAAAGCGGATAGAGGTTATAGATCGGAATCCGGTCGGAAAAACCCGGTTCGATCCGGGTTTCACCGGCATAGGCATCGTAAAAAGCATCAGAAAATCCACCGAACATCCGGGTAAAAGAGAGCTCCATTTCCGGATGACCGTAGTAGACGGCCGGGTCGATCAGGACCGCCCGGTTGTCCGCATCAAAAAAGTAGTTACCACCCCAGAGATCTCCGTGAATAAGGGACGGACGGCACTCCGGAAATATCTCCTCAAGACGGCCGGCAAGTCGATCCCAGTGGGTTTGGATTGAAGAGTCGATACGTCCCTGGTCGATCGCCATCTTAAGTTGCGGCTCAATGCGGCTATCGGGAAAAAACTCACTCCAGCTTTCGGCCATGCGGTTGGATTGTGGAAGCCGGCCAATATAGTTATCGAACGAAAGCCCGAAGTGATCCTCATTGCAAGCGTGAAGCCTGGCGAGTCTGCGGCCGAACGCTGCTGATGCATTCCGATCGCCGCGTTGCGGTTCGATATACTCCAGCAGAAGATATCCCGGCACAGACTTCTCGCCCCCGCCGCAGGCGATTACATGAGGAACCCTGAGACCGCTGCCGGCCTCACGAAGTAACTTTAACCCCCGAGCCTCTTTGACAAACATATCGGCCAGGTCGGGCCGGTTCCATTTTAAAAAAAGGACTTCGGAGTTCGTCGAAATCTTTGCGGCACTGTTGATGTCGCCGCCCGAAAGGCGGGTAGCCGACCGTATGGAGAGCTCAGCCTCCTCTTCAAGATGGGCCCGAAGGTTGCCCGGCAGAAGATCCATCAATCCTTATCCTGAATTTTGGATTTTAGCGGTTCCAGCAACCCTTCGCTGCTTCGCTGAATGATATTGAAGACATGTTCAAACCCGTCGATGCCGCCGTAATAGGGGTCCGGGACGTTTCCGTTTCCCGGGTCGGGGTCGAACTCTCTCATTTTTCGGATTTTCTCCTGGTCCCGGTCGTTTCGTGCCATCTTATGGAGATTTCGGTAGTTCTCCTCATCCATTGCGATAATGAGATCGAATTCATCAAAATCGGATGCATCAAACTTTCTTGCTCTTGAATTGAGCTCGACTCCATATTTATTTGCAATCTGACGACTCTTGCTATTTGCCGGTTCTCCAACGTGCCAGGCCGACGTGCCGGCAGAATCGATATAGAAGTAGGGATCCAGCTCCTGCTCTTTGACGATATGCTGGAAGACGCCTTCAGCCGTAGGGCTTCTGCAGATATTTCCCAGGCAGACGAATAGAATTTTATAAGGTTTTTCGCTTGTAATGGTTTTGTCGGTCATGATTGTTAGTCTTGACAAATGAAATTACGTTGGCCTTGACAAGTGAACTGTCAATGGTTTTGCAATTGATTTATCGTTGCTCTTGGCAAGTGAAATGTACTCAGCTCTATTCTGTTGTACATGGCACAATTCTAATGATCGTAAAAATACGGGTTTGACAACTGTTTTCAATGGAAATGAACCGGTTCTTTACTGTATTTCTTCGGAGTAACCTTGTATTTTGACAGGCCTGTCAGAATTATTCGTATATTTAAGGTTTCAAAAAATTTAAAAATTTGTGACCGGTTGTGAAGCATGGATCAGCCGGTAATTTTTTTGATATAAGCACGCATTAGATATAAGCACGCACACAATTTTATGGCGAAAGCTAAAAAGTTCGAAGAGGTTAAACAGCTTACATATCCCAAGGCCGAGGTTGAGATCCTCAACTGGTGGAAGAAGAGGAAAATTTTTCGCAAAAGCCTCGATTCCCGAGAAGACGGCATCCCTTTTACATTCTACGAGGGACCTCCGACCGCTAATGGCAAACCTGGGATCCACCATGTGATGTCGCGAACAGTCAAAGACCTCTTCTGCCGTTACAAGACGCTGAAGGGCTTTCGGGTAGAACGGAAAGGCGGCTGGGATACACACGGCTTGCCGGTTGAGATCGAAGTGGAGAAGGAGCTCGGTCTGGAGGGGCGAGAGCAGGTCGAAGAGTATGGTGTGGCCGAATACAACGCCAAATGCCGGGAGAGTGTACTTCGGTATAAAGGCCTCTGGGATGAGTTGACAGAAAGAATGGGGTATTGGGTCGATCTGGAAAATCCCTACATCACCTTTGAAAACGAATATATCGAATCCCTCTGGTGGGCGTTTAAAACCTTGTTCGACAAGGGGCTCGTTTACAAGGGACACAAGATTCAGTGGTACTCCCCGGGAAGCGGTACAGTGCTCTCCTCTCATGAAGTGAGTCTGGGGTATGAGGAGATCCAGGACCCGTCGATCTATGTTAAATTTCCTCTGGATGCCGATCCCGGCGTCTCATTTCTTGCCTGGACCACGACGCCCTGGACGGTTGTCTCCAATATGGCACTGGCAGTAAATCCGGAACTTGA
>SLKI01000070.1 GCA_007134695.1 Balneolaceae bacterium
CACGCACTTCGATCGGCGATCGAACACCCGAGGAGATGGCCAGTTCAAAAACGGGATCTTGAGACGGATCCATCTTCATGATTCGGGGCGGGTCAATACCGTCAGGCAGCTCGGTTCGAGCTCGTTCAAGCTGTCGACTCGCATCCTGAAGGGCAATATCTATATCGGTATCGAAGTCGAAATACATCTCGATATAGCTGCGCCCCTCGGAAGCCCTCCCGTGAATTTCAGCCAGATTTTCAGTTGCGGAAAGATTACGTTCCAGCGGCCGCGTTACCTGCTCTTCAATCACTTCTGGCGTAACACCGGGATAATTTACCACCACGCGGATATGAGGATAATCGATCTGGGGCATCAGATCCACAGCCAGGCGGCCCGAAAACAGAATACCCAGTACAATGACGACAGAGGTAATTGCCATCGTACTTACCGGGCGCCGGATAGACCAGGAGGAAATGCCTCTGTAGGAAGTTGTGGATTCGTTTTCAGAAATGCTCATACAAACACCTAATTCCTGAATCCATAGCGCCGAAACGTTCCTACCACCTGGACTTCTGAGCCATTATCGAGTGCATCCAGATTGGCAGCAGCCACTTTCACTCCGGACTCAATCCCTTCGATAACTTCAGCAAAACCATCTCGCTGAATGCCAATATCCACGACAATCATACGAACCCTCTCTTCATTTTCATCCAATACAAATAAAACACTCTCTCCATCACGCTCTGCGACCGCTTCTGATGGCACGGTGAGTACTTCACGACGATCATCCGCCGAAAAACGAACACGTGCCAAATAACCCGGTCGAACTTCCGGAGTTTCTTCATTCAGATCGAGTTCAACTTCGACGGTAAATAAACGGGTGACTGCATCCATGCTGGGGAATATCCGCCGAATCGAACCATCAATTATTCTGTCCGGATAAGCATCCAGCCTGATCTCAACCGGCTGCCCTTCAGACAATCCTGCAAGATTCAATTCTGATACACCGGGGCGAACAACCAGCAGATCCATATTGGTAACCGTAAACATCCGTTCGTTTACAGAAACGCTATTTCCCGGTTCAGAAAGTCGTGCAGTCACTACACCGTCGATCGGCGCCCGAACAGTTCCGAACTCAATTTCCAGCTCCAGGCGTTCAACCTCACCTTCCGCTCGTTCCTGGTCTCTTCGGGATGTGAGCAGTTCTGCAAGGGAAATAGCTTCGCGTTCGTACAGCAGTTCGTTACGTTCCCTGATATCCCGGGCTTCATCAAGTGCGGCCCTGGCCTGCCGAAGTTGTGTTTGTTGCGAGCGCACATCAATTCTGGCCAGAATATCTCCTTTGCTTACGGTTTGGCCCTCTTCAAAATGTACTTCCTCAACCAGGCCTGAGACCCTGGATGCAACATAAGAGCGCTGGTAGGCAACCACCTCGGATGAAACCGAAAAGCTGTCGGACAGATTTCTGGTTTCTACCTCTGCAACGGTCACAGAAATAGCAGTCGATCTGCTTGATGAATTCTCATCATCGTTGCATGAATAAACCAACACTGAAGTTATCAGTAACAGGGGCAATGCTATTTTTTTCATACAACATTAAAATAATAAATATTTAGTTCTTACCCCCAAAAAAAAGGGCTCCCTGGCCCGGGTGCCCTTTTCGGTTGGTCTCAAGTCGTCTCTCTATATATTCTGAATTAAGGGTATTATGAGCAGTTCACTGTGTTCGGCATCTGCATTCTGATGTTACTTGTTCAGATGTCAGATTGGCTTCTCTTTATCTACACGTCCGGATATCAGTATACCTAGTCGGTTCGCAAATGAATCCATCGCCGAATAGAGAACCGGGACAACAACCAGTGTTAAAAATGTAGCAAACGTCAATCCGCTGATGATAGCGATTCCCATCGGGCCCCAGAACGCTGTACTGTCGGACCCAAACTGAAAATCGGGATCAAAATTTTCAAAAAGATTCACAAAGTCGATATTGATCCCGAACGTGAGCGGCACAAGGCCGAGAATTGTTGTCAGTGCCGTCAACATCACCGGCCGGAAACGAATGGCACCCGCTTCGACGATTGCTCGTGTTCGGTCGTGCCCTTTCTCCAGGAGCTGTTTCACGTAGTCGAGAAGCACCACATTGTTGATGCAGACAATACCGGCGAGTGAAATGATCCCGATAAAGGTCATCAGGCCAAACGGTGTACGGGTCAGGATGAGGCCCAGGAATACACCGAGTAGACTCAGCCCGACCGCGGTAATAATGATGAAAGGCGAAATCAGGTTGTTAAACTTGGCCAACAGGACCAGAAAGATCAGGGCAAACCCTACCAGCAAAGCTGTGGTCAAAAAACCGAAGGCCTCCTCCTGCTCTTCAAATTCTCCGGTATACTGCATATGGTAACCCTCCGGTAGCTGTTCCCTGTAGTCGGCAAGCAGCTCCTGAACTTCGGCCAGCACTTCCGGGCCGCTGAAGCCGGGAGTGGCATACCCCTCAATAGTCGCGGTTCTCTGCAGGTTCAGCCGGGTGATCGTCCCCAGCCCGCTGCCTTCTTCAAAATCTGCTATCGCTACGAGCGGCACATACCCATCCATCGTGCCGACATTCAGGTCTGCAAGATCCTCCAGGTTCTGCCGGTCTTCAGGCCGTAAACGCACCCGGATATCATATTCATCCTCCCCGTCTCTCCACTTGCTTGCTTCCAGGCCTGTATTGGCAATCCGAATCGTCTGCCCGATGTCGGCCATGTTCAGTCCGAAGCGGCTGGCCCGCTCATAATCGACGAGAACCCGGTATTCCGGAAATCCACCGCTGATATTGTTGCGTACATCGACCAATCCCGGAATAGTACGTGTAGCCGATGCCTCATTCAGTCTGTCGGTAATTTCATGTGTAATTCTGACGATTTCATCAAAATCTTCGCCGGAAATTTCGATGTTAACCGGTGGGCCGGTCGGAGGCCCAACTTGCTCTCCGTCGATATTAATGATCTGATCGGGGATATCGCGAACCACCTGACGAATTTTACTCATCGTTACACTGGATGGTTCAATCCGGTCGCCGAAATCGACCAGGTTCATCGTAATCCTCGATCGCTCCGGGCTCTGAGCCCCGCCTCCGAAGAATGGATCTCCGGATACTCCCACATTGGTCTGGATATTCTCAACATTGGCTTTGACAGCAGGATCCTCATCGATCAGGCGGTAGATCCTTTGCTGTACTTCCTCGGCGACCTCGTTGCTTGCATAGATATTCATTCCGATGGGGCCTTCGAGCTCAATAATAATGTTATTCGGATCGGTATCGGGAAAGAACTCCACTCCGGTTGGTATTACGGCAAACAATGTGAAAATGCTGATTAATACTCCCATAACCGAGCTGAGGAGCAATGAACGGTTATCGGTGATGATCAGCGGCCTGTCCTCGCGCCGGAACGTACCGATCAGGCCGATGGCAAACAGCGATAAAGGCAGCGTCATCAGCCATAACCAAACCTCTCCGCCGACCTCCCTTCCCAGGGATACAAGTCCGAGTACAATGGCAATGAACAGACCAAGTGCAATCCCCCCGAGAACCGAATAGAGACCTCCCCGGTAGATCGCTTCCACAAGGTGAACCATGACAGCCAATGCTCCCAAAACCGCAAAAAGGCCTGCAACCATAAAAATAGCAGGTGCAACGGGAGAAAATAGCCCGACAAGGCCACCAAGCAGTGCCAATCCAAGGGCCATAACCAGGCTTCCGATACCGAAGGTGTTTCGCAACATGGCATAACGTTTCGAATAGTCCCGCATCAGCATCCAGTCCAGAAAGCTGCGATAAAGATCGATAATTCGCGGAAGAGTAACGGTCGAAAACCGGTCAGACGCCGGTTTGACAAGAAACCGGTAGGTCAAATAGAAAAAGATTACGGCCAGAATCGAGACCATCAGTGTGGTCGCATTGGCCATGCCGATAGCAATTGACAAAAACAGAATCGCCGCAATGGAAAACCCTTTGACAAACCGGGTCATGGGTGGTTTCTCTTCTGTCTCAAGCCGGACGAAGTAGGTCGTTAAAACCGGATAGATCACCAGCGCAACAAAAAGCGAACAGAGCAGTACGATGATCAACGTCATCGGCAGAAATCCCATAAACTGTCCGATGATTCCCGGCCAGAAAAGCATGGGTGCAAACGCAGCGATCAAGGTTGCGGTGGCCGCTATTACTGCATATCCAACTTCATTGGTGGCCAGTTTGGCCGCCTCGAGACGGCTGTGGCCAAGCTCCCGGAACCGATAGATGTTTTCAACCACGACGATCGCATTATCCACCAGAAGACCGAGTGCGATAATCAGGCTGAAAAGAATGACGAAGTTGGCCGTGTAGCCGAGTGCGTTGATCACGATAAAACCGACAAGGATGGAGAGAGGTACCGCTGTGCCTACGAGCAGTGCGTTGCGCACTCCCAGAAAGAAAACCAGAACAAGGATTACAAAAAGCATCCCGCTTATAATGCTGTTTTCAAGATCGGAGATAAGCTCCTCAACATGCTCACTCTCATCCCCGGTGATTACAACATTGGTTCCTGTCGGCAGATTGTACTCTTCGATCGCCGCCGTCACCTCTTCGACCGTTTCGAGGATGTTAACTCCGGGGCGCTTTTTGATGTTGAGGCTGATCACCTGACTGTCTCCGATCTCCGTGTCTTCGAGATCGACCATACGGCCATTCTCCTCCACTTTGTAGGCCCTCAGCCTGGAGAAGCTCTCCCTGTCTTTAAAACCGAACAGCACTTCTGCCACATCTCTCATATAGACCAGGCCGGGACCGTGCGGGCCTTCGCCCATCGGCCGGGCAACTACCAGATCTTCGATCTCCTCCGGCCGGTCAAACTCTCCGCTGACCCGGACCAGATAACTCATCCTGTCTACATCCACCGTACCGCCCGGTATGGTCAGGTTTTGATTCTGAATAGCGCCGACAAGCTGGCCGAAGGTAAGTCCATACCCGTTCAATGCCGCCAGATCCACATTGACCTGTACTTCCCGCTCGACGTCGCCGACCATCTCCGCTTCCCGCACACCGGAAATCGTCTCCAGCCGATCCTGCAGCCGATCGGAAACTTCAGACAGCCTGGACAGCGGGTAATCGGCCGACAGGTTGACGGTCATGATCGGCATATCGTCCAGATCGATTTCGATGATAAACGGCTCCTCGGCATCCGGAGGCAGCTCCGTCCTGGCCAGGTCGACCCGTTCACGAACACGCTGGCTCGCCTCCGTCATCGGAACATCCAGATCGAACTCCACGACGACGGAACTGAAACTTTCGGTGGTGGTCGAACGGATCTCATTGACTCCGTTGATCCCCTGCAGCTCCCGTTCGATTGGCTGGGTCACAAGGGACTCCATATCGACCGGGCTGATCCCCGGATAGATGGTGTTGATAATAAAAATCGGAATTTCGATTTGGGGATTGGACTCCTTGGGGATTGTCATGTAGCTGAACATCCCGCCGAAGACCAGGATTACCGCCAGGACCACTACCGCCGTACGGTTTTTTAACGTGTAATCGGTGAGTTTCATGAAATTGTTAAAAGATCCGTTTGAAATTTTTTGAATTCCGGCTGCACTCTACGTTACACCAGCATGGCCAGGGACAGGGTGTTCCTATTCGATTGAACTCCTTGAAAACTCCTGGCGTTGAAGCGATCGTGCCTTGCTGTCGCTGTCGGTGTTATTGAGAATATTCAGCCGATCTCCGATGCTTAGCAGGCTGATCCCGCTGATCACTACTTCGTCACCTTCATTCAGCCCGTCTACAACTTCCACAAGGGAGCCGACAGTCGACCCTGTTCGTATCGGAACAAGGTCTGCTACTTTTACCCCATTTTCCTCTACGACAAGAAAAACAAAGAGCCCGGTTTCGTCCCGGATCACCGCTGTTCTGGGAATGATGACCGCATCTTCTATCGTTCGGCGCTTGACCCTGAGATCAACGACCATCTCCGGTTTGATCCGTCCATCCAGATTTTCAAGTTCAATTTCGACCGGGTAAGTTCGCGTAGCGCTGTCGATCACATTTCCCGCATAGGTAATCTGCGTCTCAAACCGTGGAATCTCCAACGCCCGGAACTGCGTTTGAACAAGGCTTCCTTCGGAGATTTCGCCAACAAACCGCTCGGGGATGCCTGCTGTAATCCGGATCGGGTTGATATCCACAAGCCTCACTACCGGCATACCCGGATTGATTAACTCTCCGGAGCGAACAAATCGTTCTTCCACGCGTCCGTCGAACGGTGCCTGGATATGGGCATCCTGGAGCTGCTTTTCTGCCTGATCGAGCTGAGCCCGTGCCTGATCTCGCTGCGCCTGGGCATTGAGATAGTCCTGTGTACTAATCACTTCATCCTCGTAGAGAGTTCGCATACGCCGATAGGTGTCGTCGGCCAATTCGAAAACTGTTTTGGCTGCCTGATGCTGTGCTCTGCTCAGCCGATCGTCCATCTCGGCGATCACATCTCCCTGGCGAAGAACCGTTCCTCGTTCAACAACGGATTGGATACGACCGCTCGATTCGGCCGAGATCTGGGCGTCCCGAACCGCTTCCGTTACCCCGCCGACCCGAATAAACTCTTCGAAAGAGCCGGGCTGAATGGTGATCGTCTCCACCGGAATTTGCCGAACTCTTTCATTAGCATTGTTCTCTGTATCTTCAATGGCCTCGCAAGCGGCGAGCATCAGTATCAGGCCGGCCAGCCCTGTCCATTTCATCATTCTTTTCATGGTTCCGTTTGTTTTATAAAATCTCATCGTACTTTCGGTTTTCTGTTTCTTCCGCCACCCTAACGTTCATATAACCGTCCGGAAACCGGCTCACCTGTAACTTTGCGATATTCACTGAGAGCCTGCAAATAGTCGTGCACCGCCGACAGATAATTGAGACGGCTCTGATCGAGAAGGGAGGAAGCCTGTCTCTCTTCCAGCGGCGTTCCGATTCCCTCCCTGAGACGTTTCAATGAATTTTCGTAGTTGAGCTCGGCCTGTTCAATATTTCGTTGTTGGCTTCGGATTCGCTGGTGAGCAGTTTCCAGGTTGCGAACGGCCTGTTCAACTTCCAGATAGATACTGTTTTTCAACGCCTCCTGATCGATCTCGGCCTGGCGAATCTCGATATTGTTTTGTTCAACCTGGGCCCGGGTCTGCAAGCCGCTGAAGATCGACCAGTTGAACGAAACGCCCACAGCAATCGCCGGATCCCAGTATGCATTATCAAAAAACCTCCGCTGAGTTGCCGTAAATGCAAAATCCTCCCCTTCGACCGGTGAAATAACCTGACGGTTGTCCGGGACCTGTCCGATATACATAGCACTGGCAAATGCGTTGACCGAGGGAACCCAGCGTGAACGGGTAATAGAGCGGTTGATATCGAGTAAGTCCAGATAATACTCGCTCTGACGCAGGTCCGGACGCCGGTTAACTGCCAGCCGGTAAGCCTCCTCCGTATTCAGAATCTCCGTATCGGCCGGCTCGTCGAACTTCAGATCACCGTGCAGGTGCAGCCGGGTTTGAACCGGAATTCCAAGCTGAAGGCTCAGGTTCTTGCGGGCCAGTTCTACCTGGTTTTCCGCCTGAATCAACTCAGTCTCCAGGTTGACCAGCTCCACTTCGGCACTTATCCTGTCGTACCTGCTCAAAATTCCGGCTTCTACTGCACGCCGGGTCTCTTCAACAGTACGTTCGAGCCTTTCAACACTTGTGCGCAACACTTCGGTCTGTTCCTGTGCCAAAAGTGCCGAGTAGAATGTACTCTTGATTTGATCAATCACAATCTGCTGTTCACGCTGAAACTGCTCTTGATTGATATCCCTCATCTGGCGTGCTCCGCGAATGGCGGCAAATGCGCCTCGGTTATAGAGAACCTGGCTGATGGTGACGCCGGCTTCGAACTGGTTGTCGACGGCAAAGGGGTTGTCGTCGGTGACCAGTGAAATTCCAGCTTCTCTCATTCCTTCCTCCTGCCGGTCGATAAACTCCTCGAAAGAGATCGGCTCGGTATCGGGATCATCATCCGTTCGGGCCGATTCGTTATAGACCAGCCAGTCGAGCGCACCAAACAGATCAAACAGTCCTCCCGCCTCCGTTCCGGCAAAGGGGTTGGGTGTCACAATGTTTCGGGTATATCTTCCGGATGCGCTGATCTGCGGATAAACCGAACTCCAGGCTTCCCTTATCTGCTGATCGGCCATCTCCATATCGAGCATACCTTTTCGTACCATATAGTTGTTCAGCAGAGCGATCTCGATCGCCTCTTCCAGGCTGATGGTAAGCTCTTCCGGCACCTCCGGATCCTGGTCTGAAAGAGCGGACCCTTGTGCTACCGGCTCTTGTAACAGAGTCATTACAGCAATCGTTATTAGCAGTGACTTCGTCAGATTCATTATTCAGCCATCATTAAATTCTGTCGGCTAACTCTTTGAAGGAGCAACCGATAACTTTCCGGTACAGATACGTCATACCTCAACAATTGTTTCAAAAAATGACCGAGAGTCATTCTTTTTTTGCCATTCCTTCGCCAAGCAGGTGAATAAATGATTTGAACATCGATTCGATATCGAGCTCGATATCGTCCAGCAGGGCTGAGTGATGACCCGAGTTTTTCAAATAGGCGACCTGAACAAGGCCGCGAGAGCTCGCCCAGATCATAACGGCCAGCTGTTTCGCATCGTAACTATCGTCGATCGACCCATCCTGCATACCGATCTGAAGGGCTCTGGTTATGTAAGAGTGGTTTTCTCTAGCGTTCTCCTCACAGCGTTTGGCGATTGGATCACTCTGTAAAAATTCCAGATCCTGTATACTTTCGTAATAAATAAATGCATGGAAGTAGATCGGTTGTTCCCGGACAAAATCGAGATATTCCTCCCCCATCTGCCGAATCAGTTGAAGCCCCGGCTTGTCGATCGTCAACACTTTAGCGAATCTCCGGTTCAACAATCTCGAACCCCGTTCCGCAAGCCCCAGATAGATAGCAGACTTATTTTTAAAATAGAGGTAGAGAGTTCCCTTGCTCAGTTCCGTTTCCTCGGCAACGTCGTCCATCGTCATCGATTCGAATCCCTTTTTGCGGATCACCTCTTCTGCCGCATCGATGATCAGCTCACGGCGTTTCTCTTTTTCGCGTCGTTTTCGTTCTTCTGTTCCCAAAAGTCTCCGGATTGATTTCTTTCCTGCAATATCAGCTGTGTACGTTACAGGTTAAAAACCCAATATAATGACTATCAGTCACTTTGTGAATACCGGTCAAAAATTTTTGAGAATTCTTTACAAACCGGATCGAGACAGGCTTACAAAGTGTAGAGAAGATGAGCTATCGGTATCCTTTAATCTCTCTTTCCCGAGTCTGATACTCTCATTGTCTTTCACAATATCCAGCTTCCGGCATCTCTTACTCTCTCTTGCCACCGCTCAGAAGGTAGAGTATGGCCATCCGCACAGCAACACCGTTGGTCACCTGATTCAATATCACCGACCGGTCACTGTCGACGACCGCACCCTGAAGTTCGACGCCGCGGTTCACGGGCCCCGGATGCATCACTGTAAAGTCGGGGTATTTTTCCAGATGCTCCATTCGGATTCCGAACATCTGATGATACTCACGCAGGCTTGGAATCATATTGACCTTGCTACCCTGCCGCTCAAGCTGAATACGCAATGCCATTGCGATATCGCACCAGCCGAGCACTTCCTCAAGGTCCCAGGACACGTCGGCACCCAGTGAATCGACATAGGCAGGCATCAGGGTCTTCGGCCCGCACAACGTTACTTCAGCGCCCAGCTTTTTGAGTCCCAGCACATTGGATCGTACAACCCGGCTAAAAGCGATATCTCCAATTATCGCTACTTTTTTACCCGTCAGGTCCGGATAGATCTGCTGCATGGTAAACATATCGAGCAGTGCCTGGGTCGGATGTTCATGGGCGCCATCCCCGGCATTGATAATAGCGGCTTCGACCTGCCGTGTAAGAAATTGCGAAACTCCAGGGCTTTCGTGACGAACAACAACCATATCGATCTTCATGGAGCTGATCGTCCGGATCGTATCTTTAAGCGATTCACCCTTTTTGGTACTGGAGCTGGAAGCGGAGAAATTGACCACATCAGCCCCCATTCTCTTCTGTGCCAGTTCGAATGAAAGTCGCGTTCGCGTGCTGTTTTCGTAGAAGAGATTGACAATTGTTTTGTCGCGCAGTGTGGGAACCTTGGGAACAGGGCGGTCCAGGATCTCTCTGAAATATTTTGCCTGTTCGAGTATGTAGAGGATATCGTCTCTGGAATACTCTTCCAGCCCAAGAAGATGTCTCTGACGAAACGGATAATCTCTTACCGAATCGGACAGGTCAGCCATCGGCACCTCCATTTTTTTCTGATTTGCCCGTCTTCCGTGTGCCGCCGCGATCCACCAGGTAGACCGCATCTTCCCCGTCCAGCTCTTTCACCTTCACCATGATCTCCTCATCCTGGTGGGTCGGGACTGTCATCCCGATGTAATCGGCCGACACGGGCAGCTCGCGGTGGCCCCGGTCGATCATGCAGCAAAAGCGAATGGAACCCGGCCGGCCGTAGTCCATCAGCGCATCCATCGCCGCACGCACGGTACGTCCGGTGTAAAGGACATCGTCGACAAGGATCACATCCCGCTCAAACAGATCGAAGGGAATATCGGTGATCTTTACTTCCGGCATCTTGAGGCGGGAGCGAAAATCGTCCCGGTAAAAGGTGACGTCAAGAACCCCAAAATCGGGTTCGGCCTGATACTCTTTGCGAATCACCTGTAGAATTCGCTTGCCGATATGGACTCCCCGGGTCTGCATTCCAATGATGGCGGGTGAGGCAGGGTCGTCATACGGCTCAAGAAATTGGTGGGCAAACCGCGTAAAGGTGCGGTTCAGATCCTCGGCCGACATGATTTGTGACGTTTTCAACAGCGATTCCTCGGATTATTTCTGATCATTAAAAGTTATGCAATACGGAAATAAGCTCAAAGCTGTCTTTATTTTCGAGGCCGTTTTGGCTATTATTGACACGATCTGAAACCAGCCTGCAAATAGACCGATTTATAAGTCGAACGGTCTCGTTCAAGACCCGATTTTGATCGATTCTGCAGGCCTCAGGCCGATCCGCATCGTAAAGCCCGGCCAACTGACCGTTATCTGTCAACATCATTCAAACCTGCTGTAACACTATGAAAATTCATGAGTATCAGGCAAAAGAGATTCTGAAAGAGTATGAAGTCGCAGTTCCGGAAGGAGTTGCCGTCAATTCTGTGGAAGATGCAGTTAATACAGCCGAACAGTTCTATAACGACGGCACCCGCCTTTTTGTCGTTAAAGCGCAGATCCATGCAGGAGGGCGCGGCAAAGGGCGAACCAAAAAGAACAATGCAAAAGGGGTTATTCTTTGCAAATCGGTGGATGAGGTCAAAGAGGCGGCCGAATCACTGCTTGGAGATACTCTTGTGACGATCCAGACCGGTGAGGAGGGGCAGGAGGTCAAGACGATCTACATCACCGATGGTGTGGATATCAAGCAGGAGTTCTACCTGGGAATTCTGCTCGACCGGGCCAAAAACCGGAATGTGATCATGGTCTCTTCCGAGGGGGGCGTTGAGATCGAGAAGGTTGCCGAAGAGACGCCCGAAAAGATTATCAAGGAGTGGGTCGAACCGGGGATGTCGCTGCAACCCAATCAGGCTCGCCGGCTGGCGTTTTCGCTCGGGTTCGAAGGGGATGCGTTCAAAAAAGCTGTTCGGTTTATTCACGCCCTCTACCGATGCTACGAAGAAACCGACGCCAACCTGGTGGAGATCAACCCGCTTGTTCTTACCGAAGATAACGATGTGATGGCACTCGACGCCAAGTTCACATTTGATGACAATGCGATGTTCCGCCAGAAAAAATATGCCGGCCTGCGCGACCTTGCCGAAGAGGACCCCACCGAGGTAGAAGCTTCGAAGTACGACCTCAACTACATCAAACTGGATGGCAATGTCGGATGTATGGTCAACGGCGCCGGTCTGGCGATGGCTACCATGGATATCATCAAGCTCTCCGGGGGTGAACCGGCCAATTTTCTTGATGTGGGCGGAGGCGCCAATGTGGAGACGGTCAAAAACGGTTTCCGTATCATCCTGGAGGATGAAAATGTGAAAGCGATCCTGATCAATATTTTCGGCGGAATTGTTCGATGTGACCGGGTTGCCAACGGTGTGATCGAAGCGATCAAAGACCCGGAGATCGCTGAAAAAGTGGAGAATGTGCCGATCATCGTCCGGCTTCAGGGCACCAATGCCGAGGAGGCGAAAGTGATTATCGATAACAGCGACCTGAATGTGATCTCGGCGGTACTGCTCAAGGAGGCGGCCGAGGAGGTCTCTAAAGTGATAGCTGCGTAACGGAGTTACCGGTCGAATTTATAATAAAAAAGCCGCACCCGGTTGTGGATGCGGCTTTAATCCTCACTCTTCTCGAGTCAGTTGAACATCGAGCTGAAGCGTGACCTTGTCGCCGACCACAACGCTGCCGGCTTCGGTGACGGCATCCCACTCCAGGCCGAACTCCTTTCTGTTGATCGTTCCGCTGATTTCGAATCCAGCTTTGGTATTACCATACGGGTCCTGAACCGTGCCGCCGTGAGTAACATCCAGTGAAACCGGCTTGGTGGTTCCCCGGATCGTCAGATCACCGTTAAGGTTGTAGCTGTTTTCGCCCGTCTTCTCCATAGAAGTCGACTGGAACGTCAGCTTCGGATACTCATCGGCCTTAAAAAAATCTTCTGACTTTAGATGGCCATCCCGGTCCTCATTTCCGGTCTGAATGCTGTTGACGTCCGCTTCGAACTCTACATCGGCTCCTTCAAAGTCGTCCGACGTTTGCTCCAGGCTGCCGGAAAATTCGCCGAACTGCCCGGTCACCGTCGAGATGACCAGATGCTTGACCTTGAATCCGATTTCGGAATGTGCAGGGTCGATGGTCCATTTGGTTAGTGTTTCTGTATCAGACATAATCGTTGGTTCTCTTTTTTCTGTTTTGATTGGTAATTTAGTTTGATATTGAAGTATATCATGTTAAAGCATAAATGTCAACCCCTTTTTGATACAGTTTTCACCTCATATAGAAGGTTTCTGCGGATCAGGTAAGCCGTTTCAGTTTTCGACTGTGCCCGCTCTACCGGACGACCAGCTCTCTAACACGAATCGATCCGAATTCGCCTGTTTCGTTGTAATCCTCTCCCCAATAGTAGAGCCTGTTACCAGGGCAGCGGCACATAGGCCGAACCCGGGAAGATCCCCAGCATCGCCAGAATAGCTATCAACAGCGTACCGAGAACGATCGCGGCGGCCGGCGGGTCGAAGTGGGTGTCGGCATGCGCGTAGAAGATCCGCTGGATCACCTCTCCGAACAGGGCGGCAATAATTCCAAACACACCCCCGATCAATAACATGGCCCCCATCGGACTTTCCATGTAGGTTCCGCCGGTGGCGGCAACGATCGAAGCACTGGCTATAAGTGAAATGTGGTGAGTGACCGGAAAGTTCTCAACACCCAGGTTCAGAAAGAGCAGAGAGGCGGCGCTGATTCCAAACGCAAGAAAGATGCTGCCGGTCTGATAGGTGATAAACGCCGCCAAAATCCCGACAACAAAACCGAGCAGGGTCACTCCGCTCCATTTGTATTGATGCGGAAGCCAGGGCTCGACGAGAAGCCTCACTTTTCCCCCGAAATCTCCCGAACGGGCCCGTTTCTCCTCCAGCTCGAAAGGCTTCATGTTAAAGATCCCTTTCGTTCGGTCACCGATCAGTTTGTAGCCGAACGCCACCCGGTGTATCACCGCCGACAAACAGACAGCCATGGCGATCGGATCCCACGGCAGCGACAAGGCCAGTGAAAGTGTGGCGATCCAGTACCCCAAAATGCCGAACAGGCCGCCGACAATCAGTACATCGGGCCGTGTCCCGAATGCATACGTGATATTTTTGGCTTCGTGATAGGGAAATCCCGTGTCCATATATCCGCGGTGAGCGGCAAAAGCGGATGCGGCCGCTCCGGCGGCAAAGCTGATATGCGGGCCGAACAGCGGGCCGAACGCGAGCTGGCCCGTCAATGTATCGGACTGGAGGCCGTTCGCACCGATTTCAAATAGCGAGAGAAAATCGTCACTGATAATGGCGGCCGTCTCGCCGGCCATCACCAGAAAACCGGTAAACACAAAAGCGGGCAGAGCCCCGATGGAGCTTCCAAACGCTCCCCCGGCAAAAGCTGCCAGAATCATCCCCAAAATCCACAGATCAGAAAATTCAGCCATAACAAATTGTTTTATTCCGGCCGAGGCCGCGCCGGACATCCCCAATTAAAAGAGCCGGCCGGAACGATGACCCGCTAACTTGCTATTGATCGTCCCGGACTCGGAGTGTACAAAACTATGCTGCATTCAAACCCGCATCGCGTGCAGCAAGCCCGCAATAACATCGAATAATTCAGGATATGATGCAAGAGATCAGGATGAAAGCCCGGCTGCTACCTCTTTGTAATACTCCTCATAGACAGTTACCAGACGTTTCAGCTCAAATTTTTCCGCTCTTTTCCTGGCGTTTTTGGCCATTTTGCTGTGCAGTTTCTTATCGGTCAACAGTTTAATGGCATACTCCCCCATACAGTCGATATCGTCCAGATCACACAGATAACCGGTTTCTCCATGTATGTTGACTTCGGGAAGGCCACCGATATCGGAACTGATCACCGGAACACTGCATCCCATCGCTTCCAGTGCAGCCAGGCCGAACGTTTCACTGCCGGACGGGATCAAAAACAGATCCGCAATCGAGAGTATCTCTTCCACATGTTCCTGCTTGCCCAGAAAGCGGACTTTGTCGCAGACTCCCAGGTCCCGACACCGCTGTTCCGCTTTTTTCCGATCCGGGCCGTCGCCTACCATCAACAGCCGGGCCTCCACACCGTGCTCCACCACCTTGTGAAAAACACTGACCACCTCCGGTACCCGTTTCACCTCCCGGAAGTTGGAGACATGAACGAGTACTTTCGAACCGCCGGGAGCAAACTTCTCCTTCAATGTCCGGTTGGAGTTTCGTTTGAACCGCTCTATATCGATGAAATTCGGGATCACCCGAATCTCCTTTTGAATATCGAACCTCCTGTAGGTCTCCTCTTTCAGATATTCGGAAACGGCCGTTACGCCATCACTCTGGTTGATGGAAAAATCGACGACCCGTTTGTAACTCGGATCACTGCCCACCACCGTAATATCGGTTCCGTGAAGTGTGGTGATGATCGGTACTTGAGCCGCCATCTCACCCAGAATCTGCTTGGCCAGGTAGGCGCTCGTCGCGTGCGGTATGGCATAGTGAACATGGAGAACATCCAGTTTTTCATATTGAATGAGGCTGGCCATTACGTTGGCCAGCGCCAGATCGTAAGGCGGATATTCGAAAAGAGGATAGGAGCTCAGATCCACTTCGTGAAAGGTCACATTGGTCTGAAAGGTGTCGAGCCTCGCAGGCCTTGCATAACTCAGGATATGCACCTGGTGGTCGTTTTCAGCCAGCCCTTTGGCCAGCTCCGTAGCGATAACTCCGCTTCCGCCAAATGTCGGGTAACAGACGATGCCTATATTCATGATGAACTACGATTTTAATACAAATGAACAGGTCGGTGCGCTTCAGAAGATCCGATCGCCAGTTTATAACCGGCCACAGATCAAAACAATCACCGGAATTCATACAGCCTCAAGATAAAAACTCATTCCAGACAGTGATGACTACCCTTCCGAAAAATCTGATCGCCTTTCAATTTGCAGGATACACTCTGTATTATGCCGGGATCACGGTTCGAAACTTACAGAATTAAAACACAACAGAACACCAGTCAGACTCCGCATCAGGCAGAGATCTTACCCGGACGTAGCATTAGGTGAAAATAGGTGTATAAGTTATATTTTGTAATTGCTGCCAGTAACCAAGAAACATAGCAACACCAGACGGTATGGCCGGACATTCCAAATGGGCGAATATTCGCCACAAGAAAGCAAAAGAGGATAAGAAGCGTGCCAAGATCTTTAACAAGCATCTCCGCGAGATCAATGTAGCCGCAAGAGAAGGAGGAGGAGATCCCGACGGTAACCCGAGGCTGGCACTGGCGATCGACAATGCCAAGGCAGACAACGTCCCGAAGGAGAATATCGAACGGGCAATCAAGAAGGGGACGGGAGAGCTGGATGACGGCTCGGGCCAGTATGAGGAGGCTACTTACGAGGGTTATGGCCCCGGCGGCATTGCCTATTTTATCGAAGTTACCACCAATAACTCCAATCGGACTGTCGGGGAAATTCGCCATATCTTCACCAAATTCGGAGGCAACCTGGGTACGGACGGCTCTGTAGGTTATCTCTTTGAGCAGAAAGGGCTGATTCGCGCCAATGCAGACGGCTCGGATGAAGAGGAGGTGATGCTTTCTGCGATCGATGCCGGAGCCGAAGATGTGGAGATGGAGGAGGATTTCTTTGTGATCACCACACCCAGGGAGAAACTGGCCCAGGTACGACAAACCCTTGAAACGTCCGGTGTTGAGATCGATTCTGCCGAACTGGTTCGTTTTCCGATGACCGAAGTGAAGGTGGATCCGGATACTGCCGGCACCAACTTTAAGATGATGGAGATGTTTGAAGAGAGTGATGATGTCTCCAATGTATTTACAAACATGAAGATGGACGAGGAGACCCTGGCGATCGCCGAATCGGGGTAAATAATAATCTTCGACCTCGTTCTGCGTTTGCCTAAAGAAACTGGAAATATCCTCCATCATTCGGAAACAGGCCCTGAACCACCATTTGATGAGCACATGTTCAGATTTGTAAGCCTTTTACTGATCGTTCTGCTTGCTTTTACCCCAAACGACGCCCGAAAGGCAAACGAAGCGTTTGAGCGGGGAGAGTACAACCGGGCCGCAGAACTCTACCAATCGGCAATTCGGGCCGAGCCGAATAATCCGAAACTGCACTTCAATCTGGGGAATTCACTGGCCCGCCTGGGCCGGATGGAAGATGCGGTCGATGCATTTGAGCGTGCAGCCTCATTGACCGATGACCCTCAAACGAGGGCGATGGCCGAATATAATGCCGGAACACTTCTGGCAGAAACGGGAGACCTTGAAGAAGCTGCGGAGCGTTTCCGAAACTCGCTGCGCGCTCAGCCTGACGATGAGGATATAAAATACAATTATGAACTTGCACAAAGGATGCTGCAAGCACAACAACAGCAGCAACAGCCGATGGAGATGGATCCGGAGCAGCAGGACCAGGAGGACTCCCGGCAGGAACAGCAAGAGCAACAAGAGCAGCAGGATCCATTCCAACAGCCTTCTGAGCAGGATATGGATCGAGATGGTGAAGAACAGCCTCTCGAGTCGGAAATGAGCCTGGAGGAAGCTGAAAGAATCCTCGAAGCGCTCGAACAGCGCGAACGGGATCTGCTGAGAGAGCGGGAAAAGGAGGCTGAAGACCGGAGTCGAAGCGATGAGAAAGACTGGTAGTCGATATTTTTCGATATGGATTCTTCTCGGGGCGGCCTGTCTGGCCGTACTCACCCAAAATGCCGCTGCCCAGAACTTTTCAGTCGAGGCAAACCTGTCTGAAAATCAGGTTTTTATCGGAGAGCAGTTTACACTCAGTATCGTGGTACATGGCACTACTTCACCGGATATTGAACGGCCCTTTCTGCCAGACCTCCATGGTGTACGCAATGTAACACCCAGTCCATCCCGCAGTCAAACCATTTCGATCGTAAACGGCCAAACCACCCGGACAACCTCCTATACCTACACATTAATTGCTCAAAGGGAAGGCCGGTTTCAAATTCCCTCGATCAGAGTTACGGTCGATGGAGAAGAATACCTCACATCACCTGTCCAGCTCGAAGTTGTTAGCCGCCAGGCCGGAGATGGTGCATCCGGCCAAAACTACCCCGATATATTTGCCCGGATCGAACTGGATGAAGAAAAGCCGATTGTCGGCCAACAGCTGATTGCCAGCCTCGTTATCTATTTCAAGGAGGGTGTAGAAGTTTCCTCTTTTCAACCCAGAGCCGGCTGGAGGACCGACGGATTCTGGAAGGAACAGCTTGAAAACATCGAACAACCCAGAGCGGAATCGACCATCCTCGGGGGAACCCGTTATCGCAAGGCAACATTGTTGCGGTATGCACTCTTTCCTTCCCGAGCCGGTGAACTGACCCTTACACCCTTTGAACTTCATTTGAGTATACGCACCTCCCCCAGAAGAAATGATCCTTTCGGTAGTGTTTTCGGGGCTCTCGGTACAAATCAGCGTAGAGTTACCATTCAGACCGACGAGATCACCCTGCCCGTTGAACGAATAGATGAGCCGGATGATGTAATGACAATCGGCGCGGTAGGCCAGTTTGAAATCCAGCGGGAAACCAATCTGCGGCAGGCCTATGCTGGAGAATCGATAGAACTGAAGACGACCATCGAAGGCGAAGGGAATCTACCGCTCCTCGAACGGCCGAGATACCCGATTCCCGATCAATTCGAGCTCTATACTCCTCATGATCAATCTGATATCAGCCGCCGAGGCACAACCATCCATGGAAAACGAACCTTCACCGAACGATTTGCCGCAAGGACCCCCGGCACATTTACCATTCCGGAGCAATCTGTTGCCTGGTATGACCCTGCAACTCAACGCTTTCGCTATGAGAATCTACCGGAAATCACATTCGAAATCCTGCCGAATCCCGCTTCAGCCCTGGCTGATGCAGAAACGGACGGGGCTTTGCAGATGATAACCAGTACGGCAACCTGGCGATACGATTCGGAAAACTCACCGATATTTTTTGCTGCCTGGTGGTATTGGATATTTACCCTGCTGCCTCTGGCTGCTCTGATCTATGCATGGAAGCAGAAACGATTGTTGGACCGTCTCGAAATGGACCGGCAATTTGCCCGTTCACACCGAGCATGGGACCAGGTAGAAGAGCGGCTGATAAATGCCGAATCAGCAGCTGGAGATCAACCGAAGGGGGCCTATTCTTTGCTTCACAAAGCGATTACAGGATATATTTCCGACCGGCTGGCACTGCCCGAAGCCGGAATCTCGGATCACCATCTTTTAGTTCATCTTGAGGACAAAATTGGTAACAAGAAACTTGCCGGCGAACTCCGGCTGATGCTCGACAAATGTGCCAACATCAGTTACGCTCCCTCCCAAAACCGGCAAGAGACGGAACAGGATATTGAGAAGACAAGAGATCTTCTGAGAAGGTTGAGAGATGCTTTATGATCACCATCAGAATCATTCCGGTCCTTTTTCTAATCATCTTGCTCCCTGCAATAACTGCCGGGCAACAGACTCAATTTGAGACGGCGAATACCCTGATGGAGGATTATCAATTTACCGAAGCACTTGAGTACTACCGCTCAATCGAAGATCGGGGGTATCACTCCGGTGAACTCTTTTTTAATATGGGACTGGCATCCCTCTACCAGGACTCACTCGGCCTGGCCAAATCCTACTTCATGCAATCCTCCCGATACCGGGAAACTTCGGCTGAAGCCCGAAGCGCCCTGGACTATCTTGAAAGTCGGTTCGAACAACGCTCTGCCGTTTTGCCGCAACTCCCCTGGGAGCGATTTTTCAACTGGATCGACACACGGTTCGGTACAGGCCTGATGGGGGCACTCTCTTTGCTGTTTTTGAACACCGGCATCGCTTTGCTGATTGCAGGGTGGTTCTATACAGAACGAGCTTTCTGGCTGAAAATCGGATCTCGCGTTCTGTTGGCATCGGCCCTCCTTTTCTTTCTGGTCACTCTCTACCTGAGTTGGAACAACCACCGATATTCCGATGCGGTCACGATCGATGCAAGAGCCCATCTGTATGAACAGCCGCAAGTCTCTGCAACGCCGAGCGGAACCGCCTATGAAGGGTTCGCCATGCGGGTCAACAACCCGAAAAGTGCGGATGCGTCCGGATGGCTTTATGTAAGACTGGAAAACGGTAGATACGGCTGGATTGAAGCGAACCGGGTTCGCACCTTTTGACACAGCCACAAAGAATTTCCCCGTTTGAACCCTTATCTTCCCCTCCGTCATTCAAATTACTACAACACCTGCAACCCGATTCAAAACAATTCCCATGTCCTCTATATCCCCTATTCAGACCTATATTGATGAACAGATCGAATCATTTCAGGAACAGCTTTTCGACCTGTTGAGAATTCCGAGCATCAGTACCGATTCCAGTCATAAGGAGGATGTAATGCGCGCCGCAAAATTTCTGGAAGAGGAGCTGGAGCGAATCGGGCTGGAGAGAGTAGAACTTTATAAAACCCCGCGGCATCCGATCGTCTATGCAGAACGGTGCCCGCACGAAAACCGGCCGACGATTTTGATCTACGGCCACTATGACGTTCAGCCGCCCGACCCTCTCAATCTGTGGGATTCACCCCCATTTGAACCGACCATCCGGAACCATCGCGTCTATGCCCGGGGTGCAAGTGACGACAAAGGACAGTCATTTACCCACCTGAAAGCGATTGAAGCCTATCTGCAGACCGGCACGGAACTACCTGTCAACGTTAAAATTCTGCTTGAAGGCGAGGAGGAGATCGGTTCACCAAATCTGGTTCCGTTCATCAAGGAACACCGCGAGATGCTTGAGTGCGACATGGTCGTCATCTCCGACACAGCGATGTTCGGCAAGAATCAGCCCTCTCTGACGTACGGACTGCGGGGGCTGGCCTATATGGAGGTAGAAGTGACCGGGCCAAATCGGGATCTCCATTCCGGAGTCTATGGAGGAACCGTTCAGAACCCTGCCAATGCGATCTCCAAAATCATCGCCGAGCTGATCGACGATAACGGGGTGATCACGGTCGACGGTTTCTACGATAAAGTGAAACCGCTCACGGAAAAAGAGCGTGAAGAGTATAGCAAACTGCCCTTCGATGAAGAGGAGTACAAAGCCAAACTCGGGATTGTAAAAACTCATGGAGAAAAAGGTTATTCTACACTGGAAAGAGCCTCCGCCCGTCCAACTCTCGATGTAAACGGCCTCTGGAGCGGGTATCAAGGTGAAGGAGCCAAAACCGTTCTGCCCGCCAGTGCCGGTGCGAAAATCAGCATGCGGCTCGTTCCTGATCAGGATCCCGAGGAGATCGCCGAACTGTTTACGCGTTACATACGCAAGATTGCACCCGAATCCGTAAACGTGGAGATCCAAAAACACCATGGCGGCCGTCCCGTCCTGGTTGACATCGATTTTTACGGAATCCAGGCGGCGGCAAAAGCATTTGAAAAGGTCTATGACACCGAAGTGCTGTTTAGCCGTGAAGGCGGCTCCATCCCGATCGTCTCCGATTTCCAGGAAGTTCTCGGTGTCCCCTCCATTTTGATGGGCCTTGGGCTCAAGGAGGATGCCCTCCACTCACCGAATGAAAGTTTTTCTCTGGAAGATTTCCATCGCGGAATTAAAACTTCGGCCGAATTCCTCCAGCTGCTGCCCGCATACGCCGGATAGTTTTGACCCTGAGTCGGGGCAACCTGAGCTGGATCAACTTGAATAGTGGCAACCTGAGTCGGGGCAACCATACAGCACCGGGATCCATTGGGTCCGGGCAATCCCGAGCCAACCATTTGAGATTAAAGACTGAGAGAAGCCCCGAAAACAGAAGGAGATCGATTTCAGGAGGAGAACGATTTCAGGATCGAGCACTTGACTACCTGCCTCAACAGCAGACCGGTATTGGCGAGAATGGCTGCCACCAGGTACGCGGCCAGATGGAGATAGGACCCTTCAAGTGCATCCCAATAGAGAACCGCCAGTGCCAGTGCAGCTGCCCATAAACCGATCGAGTAGAAAACAAGTAAAAGCCGCGACAACTTTGGCAGAATCGAGGCAGGCAAACTGCCGGCATCTTGCCATTCGGAGTGTTGGTGAAAGAAAAAGAGAACTCCGAAACCGATTAACAGATAGATGAAAACCTGATCAGGTAGCACTTGATTTAAAATTCATCTGTTTGGCGTCGAATTGAAAATTTGAAACAATCGACCCGTTGCATTGAATCATGTTTAAACTTGTTTCCGATTACAACAGAAGTTTATGACTCCGGATGCCCGGTCGAAAGATCATACTTCTGGTTCGGAATCGCTTCGTTCAGCACATCTTTGGGCTCATTGTTTTCGTCAACGATTACAACACACGGGGTGTGCTTTTCCACTTCCTCCGGTGTCAATTCGGCATAAGCGATCACGATAATTCGGTCATCAACCTGAGTCAGACGGGCGGCCGCACCATTCAGGCAGCAGACCCGGCTTCCCCTTTCACCCGGTATTGTATAGGTCTCTAGCCGCGAACCGTTGGTAATGTTAACGACCTGAACCTTCTCATAGGGAAGAATACCCGCTTTGTCCAGCAGATCTTCATCAATAGTGATGCTCCCCTCATACATGAGGTTTGCTTCGGTTACCCTCATCTGATGCAGCTTCGACTTGAATAAGGTCAGCCTCATCGCTAAAAGAATCTTGTTTCAGTTATCAATCAAAATGTTGTCAATCAGCCGCGTTTCACCCAGATAAACGGCTCCGGCCAGAATATATTCGCGGCCTCCCTCCAATTTTTTGACCGGTTTCAAATCCTTAAAGGAAAACAAGTCAAGATAATCAATTTCAAAACCTTTTGCTTCCAGCTCACTTTTTTGATGTTCGATCAGGAGTCCCGGTTCACTAACTCCGCCCCGGATCTGTTTTTCCAGATATTTAAGTGACCGGTAGAGAGATGGAGCCAGTAGCCGCTCCTCATCACTCAGATAACTGTTGCGGCTGCTCAGTGCCAGACCGTCATTAGCCCGGATAATCTCTCCCTTGAGAATCTTCACATCATGGTTGAACTCCTCTGCCATTCGGCTGACGATTCGATATTGCTGGATATCTTTCTGCCCGAAAACCGCAATATCCGGATTTACAATATTGAACAGTTTATTCACTACCAGAAGAACTCCTTCAAAAAAACCGGGGCGGCTTGCTCCGCACATATGGTCACCGAGACCTTTTACCCGGATCTCCAGAAAATCCTCGTCCGGATAGATCTCCGCAACCGACGGAATAAAAACCGCATCGACCCGATTCTCTTTGCAAGCTTCCAGATCGGCCTCTCTTTTTCGGGGATAAGAGTCATAATCTTCATCTGGAGAAAACTGTTCGGGATTAACAAAAATGGAAACAACGACCCGATCCGCACGCTTGTGTGCCAATTCGATCAGTGACAGATGCCCTTCGTGCAAAGCACCCATCGTCGGCACAAATCCGACTTTCAGTTTCTGCCGTTTCCACTCCTTTACCTGCTCACGCAGGTCGTCAATCGACTCGGTTACCAGCATATTCCAGTTTTTAAACGCACCGGACCCGTAACACCTCACTCCCAGATTTTTGTACCGACCGGCTCCGGTGTTGACCGGTCACTCTGGACTGATGGCCTCAGATTGGACGTTTGAGGTCAAAATCTTCGAGCAGCTCTTTTACCCGGCTCAGGAAAGTCCCGCCATGTGCGCCGTCAATAATCCGATGATCATAGCTCATGGAGAGGTACATCCGATGCCGGATCGCTATTACGTCGCCGGATTCAGTCTCTATGACAACCGGCCGTTTTTCGATTACACCGGTTCCCATAATCGCAACCTGGGGCTGATTGATGATCGGAGTTCCCATCAGATTTCCGACACTGCCGTAATTGGTTAAAGTGATGGTGCCGCCAACCAGGTCATCGGGCTTCAGATCCTTGTTGCGGGCCTTGACGGCCAGATCGCTGACCGCCTTGGCCAATCCGACCAGATTCATCTCCTGCGCTTGTTTGATCACCGGCACAATCAGTCCGCCCGTGCCGCCCTCACCGAGAGCAACAGCCAGGCCAAAATTGATATCCTTTTTAACATGGATCTCATCGCCTTCAACTGAACTGTTGATCAGCGGAAACTCCTGCATTGCTTTGATGATCGCCTCGATGAAAATCGGGGTAAAGGTCAGCTTTACGCCCGCTTTCTCCTGAAAACTCTTCTTGCTTGCTTCCCGCCAGCGAACCAGATCGGTTACGTCAACATCGGCAAATGTTGTGACGTGGGCCGAGGTCTGCTTCGACCGAACCATATGGTCGGCAATCATCTTGCGCATTCGATCCATTTTGATGATCTCGACATTCTGATCAGGCCGCTGTACATCGAGTTCTCCGGCGGAGATCTTCTCCCGATCTCTTCCAGCCACCGTCTTCTGTGCCGCAGGACGTTCCGGCTCTTTTTCGGGAGAGGGTTTTGCCGATGCAGGAGATGCGGCAATATCTCCCACTTTCCTCTTCTCGACATAGCTTAAAATGTCTTCCTTCGAGACCCGGTCGCCTTTGCCGCTGCCCTCGATATTCTCTAGCTCTTCCTGGCTGATCCCTTCCTCTTTTGCAATCGACCGAACAAGCGGTGAATAGAATCGGCCGTCGCTTCCAATACGTTGCGGTTCAGTCGTTCCTGCATGGACCGGTTCTGCGGCCGGCGCACCGTTCGTCGAGGGAGCTTCTTTTTTCTCCGGCTGTTCACCTTTTTCGGTTGTTGCTGGTGCAGAATCGGCAGCCTTCGTTTCCGTTTCGGGTTTTGAGGCTCCCGCGGCAGCGGCTCCGCCCGCCTTTCGGATCACGGCAATGGCCTGGCCAACCTCCACCGTCTGGCCGGCTTCTACCAGAATTTCGTCCAGGATACCCGCTTCGGGAGAGGGGACCTCTGTATCCACTTTGTCTGTCGCGATTTCAAGCAATGTTTCGTCCACTTCCACTTCATCGCCTACGCTTTTGGCCCATTCGATCACCGTTCCTTCCATCACCGACTCACCCATCTGAGGCATCACCACCTCAACACGCTCACCACCGGAGCCGCCCGCTCCGGAAGTATCTGCCGTGCCGTCATCTCCATCAGACGAAGCCTGAGACGGTTCCGGGCTGCTCTTCGGCTCTTCCTGTAGAGGGGCTGCTTCCGGCTGCTCCTCTGCAGCTTCCGGTTCAGATGACGGCTCCTCCTTCTCCTGAGCCTCTTTTGCGGCCCCACCGCCTCCAGAAAGATCTGCTGCATCCGCGTCGGTCTCGATCACAGCGATAGGTTTTCCCACTTCGACGGTATCTCCCTCATCAACAAGAACTTCTACCAGAATACCGCTTTCCGGCGACGGTACTTCGGTATCGACCTTGTCCGTAGCGATCTCGAGGAGCGTATCGTCTACTTCAACCTTATCTCCGATTTTTTTCGACCACTCGATCACTGTTCCTTCCATGACCGATTCGCCCATCTGGGGCATCACAACTTCTACTTTAGCCATTTTCTATCCGGATGCTTTGATTTAAAAAGAGCCTGTGATTTTCTTACAAAGATTACTTAGAATCTGTTGATAAAAAAAAGGCTGATGGAAGCGATTTTCCACCTGTTCTACCTTTTATCACGATTGAAGATAAAAAATTAAAATTTTAATAACTGATGTGAATCGGTATCATCAATTTGGATTTTCAATCCTGGCCCAACACCTATATTTCGATCTGTGTATGCAGATTCTCGATACAGGCCCAATTTCCCGATGATTGATCCCAAGACCTGGACATTGAGTATGAGAACTACTGCCGCCGCTCTTCTGCTACTGTTTGCCGGATGGATCACCCTGCACCTGCTGCCCTGGTGGGGGTCGCTGATTCCCGCCCTGATTGTCGGACTCTGGCTATTGGACCGGCACTGGCAAGCATTTCTGGTCGGATTCTCCGCTACAGGAGCAGCCTGGTTATCGCAGGCGTTATATATCCACATCGCCAACGAAGGGCTGCTTACATCCCGAATAGCCGATCTATTGCTGATCGGCTCTCCATGGGCCATCCTTTTCACCACCTTTCTCATCGGCGCCCTTCTCGGAGGAATTGGAACCTGGACCGGCGCAGCACTTGGAGCCGTATGGCGACAGTCAGGTCAAGTTTCATCTATTAAGACCTGAAGCCGTTGACATTTTACAAACTGCCCGACACCCGATCCGGTTTTACTTTAAAATGGATCGCTCAATCCGTAACATTCCCGCTTTCTAAAATGTGTTATGATGAAATTGAACTCATTGATTGCCAGCCATGAGTGAAAATCCGAGAATTCAGGACCCTTCGCCCCCCGGACCCAAAAAAGAAAAACGTGACTGGTTTACCCGGTTTCTCGATTTTGTCGAGTGGCTTGGAAATCTGTTGCCCCACCCTGTAACACTTTTTGCCATTTTTGCCGCCGGTGTTGTTGTTTTGAGTGGTGTGGCTGATTGGCTTGGGTGGACAGCCGAAGACCCGCGCCCCGAAGGGGCACCGGGACGGGCTGCAGATGGTATTATTGAACCGATCAGCCTGATGAACGCAGACGGTTTTCGGATGATTATCGAAAACCTGGTCACCAATTTTACCAACTTTGCGCCGCTTGGCGTTGTACTGGTTGCTCTGCTCGGGGTTGGTGTTGCCGAGCGATCCGGACTGATCAGCGCCTGTATCCGAGGTATCGTTCTTAAAGCGGCATCCTTCAAACCGGGCGAGCGGAAAAAGGGATTTGAGATGTTCATCTTCAAAACGGATCACCCGATCCTCAGTCCGGTTCTTAAGGTTGCCGACGTGGTTCTTCTTCCCTTCCGTTTTCTGGGGTATCTGTTGATGATACCCCTTCGGCCGCTTCTCAACTTCGCCCTGGTTCCGAAGAACCTGGTTACCATTGCAATCTGTTTCTCTGCTGTTGTTTCCAATACCGCTTCGGAAATGGGGTATGTAGTTCTCGTTCCGCTTGCAGCCGTGATCTTTCACTCGATGGGACGGCATCCGCTGGCTGGCCTCGCTTGTGCATTTGCCTGTGTTTCCGGCGGTTACAGCGCCAATCTGCTGATCGGTACGATCGACCCGCTGCTTGCCGGTTTGACCGAAGAGGCGGCGCAGATTATCGACCCGGACTACACTGTCCACGCTGCTGTCAACTACTACTTCATGTTTATCAGCACATTTCTGATCACAGCGGCAGGAACGTTCGTCACCCTTCGTATCGTCGAACCAAAGCTGGGACAATATGATGAAAGTATGGCGATGGAGGATATCTCCGATGAAGCTTCCATGGAGCCGTTGACCGAAAAAGAGCTCCGGGGGCTCAAATGGACTGGTGTTTCGGTTCTGGTGATGTTCATTGCGCTGGCTATGACCATCGTTCCGGAAAATGGTGTGCTGAGAAATCCGGAAACGGGTGAAATGCTCAACTCCCCCTTCCTGAATGGAATTGTTGCGCTGATCTTTATCTGCTTTCTGATACCTGGTTTCGTCTACGGCCGCGTCGTCGAAACTATGAAAGATGACCGGGATATCATCGAAGGGATGTCCAATGCGATGTCGACCCTCGGTCTCTATATCGTGATCGTCTTCTTTGCCGCACAGTTTGTCGCCTACTTCGGCTGGAGCAACCTCGGCCAGATCTTCGCCGTCAAAGGAGCCGAATTTTTGACAGACATCGGCCTGACCGGCCCGGCGGTCTTCATAGGATTTATCATCGTTTCCGGGTCGGTCAATCTGATGCTCGGCTCCGCATCCGCACAATGGGCGGTTACCGCACCCATCTTTGTACCGATGCTGATGCTGATCGGCTACAGCCCCGAAGTGATCCAGGCTGCTTACCGCATCGGCGACTCGGTTACCAACATCATCACCCCGATGATGAGCTACTTCGGCCTGATTCTCGCTTTTGCCAACAAGTATGACAAGGATTTGGGTATCGGAACGATCATCGCCATGATGCTGCCCTACAGCATCTTCTTCTTCCTGGGCTGGATGGTCCTCTTTTACGCCTGGGTTTTTGGGCTCGGGATGCCGGTAGGCCCGGAAGCACCAACATACTATATGATGGACTGATCTTGTTTTAGACTAGTCTTGCCCCTGCGACAGGCTGGCTCTGCGATCAGCTGGCCCTGCGATGGTCTTGCCCCTGCGACAGACTGGCTCTGCGATAGGCTGGCACTGCGATCAGCTGGCCCTGAGGGGACAAGTACCACCTAAGAAGCTTGCATCTATTAAATTGAGATCTCTTGTAAAATGGATGCCTGACGCAATAACAGCCACTACTGTATATCGAGTTGACGAGGTTGTGTAATATTTTTGTATCCTGGTTATATTTTGATTTTCACCCTGTATATTGCATCGGCACGTTACAGATTCAACACTATTTATGTTCAACAGATCAGCATACCAGCGATTAACCCGAATCACAGCATTTCTGCTGATGGCGGGCCTCTTGTTGCCGGCAGGCCTCCATGCCAAAGCACTGGCAGACCTTTGCCTTGAGCACAAGGAGGAAGCATCAGAAATGATGGAGGATCACAGCTGTTGTCTGCCGGAGAAGCAGAAAACGGATGCGGCCTCACACGAATGCGACTCTGAATGGGAGTGCACCTGCCATTTCGATCCGGTCCCGCAGAGCGACACCGTTCTGGAAGCAGTTACACCGACTTTAGTTTCGGTTGCAGCAACTACCTATTCTATTCAAACACCCGTTGCAAAGCAGGCCGCCGAACAACGCATCACAGACAGCCCGATCCGTGCAGGCCCGCCGCTCTTTCTTCTCAACAGTACTTTTCTGAATTAACCCCTTCTATCTACCGGCTCTGACCGGCTGAGCAGCTCTTCATGCCAGCTAACCCGAGTGCCGGCTTGCAGCCCTTTTTTCGTCACACCCTGTATAACACCAGAAATCTGTTTGACACGGTATACCGAAAGATCGGCTTCATCTTCTGTTGACTCCACAAGTATCGACCCCATCAATTAACGGAAGGGTCGAAACGGCAGTACAGGAACAGCAGGTTCCGGCATGATCAGCAGCAACTTCCATCAGGCTATCACAAACAACGAGCACAGTAAATCAATGCCAGGACGCAGATTATCAATATCAGAAGACAGACAGAACTGATCCCGCGTCAAAGTTATCAAGCAAAGTACCATGACCAACCGCATCATCCGATTTTTTCTTGAAAATAAATTCATCGCTCTGCTGCTGTTTCTGGCGCTGGCCGGATGGGGAATCTCCACCGCTCCGTTCGACTGGGATATCGACCTGATTCCCCGCGACCCGGTGCCGGTTGATGCCATCCCGGATATCGGCGACAATCAGCAGATCGTTTTTACCGAGTGGCCCGGCCGCTCCCCTCAGGATATCGAGGACCAGGTCACCTATCCGCTCACAAGCCAGTTGCTCGGAATTCCGGGCGTACGGACCATCCGCAGCAACTCGATGTTCGGTTTCTCCTCGATCAATATCATTTTTGAAGACGATATCGAATTTTACTGGAGCCGGGCGCGTATACTCGAAAAACTGAACGCGCTGCCTGCCGACCTTCTTCCAGACGGCGTGCAGCCGGCACTCGGCCCCGATGCCACGGCGCTCGGCCAGATCTTCTGGTACACACTCGAAGGGGTCGACCGAGAGGGAAATAAAACGGGCGGATGGGATCCTCAAGAGCTTCGCTCCATCCAGGACTTTCAGGTTCGCTATGCCCTGTCGGCTGTCGACGGAGTGGCGGAAGTGGCCAGCATCGGAGGGTTTGTCAAGGAGTACCAGGTAGATATCGATCCGGTGGCGATGCGAGAAGCGGGAGTAACGGTCACAGAGATCGCAGATGCGGTCCGCAATAGCAACCTCGATGTTGGCGCAAGAACGATCGAACTGAACCGCGTGGAATATGTGGTGCGCGGCCTCGGTTATGTACAATCACTCGAAGATCTTGAAGAGAGTGTCGTTGCAGTGCAGGACAACACTCCAATCCGCATCAAGGATGTGGCCCATGTGGGTATGGGACCTGCCCAGCGGCGGGGCGCCCTCGACAAGGCGGGGGCTGATGCGGTCGGCGGTGTGATCGTCGCCAGGTTTGGTGAAAACCCCCTGGAAGTGATCCAGAACGTGAAGGAGGAGATCGAGAATATCGCACCGGGCCTGCCAAGCAAGGAGCTGGCCGACGGCACGGTTTCCCAGGTCAAGATAGTCCCTTTCTACGACCGTACCGGCCTGATCTATGAAACCCTGGGAACTCTCGAGGAGGCCCTCTCACTGCAGATCCTGATCACCATCATCGTGATCATCATCATGGTGATGCATTTGCGGACCTCCATCATCATATCGACTCTTCTGCCGCTCGCCGTCCTGATGAGTTTTATCATGATGCGCTACGTCGGGGTCGACGCCAATGTGGTTGCCCTGGCGGGAATCGCCATCTCGATCGGAACGGTGGTCGACATGGGGATCATCCTCACCGAGAACATGCTCCGGCATATGGAGGAGAAGCAGTCGGATGAAAACCTGCTCGAAACGATCTACCGGGCAACGGCCGAGGTGAGTCCGGCGGTTATTACAGCCCTGATGACGACAATCGTCAGCTTTCTGCCGGTTTTTATGCTGGAAGCGCAGGAAGGGCGGCTGTTCGGCCCGCTGGCCTTTACCAAAACCTTTATCCTGATCGCCGCACTGGTAATCGTAATCACCCTGATCCCGAGTTTCGCCCACTGGCTGTTTGCACAGAAGATTTCCCGCCGCCGGTGGCAGGTGTTCTGGAACGGTGTGATGATTGCCGGCGGACTGATCGTCGGTTTCGGGTACCTCGGCTGGGCAGGGCTGACTCTGATCGCCCTGGGCAGCAGCAATCTGGCCGGCATCTACCGCGAAGAGTACAAGCCGTGGACTCCCTGGGTTAATATCGGCGTGATCTTTCTGGCCGTATCCTGGCTGTTGGCCGGCTATTGGCTGCCACTCGGCCCCGAAAACCCGATCACGGCCAGCCTGGTCTTTATTCTGCTGACGGTAGGAATCATTTTCGGCCTCTTCTGGCTCTTTATGAAATATTACAAGCAGGTTCTCGACTGGTCGCTGCGAAACAAAGCATGGTTTCTCGCCGTGCCGATTCTGATCCTGATCATCGGCATGATCAGCTGGCGCGGTTTCGACACCACGTTCCGCTACGTGTCGGACGGTTTTAATGCGGTTGGCATTGAGATCGACGAGACCCGGATATGGAGTTCTGCAAATGAGCGCCTTCCCGGCCTGGGGCAGGAGTTTATGCCGACCCTGGATGAGGGCTCTTTCCTGCTGATGCCCACAACCATGCCCCATGCGGGAATTGAAGAGGTGTTGGAGATGACCCGCCAGATGGATATGCGGATCGCCTCGATCCCGGAAGTGGAAACGGTCGTCGGCAAGATCGGACGGGTCGAATCGGCTCTGGACCCTGCACCGATCTCGATGTTCGAAAACGTGATTCTCTATAAAAGTGAATACAAAACCGATGACCGGGGCCGGCGGGTTCGGTTTAAAGTTGAGGGCGGTGAATTTGTCCGGGACGACGACGGTGAATTGATTCCCGATCGGCGCGGCCGTTATTACCGGCAGTGGCGCGACCAGATCCAGAGTACCGACGACATCTGGAATGAGATTCTCCACGCGTCCGATCTGCCGGGTATAACTTCCGCACCCCGGCTTCAGCCAATTGAAACCCGGCTGATCATGCTGCAAACCGGAATGAGAGCCAATATGGGCCTTCGAATCAGCGGGCCGAACCTTGATGTCATCGACCAGTTTGCTACACAAGTTGAACCGGTCATACGCGAGGTAGAGGGCGTTCGTCCCGCATCGGTGTTCGCAGACCGGGTTGTCGGCAAACCCTATATCGAAATCGATATCGACCGGCGGGAGATCGCGCGGCACGGATTATCGATCTCGGGGGTCCAGTCGGTGATCAGTACGGCGATCGGCGGGCAGATGCTCGGCATGACGGTTGAGGGGCGTGAACGCTATCCGCTGCGGGTTCGATACGCCCGCGAGTACCGGAATACCCCCGAAATGATGGAACGTATCCTGGTGCCCGCACAGGATGGAAGCCAGATACCTCTCGGCCAGCTGGCAGAGATCCGTTTTGAAACCGGCCCGATGAATATCCGCAGTGAAAACACCTTCCTGAGTGCCTACGTGACGTTCGACCGCCTCCCGGGTGAAGCTCCCATTGAGGTGGTCAACCGTGTTCGCGATCACCTGGACCACTCGATCGATGAGGGAACGTTATCGGTTCCGGACGGCATCAGCTACACCTTCGAAGGGGAGTATCAGCACCAGCAGCGAGCTGCCGAGCGACTTGGTGTGGTCCTTCCGATCACCCTTCTGATCATCTTTTTGATCATCTACTTCCAGTTCCGCTCCACACAGGTCACCCTGATCGTCTTTTCCGGCATCATCCTGGTCTGGGCCGGCGGTTTTATCCTGCTCTGGCTTTATGGAGAGGATTGGTTCTTCAATTTCTCGGTGCTGGGTGTAGAGCTGCGCGACTTCTTCCAGATGGGTACGGTTAATATGAGTGTTGCCGTCTGGGTTGGCTTTCTTGCCCTGTTCGGAATCGCTGTAGACAACGGAGTGGTGATGGCCACCTATCTGGAACAGCTTTTTGAACGGAGAAAACCCTCCGAACGGGAAAGTATCTATAAAACGGCCATAGAGGCGGGCATGCGAAGGGTACGGCCCTGCCTGATGACGACGGGGACCACACTTTTGGCCCTGTTGCCGATTCTGACCTCTCCCGGAAAAGGCTCGGAGATCATGATCCCGATGGCGATTCCCATCTTCGGCGGTATGCTGATCCAGGTATTAAGTCTGTTACTGGTTCCGCTGCTCTATGCACTATGGAAAGAAAAATCTCTACTCAATTCATCCGAAACCCGTGAGGAACTTCTGTCATGAACCTATTGAACATCAGAAATCTGGCTCTGACCCTGATCATCATTTCGGCGGGCCTGTTTGCTGTCCGGCCGGCTGTCGCTCAGCAACCGGGCCATCCGCAGGCTGACGGTGGGTTGTACCAGCTGCTTTACCCGGAACTCCGGGAGTACCTGGAACTGGCCGCAGATGAGAACCCGGAACTGAACCTGCTTCGGCACCTTTTCGAAGCAGAACGTCAAAAAGTTCCGCAAGTGGGAACACTCCCCGATCCGGAACTCAATATCGGATTCGATTTTAACCCGATGGAGTCCGGCAGTGCTTTGGGGCGGTTTTCGATCTCTGCCATGCAGATGTTTCCCTGGTTCGGAACCCTTGAGTCCAGAAGGGAGATGCAGCGGGCATCGGCCGATGCGGACCTGCAAAGAATCAGCACCCGTCAGCTCGATCTATTTGAAAGTATCCAGACGTTGTGGCTGGACCTGTCGGAGATGAATCTGCAGATCGGTATCACCGAAGAGACCATTCAGCTGATTAGGGATCTCGAACTGTTGGTAGAAACCCGGTATGAGACCGGAAGAACCAGCCAGGCCGACCTGCTCCGTATTCAGATGGAGGAGCAGCGGCTCAAGACGACCATCGAAAATCTGATCGACAGAAAGAACCCGGTACGTGCCAGGTTCAACGCTTTGCTCAACCGAGATCTCGACGCCGGTGTAGAAACAGCGGAAAAAATCGATCCCTTTCAGCTTCAACGAAGCGAAGAGGAGCTGAAAACCCGAATCCGCGAATTTAATCCCCGGTTTGACGAGATCGCTTCCCGGGACCGGATGCTGCGCAGCCAACGCGATCTGGCCCGGCTCGAAGGACGGCCCAGTTTTGGGGTCGGGGTGGAAGTGATGGGAAGAGATTTCGGAGTGATGTCGATGAACCCCGACATGACGGAAAGCTTTATAGGTATGGCAAGCATCCGCATTCCGATCTACCGCTCGCGCTACAGAGCTCAATATCGCCAGGCAACCGAACAGTTGAGGTCACTGGACAGCCAGCTTCACGAGACCGAAAACAGGCTGATGACCGAACTCGAAGAAGCATTCGAAAGTTACCGGGAGTCCAAACGCTCCCTTCTTCTGCTCGATGAGGAGTTGATTCCGCGAGCAAGCCAGGCACTTGAGATCCTGATGGAAGATTATTCCGCAGGCCGGGCTCGCTTTGATGAGCTGCTGCAGATCCAGCGAGAGCTTCTGGACCTGGAATATGAACGGATCGAAGTGCTTGTCAGGCAGAACAAGGCGGTACTTGCCCTGCAGCGGCTTGTCGGATTCCAGCTTGCAGAAGGTAGTCCGCATCAATAAAAAGATGAAATTTTCACGAACAAGAAACTCCATCATAAAATTTTCAACACCTACAAACATATAAAACCATGAAGATCAACAAGCAACAACTTATCATCGGAACTGGATTATTGCTGGCTGGGCTGTTACTGGGCTGGTTGCTTTTTTCCGGGCCGTCAGGAGACGAAGAACATCAGGATCACGATCAACTTACTGCTGAAGAGATGGAACAGCATATATTGGAATCCCACACTGACGAAGAGGGTGAAACGATCTGGACTTGCTCCATGCACCCGTCGGTTCGCGAAGATGGGCCGGGGCAGTGCCCGATCTGCGGCATGGATCTTATTCCCGTTCGGGATGAAGCCCGGGAAGATGACTACTCGATGGTGATGACCGAAGCTTCAATGCGGCTTGCAGATGTGCAGACATCAACAGTCATCCGCGGACTTCCGGAAAAAACGATCGACCTGCCCGGAAGAGTTCGGATCGATGAGCGCCGGATCACCAATATTACGGCACATTTTCCGGGTCGAATTATCGATGCAAAAATAGATTTTACCGGTGCCCCGATACAACAGGGGGAGGTGATGGCGACGGTGTATTCTCCCGAACTGGTTAGTGCCCAGCGGGAGCTACTGGAAGCGGCCCGGCAGAAAGAGCGAAACCCGCGACTTTACGAATCGGCCCGGCAAAAGTTTCGTTTCTGGGAGTTTACCGATGAGCAGATCGATGAGATCGAGCAGCGCGGCGATGTACAACGAGAGCTCGAAATCCTCTCACCGGTAAACGGGTTTGTAACAGCTCGAAATATTGCTGATGAGCAACATATATCGGAAGGCAGTGTACTCTATGAAGTGGCCAACCTGGAAAATCTCTGGGTGGTGCTGGAAGCTTATGAAGAGGATATCGACTGGATATCGGTTGGCGACACCATGCGGTTCCGCACCCGCACCCATCCGGGTGAAAACTACGAAGCTGCTGTCAGCTTTATCGACCCGGTGGTGAGCCCCGGCAAACGTACCGTCGGCGTTCGGGCCGATATCGAAAATCCCGGATTCAGGCTCAAACCCGACATGCTTGTCCGGGGGCAAATTGATGCTGTTATGGAAGAAGAGAAGCAGATGGTGCCGGTATCTTCCGTCCTCTGGTCGGGCCCGCGATCGTTGGTCTATGTGAAAGATCTTTCAGCGGATATGCCCCGTTTCGAAGTTCGAGAAGTTGAACTGGGGCCCAGAGCCGGAGATTATTATGTGATTGAAGAGGGCGTAGAAGAGGGTGAAGAAGTGGTATTTCATGGTGCTTTCCGCATCGACAGCGAAATGCAGCTTGCCGATCGGTTCAGCATGATGAACCGTGAGCCGGGCAGGGGAGCCGTACCGGCTCACGACCACGGTTCAGCAGAAATGAATACTGATGATCACGACGCGACGGAAACAGCAGGTGATCCTGACCTCCATGAGCACGCGGATGTTGTGGATGGGGCATCCGATGAGTTTCGGCAGGATTTCCTCGCACTTCTTAAGGTATACATCTCCGGAAAAGAGGCCCTGTTCAGTTCAGACTTTGATGCTGCCAAAGAGGCGTTCCAACAGGCCGAAGAGGAGCTCGAATCGATCGGCATGCACCGTATGGATGGAGATGCCCACATGAAATGGATGCAGCAGTATGAAGCGATCGAAGGGCATCTGGAACATATTCTGGCCGCCGATGATCTGGAAGGACAACGAGAAGGGTTTGCAGCTCTTACACATATTTTGATCGAGGCTGTAAAAAATTATGAGATCCCGGGAGTCGTCTATCATCAATACTGCCCGATGGAAGATGCTCACTGGCTTAGCACCGAAGAGGTGATCGAAAATCCATATGCACCCGAAACGATGCCGAGTTGCGGTGAAGTGATTGAAAGGATTGAAATGTAGTTAAATCAATAACCCTCCAAGGGTTTGGAACCCTTGGAGGGTTTTAATTCAAAAGGTGATCAATATGAAAGAAATCAAAGCGATGATCCGGCCGGAGATGTTCGAAAAAGTATACAGAAACCTGAGATCCGAAGGGTATTGCTGCATCACCGTATATCACGGAGAGGGAATTGGTAATCACGGCGACCCTGATAAACTGAATGCCACTCTCGATTTTCCATTTTTGCATTCAAAGATTACCAAACTTGAAATTCTTGTTTCAGATAAACAGGAAAAAGAGGTAATGCAGATCATTC
>SLKI01000003.1 GCA_007134695.1 Balneolaceae bacterium
CTTTCAGCTTTCAGCTATTATAAAAGAAGCATGCCGTCCCCGAAGGAGTAGAAACGGTATTCCGACTCGACAGCGTGCCGGTAGATCCGATGGGTCTCCTCCAGGCCGATAAATGCTGCAACCAGCATCAGAAGTGTACTTTTCGGCAGGTGAAAGTTGGTGATCAGTGAGTCGACCGCCCGAAACCGGTAGCCTGGTTTGATAAAAATATCGGTTTCACCGCTTTGCGGTCTGAATCTGCGGCCGGATCCTGCGCACGATTCAAGTACCCGTACCGAAGTAGTCCCTACCGCAGTAATATGCGAAGCCCGGTTGAGTTCCCCTGTGCACTCTTTGTCGATCTGGTACCATTCGCTGTGCATCTTGTGATCCTCGATACACTCTGTCTTGACGGGTGCAAAGGTTCCTAATCCGACGTGGAGTGTCACTTCCTGCCAACCGTACCCCTGCTTTTGAAGTTTCTCGAGAAGGCTCTCGGTGAAATGAAGGCCCGCAGTCGGCGCCGCCTTGCTGCCCGGATCTCTGGCAAAAACGGTTTGATAGTGCCCGGCCAACGCTTCATTCTGTTGTAAATATGGCGGAAAGGGGGTGGCGCGAAACGGATCGTAAGCCTCATTGTCGGTTGCCGGATCCAGCCGCAGAATCCGCAAGCCGTCGTCTGTGACCTCAAGAACTTCGGCCCGGATTCCATTTTCCAGTTCCAGGATGCGGCCTTTGCGAAACTTTCGTCCGGGACGCACCAGCGCCTCTACCTTTGCATCGTCGATCTGCCGGATTATAAATATTTCGGTCTTGCCGTCATTGAACAGAAGTCTGCTCTTGATCACCTTGCTGCGGTTGGCGACCAGTGTTGTCCCGGGCTTCAGGTGTCGATCCAGATTATAGAAATGGTCGTCAATAATCGTTCCGGACTCCCTGTCATAAACCAGCAGACGTGCGTGATCCCGCGGCTCTGCCGGTGTCTGGGCGATTCGCTCTTCCGGCAGATAATAGTCAAAATCGTCGAGACTGTAGCTCATGCCTCCGTCTTGACCTCGAGCAGTGCTCGAATGGCCGACTCAACCCCATCCGGCCCGATCCCCACTTCATCATGAAGCTCTCTCTGGGTACCGTGCTCGACCACTCTGTCGGGAACTCCCATCATTTTCACCGGAACCCCGGCTCCGGTGGAAGCGACATACTCGGCCACGGCAGAGCCGAAGCCGCCGAGCCGGGTACCATCTTCCAGTGTGATTATATGATCATAAATTTCCAGCACCTCATCGATCAATTCCCTGTCAAGCGGCTTGGCAAATCGCATATCGTAATGGCCGATCTCGATTCCCACCTCCTTTAAACGATCTGCAGCTTCGATGCCATATTTTCCAATCGGGCCGAAACTCAGAAGCGCTACATCTCTTCCCTCTCTGAGCTTCTGCCCCCTGCCTATCTCCATAGACTGAAACTCCTTGCGAACCTCCATACCGACTGAGCGGCCTCTCGGGTATCGAATGGCCCAGGAGGCCTCTTCATACGTTGAGGCCGTAAACATCATATCACGCAGATCCTGCTCATTCAATGGAGAAGAAACGATCATATTTGGCACAGCCCGAAGATAGGAGATGTCGTAAAGTCCATGGTGGGTTGGCCCGTCGGCTCCGACCAGGCCGGCTCTGTCGATACAAAAGACTACCGGCAGTTTTTGAATTGCTACATCGTGGATCACCTGATCGTATGCTCGTTGCAAAAATGTTGAATAGAGCGCTGCAAACGGCTTTTTTCCTTCACACGCCAGGCCAGCAGCAAAGGTTACCGCATGCTGTTCAGCTATGCCCACATCAAATGCCCGGTCGGGAAATCGATTCATCATCGGCCAGAGACTCGAACCGCTCGGCATGGCCGGTGTGATTCCAACAATTCGATCATCTTTTTCGGCCAGTTCCACCAATGCTTCACCAAATACATCCTGATATTTCGGTGCGGGTTCCTGTTTGGGTTTTGGTGCCAGAGATTTGCCGGTTATTTTATCGAACGGACTGCTCTGCGCGTGCCACTTGGTCTGCTCTCTTTCTGCCGGAGGAAACCCTTTCCCCTTAACCGTGACAATATGGAGCAACTTGGGGCCCGAAACAGTTCGAAGATCCTCCAGATGACGCCGTAACGTATCGACATTATGGCCATCAACCGGGCCATAATATTTAAATCCGAGTGCTTGAAAGAGCGCGCCCGGCGTGATGGCTGCCGTCACAGCCCGCTCCAGTTTGGATGCAACTTTACGCATCTTGTCGCCCGCCTTCTTGAAGTGGCCAAGCAGATCGTAGATCTCGTCGCGCATCTTGTTAAAGGTCTTACTGGTCGTAATTTCAGCCAGATACTCCTTGAGGGCACCCACATTGGGATCGATCGACATACAGTTGTCGTTCAGAATGACCAGCAGATCGCTCTCCAGCGCGCCGGCATTATTCATCCCTTCAAAGGCCAGGCCGGCGGTCATCGCTCCATCACCGATTACCGCTACAACTTTTTTATCAGATTCGTCCAGATCCCGGGCAACGGCCATACCGAGCGCCCCGGAGATCGACGTACTCGAGTGGCCGACTCCGAATGTGTCGTATTCACTCTCGCTTCTTTTCGGAAACCCGGATACCCCCTCATATTTACGGTTGGTATGGAAGTTCTCCCTCCGGCCGGTTAATATCTTGTGGCCGTATGCCTGGTGGCCCACATCCCACAACAACAGATCCTTCGGTGTGTCATATACATAGTGAAGGGCCGTCGTCAACTCGACAACTCCCAGACTGGCACCAAAATGGCCTCCATGGATCGAGACCGTTTCGATGATATAATCACGCAGTTCGTCACACACTTCCTGCAACTGCTCCGGCTTCAGTTTCCGCAGATCATCGGGAGAGTTGATGGTCGATAACAGGGGCCCCGGGTTCACCTTTTTCAGTTTCATAAATTCGGATTATTCAGACGGGTCCGGCTCACCTTCCGGACGTTTATTAATTTGCTCGATCCGCAATTCCGCTTTTTCCAAAGTTTCGGAGCAGTATTTGGACAGTTCCATACCCTCTTCATAGAGCTGGATCGACTCCTCCAGCGTTACTTCGGGATCTTCAAGTTTTTTTACGATCGACTCGAGTTTTCGAAGAGCCTCCTCAAATGTCGGCTGATCTTTTTCAGACATCTTCTTTAACATTGAGTTAACAAGCAAAGTTAAACCTTCAAGCTCTCTCATTCAAATAGCTGCCTTGAATAACTATTGTCATTCAAGCGTCGTTCATCGATAACGTAAAATTTTTTGCCCATCCGATCGATACCAAATCGCTCCCTCGAGACTGGTATAATGGATATTCTTCCGGCCGACAACCTCTTCAAGCCTTCGAACAGCATCCGGATGGGGGTGGCGATACCGGTTTCGGAAAGCGAGAGAGACCGCTGCCATCTGCGGATTCGACAATTCAAGAAACGGACGGGACGAGCTTGTGTTGCTGCCGTGATGGCCTACTTTGAGCAGATCTGCCCGCAGAAAATCGCCGTAACGTCGGATTACCCGGCTCTCTTGGTATTGTTCGGCATCACCGGTAAACAGTATGCTTGTTTGGTTATAAACCAGCCTGATTACGACGGAGTGATCGTTGGGATTACTGTTATGCCTGCGTCCGTCCGGGCCCAGAACAAAAAAGCGTACGGATCGGTCCAGCTTCAGAATGTCTCCCTTCTTTACCGCCCGCTTTCCAATTCCCTTTTGGGCTGCCAGGTCCCGTATGCGGTGAAATAGCTGAGAGTCGTAATCAAACCCGGCATGATAGATCGAGTCGATCTCGACCTGCTGAAGAAGGGCGGGCATACCGCCGATATGATCGGAGTGTGGATGGGAGAGAATGACTGCATCGAGCCGTTCGATTCCCCGATATTCAAGGTAGGGGAGTAAAACCTGTTCACCGCTGTTTCCGAACGGACTCCATCGTCCGGTATCGATGAGCACCTCTTTTCCGTTCGGGGTCGACAGATGAATGGCGTCACCCTGGCCGACATCCAGCACTACGATCTCCAGTTCTGCCGGCTTAAGGGTCGAAACCAGTTTTTGTAGTTGTACCCAGATTAGCGACACCATCAGCAACTTTAAAAACAGATTTCGAAGCGATGGCAGTCTCAGGCTGGCCAGGAACCCGGTAAGGGATGCCCAGGTCAGGAAAATCAGAGCCGAATGACCCTCTGATGCGATCCAGCTGCCCTCCCAGCCTCCAAGCCTCTCAGCCAGCCAGGCGATCCATCGGAAAACAAGGTGACCTGGACGGTTCAGCATCCCGGCAAAGTCTGGAAAAAAGTCGACGAGAAAGATCAGTAAGAACGTTGCCGGAACAACAAACGATAGCAGCGGAACAACCAGAGCATTGGTCACCGGGCCGATTAGCGAGAACTCACCAAAATACCAGATCAGTACCGGGTAGAGGCCGAACTGGACAACGACCGAGATTGCGATAACTGTAACTAGCTTCCCGGCTGCAGATTCCCGGAATTGATGCGGTACCAGTTCGTTGAAATGAGGCAGCAGCAACAGAATGACGAATACAGCTCCATAGGAGAGCTGAAACCCGATCTCGAAAAGTTGCCGCGGATCGACCAGCAAGAGAACCAGGGCCGAAAATCCCATCAGGTTGATCGATTCGGTCATTCGTTTCATCAGCTTGCCGGCACTCAAAAGCCAGGCCATCAACGAAGCCCGGCTCACCGATGGGCTAAATCCAGCCAGGCCTGCAAAGGCGATCAAAACAACTGTTAACAGTATCAAGCCGATCCAGCCGCCAAACCGCCACTGCCAGAGCCAGGGAATCAGAAGCCAGAACGGGGCAACAATAAACCCCACATGCAGGCCGGAAACGGCCATTATATGAGAAATTCCGGCCCTGGCGAACCGTTCCCTCTCCTCCGGGCCCAGCTCTTGACGGTACCCAGTTAACAATGCTTTTGCGAGTGGAGTACTCTCACTGTCAAAAAGCTCTTCAATCCGATGATGCACACCCTGCCGAAGACGGTTCCAGAGCTCCTTGCGGCGATCTCTCTCCGTCACCACGGACTCGACCAGTTCGCCGTGCAGAAAAATCCCCTGACGGTGTAAAAAAGTACGGTAATCGAACTCTCCCGGATTGCCGCTCTTTTCCAGTTCAAAGATCCGGATTTCCGCCTTGATTCTGTCTCCTGCCCGGAGAATTGTAGTCCGGCGGCCGTGATCGTTACTATCGAATTTTCTATCCCCATCACCCTTTTCGCGAATGCCGAGATCCCCTCTCTCGCCGGCCGCCTGCTCTCTGTAGTCATTGACCACGTATTCCCCTGCCTCGCCGGCCGCCTGCTCTCCATAAAGCCGAATCGTATAGGGAAATATCCAGGCCGACCCTTCAACAATCGTCCAGCTTACAGCAACATCATAGTTGTACCGGCCTGCGGATGACAGGTTACGGCTGACAACCCTGCCCTCGATCTCTATCCCCTCCTCCCAGGCATAAAGCAACAGGTGTTGAGCCGACTCCCTGATGTGCTCCTGCTTTTCATGGGTGAAACTGAAATAGAGTCCCCCCAGTGCCGGCACCATACAGAGCAGTATGAAAACCGCTGCTCCGGCCGACACTGCATCGCCGTACTGTTTCTCCAGGTATTCTGAAAAGATCCAGAGGGTAAAGAGGAGGAGGAACAGCAACAAAAAAAGGTAAATTCCGGCGTCAGTGGCCGAGGCGATTATGATTCCGGCGGCAAAGAGAAGGGAAACGCGAACCCCCGGATATCTGCCAAATGGAAATCGGTATTCACGATGTGTGTTCATACCGATACGATCCGGCCGAAGGATCAGGCTTACAGCAATTGATTACCGTGCCATCAACCCCTCAGACTCACAACTCTCGATTATCTGCTGTCCTCGGCTCCCTGTTCCGATACCTCCCGCAGCCCCAGTTTTTTGCAGATTCGGGCAAGTTCATCTTTCTCCTGGCTGGTCAATAGCTCAAACTCTTCTCGAATTTTCGCCAGGTGAACCGGAAACAGATCCCGGATAAACTTCTCCCCTTTTGGCGTCAGGTGTACAAGCGTGGCTCTTCTGTCGTTTGGATCGCGCTTACGTTTCACCAGGCCGTTTTTTTCCAGATTATCGATCACCATGGTCACATTTCCCCCGCTTTTGAGCAGTTTCTCTCCGATCGTGCGCTGGTTGAGGGGGCCGAGATGATGCAACACCTCCAGGGTTCCGAATTGGCTGATGGTAAGATTGTGTTTTAGCAGGTGGCGATTGAGGCGGTTGTTAATCGACTCACTTGCCCTCATCAATTTGATAAATGCGTTCAATACACGTTTATCCTCTTCCGAACCCTGATAATGCGTACCCATCTGTGTTGTTTTAATCCTGTACCGGTAACCGGAATTTTTCGCTTCGGCTGTTAAAATACAGGAATTGATAAAAAAAGATAGATCGATTTGACCTTCGTGTGGCCACAGCGAGGCCGGCCTTTTAGTTTGGCATGAATGCTACTCCGCCTTTAAGACGGCAAACTTCCTTTTTCCCACCTTCAGGTGGAGCTTCTGTCCGGCTTCGAAGGTGATCTCATACCCTTTGTCGGTCACCTTGTTCTCATCGAGCGAAACTCCGCCCTGTTTCATCAACCGTTTGGTTTCACCGTTGCTCGATGTCAAACCGGCTTCTGCAATAATATCGAGCAGCCGGTGGGTCGTTCCCGCCTCGTAAGACAGCTCCATTGCATCGTCCGGCACCTCTTTACGGATCACGGTCTGCTCGAAATGCTGCCTGGCCTTTTCGGCGGCTTCATCACCGTGATAGATCGCCGTGATCGTCCGGGCCAGTTCATGCTTGGTGTTGCGGGGGTCTGCTTTGACTTTGGCCTTCATCTCTTTGAGCTGATCCGAATCCAGGTCGGTTAAAAGTTCAAACCAGGGATAGATCTGGTGGTCTGTAATTCTCAGCACCTTGCCGTACATGTTGTTCGGGTCCTCATTGATTCCGATATAGTTATCGTACGACTTCGACATCTTCTTCTCCCCGTCCGTGCCCACCAGCAGAGGTGTCATCAGACATACCTGGGGAGATTGTCCATCCTGCTGTTGAAGCTGGCGGCCGACCAGCAGGTTGAACTTCTGATCGGTTCCGCCCAGCTCCACATCCGACTCCAGGTGTACCGAATCCTGGCCCTGTGCAAGCGGATAGAGAAACTCATGCAGCGAAATCGGCTCATTTCGTTCGAAGCGACGGGAGAAATCATCCCGCTCAATCATTCGGGCCACCGTCAGCCTGGAGCTCAATCGGATCACATCATCAAATTTCATTTCGGCCAGCCAGTCGGAATTGTAGACGATCTCCAGTTTCTCCCGGTCGAGCACTTTTCCAGCCTGGTCCAGATAAGTTTTGGCGTTATCCTCGATCTCTTTGGCCGATAGCGGCGGCCGCGTTTTGTTCTGGCCTGATGGATCCCCGATCCGCGCTGTAAAATCTCCGATGATGAGGATCGCCTGATGGCCGAGATCCTGAAACTGACGCAATTTGCGCAGGATTACCGAGTGTCCCAGGTGCAGATCGGGTCGCGTCGGATCACACCCAAGTTTAATCTTCAGCGGACGGCCTGATTTGCGGGAACGGTTCAGCCTATCGGCCAGTTCATCTTCAGAAATAATTTCGGTAGCTCCGCGACGGATCACCTGGAGCTGCTCATCGACAGGTAAAAACTTCATGTTATGCCCGATTCACTGATTGATGATTGAGGTTAACTCTTGCAACGGATTGTTCTCGTCCAGTGTACTGCGAATATTTTCGATAAATTTTTCCGATTCCGGCCAGACTGCGGCAACTGCATTATAGGCTGCAGGTGCGACCGGAACAACATAGGAGTAGAGGATCGACTCTTCCCGCGCCTCTTCATCCGGCCTGTCGATCCCGGCAAACAGAAGGAGTACCGCACTCACAATGACGGCGCCCTTCAGCCCGCCAAACAGCATACCAAGCAGCCGATTGATCAGGTTGAGCTGTATAATCTCCAGCATCCTGCGAAACAGGTACGCCAGAATCATGATTCCGATAAACGTTACCAGGAAAAGAAAAAAACCGGCAAAAATGATAATTGTATCCGGCGACTGTTCTGTATAGGGAAGAAAAATACTCGCAAGATTTTCCATAAATCGAAAAGCAACAAAAACAGACAGAATCACCCCGACTATCAGGAACACTTCTCTGATGAGGCCGTTACGCAGCCCGAAGAGAGCAAAAAGCAGAATCGGAGCGAGTATGAAAAGATCGACAAGGTTCATCCCTTTCCGGACAACTCTTCCTTGACCACGGCACTGACCGTAGAACCTTCCGCTTTGCCTTTAAGATCCTTCATCAGCACACCCATCACCTTACCCATATCCTGCATTCCTTCGGCGCCAAGCTTTTCGATCGTTTTGCGCGCTTCTTGCCGGACCGCTTCTTTATCCATCATCTCGGGCAGGTACTCTTTGATAATAGCCAGCTCTTTCTCTTCATTCTCGACCAGATCGTCTCTGCCCCCCTCCCGATACTGCTCGATAGACTCTTTCCGCTGTTTGGATGCCTTGACAAGCACTTCAACAGCCTGTTCGTCGCTTAGCTCTGCCTTACTGCCCTTTCTCTCCGCTATCTCCTTCTCCATCATCTTCGACTTCAGGGAGCGAAGCACACGAAGCCGTTCGGAGTCCCTCGACTTCATGGCGGACTTCAAATCATTGAGAATCTGCTCCTTAATAGACATTTTACTATTCAATCGGGGTTTTTGATGTTCTTGTTTTGTAGCGGCCCTGCCAAACTGCAGCAGGGCGAAACTGGACAACCGGGCCGGCACGACCGCATCAGGCCAGACGCAAATGTGCGATCGCCTCGCTGGCCGTTAGAACGCCCGCTATCAGGCCGGTTGCATAAGTCCGACCGCCGCACTGGCCGCCAAAACGACCGCATCAGGCCAGGTGCATAAGCCCAGTCGCCGCGCTGGCCGCATCACTCCCGGGTAATGTACACAAAAAAAAAGGTTCCACCCGCCGGAACGAATGCAACCTTAAGCTCTTCTGGTCAACGGAGGGGCCGTCGATTTCCGGGGTTTCACCCGGCCGCAGTAAAAATCAGGACTTCTGCTTCTTGATAAACTCCCGGGCGTCTTCCTGATCGACCATGGTCTCTTTGTAGGCGAATTTTCCGCGTTCGTTTTTGGTCGCGATAATCACCTTTGCCATCTTGCGTTGGGCGGCCTTGATTTTTTTGGCCTGTTCTCCGAATGCCTGCTGTTTAGCCATCGTTCCGTTCGATTACTTAATTTCTTTATGTACCGTATGTTTCTTCAGAACCGGGTTGTACTTCTTGAGCTCGATCCTGTCCGGGGTGTTTCTTCTGTTTTTAACGGTGACATATCTCGAGCTGCCCGGCTTTTCGGTGCATTCGAGAATCACCTGTATGCGATTTCCTTTTGCCATGTTTATACCTCTTTAAGCAATGTCCCTTTCTTTCTGGCATCTTTCAGCACCGCAGAAATCCCTTTCTTGTTGATAGTTCTCAGGGTTTTCGCAGATACTTTAAGTGTGACCCACCGATCCTCTTCCGGTATATAGAAACGACGCTTCTGCAAATTTTGCTGAAAACGGTGTTTCGTCTTGTTATTCGATTTGGAAGAGCGATATCCGTTCAACGGGCCCTTTCCGGTAATATCGTCCTTGCGTGCCATGTTTCCTGTTCAATTTGATTTTGGCGAAAGAAAACTAAGTTACCGCTATTCAAAAATAATTTCAATGTTGAAAAGAGATTAAAATTGCTGATCTTTGGGTAGATTTGCGGTCAGGTGGAAGCGGGTGCGCCGAACACGCCTCTCTAAGCGCTCAAAATCTGGTTTAAGGCGCGATCTCCAGCCCTCCCAACAAAAACCATGGCTTGTTTTGATTTTGCCCATATAAACGGTATTTTTAGGCCTACAGACGGAGATTATTTATCAGACTCAACCCCATTTAAATGGCGAAAAAGAAAAGTTCCGATTATAAAGCGTCAAATATTCAAGTATTGGAAGGCCTCGAGGCGGTTCGAAAACGTCCCGCCATGTATATTGGAGACACAGCTCAGCGCGGGCTCCATCACCTGATTAACGAAGTGGTGGATAACTCGATCGACGAAGCGCTCGTCGGCCATTGCGATCAGATCCAGCTTACCATTAATAAGGACGGCTCGCTGACGGTAACCGATAACGGGCGTGGAATTCCTGTCGACGAACACCCGAAGCTCAAACTGCCTGCCGTTGAGGTTGTATTGACCAAGCTCCATGCCGGCGGAAAGTTTGACAAAAGCAGTTACAAGGTTTCCGGCGGTCTTCACGGCGTCGGGGTGAGTTGTGTAAACGCCCTCTCCTCGGAATTTGAAGCGGAGATCCACCGGGATGGTGAGATTTATGTGATGGGTTTTGAGTTCGGCAAGACCACCACTCCCCTGAAAAAGACAGGGAAAACCGATAAAACCGGCACCACAATTCGATTCAAGCCGGATCCAAAGATTTTTACACAGACCACCGAGTTCAAGTTTGATATCATTGCCGACCGGATGCGGGAACTGGCTTTTCTCAATCCCGAAATCACGATCGAGCTGATCGACGAACGGGAAGATGAGGATAACGGCGGCCGCCAGGAGACGTTTCACTATTCAGGCGGGGTCAGGGATTTCGTCATCTACCTGGATGAATCCCGCGATCCGATGATGGATGAGCCGATCTACATTGAGGGCGAGGTAGACAAGGTTCCCGTCGAACTCTCCATGCAGTATAACAAATCCTTTACCGAGAATGTCTTCTCATACGTTAATAATATTAACACGCGCGAGGGAGGAACTCATATCTCCGGGTTTCGCAGAGCACTGACCCGTTCCCTCAAGTCGTATGCAGAAAAGAATAAAATTATCAAGCCGAACAGCAAGTTGAGTCTATCGGGTGAAGATTTCCGCCAGGGGCTCACAGCCGTGCTTAATGTCAAGGTGCCGGAACCGCAATTTGAGGGCCAGACCAAAACCAAGCTTGGGAACTCTGAGGTCCAGAGCGCCGTCGAGGTAGTCGTCTATGAAAAGATGAACGAGTATCTGGAACAGAACCCCAAAATCGCCAAACAGGTTCTGGAAAAAGTTGTTCTGGCGGCCGAAGCCCGGGAAGCTGCTCGCAAGGCGCGGCAGCTGATTCAGCGTAAAAGCGCCATGGGCGGAGGCGGACTGCCGGGGAAGCTGGCCGACTGCTCGATCAACGACCCGGAACATTGTGAAATCTACCTTGTGGAGGGTGACTCAGCGGGCGGTTCTGCCAAAATGGGCCGTAACCGAAGTTTCCAGGCGATTTTGCCGCTTCGTGGCAAGATTTTGAACGTCGAGAAAGCCAAAATCAATAAAATTCTCGAAAACAACGAGATACAGGCGATGATCACGGCTCTCGGAACCGGGGTTGGCCATGGAGACGAAGAGGATTTTGAGCTCGATAAACTCCGCTACCATAAAATCATTGTGATGACGGATGCCGATGTGGATGGATCTCACATCCGGACGCTCCTGCTGACCTTTTTCTATCGATATATGAAACCCCTGATCGAACGTGGGCATATCTATATCGCCACCCCGCCGCTCTACAGAATCACCGCTTCCAGGGGTCAGATCGAGTACGCCTGGGACGACGAAACCCGGGACAAGATTATCAAAGAGCTTCGAAAGTCGAACAAGAAGTTTGATGTCTCCCGCTACAAGGGCCTCGGTGAAATGAACCCCGAACAACTTTGGGAAACCACGATGGATCCCGAAACGAGAACTCTTCAGCAAGTGACCGTGGAAAATGCCGCGGCAGCCGACAAGATGTTTTCAACCCTGATGGGCGGAGATGTGGAGCCCCGGAGGGCCTTCATCGAAAAGAACGCAAAATACGCGACGCTGGATATTTGACCTCAGTCACTGCTGAGTATTCAAACCATGACCGGTGAATGATCCATTCATTCATTTTGAACAACTACTAACCGTTTTAACGACCGACCTAACCAAACCCTATGGCCAGAGAAAAAATTATTCCGATTTCGCTCGAAGATGAGATGCAGTCATCCTACATCGACTACTCGATGTCGGTGATTGTATCCCGTGCTCTCCCGGATGTCCGGGACGGACTCAAGCCGGTGCACAGGAGAGTACTTTACGGGATGAGCGAACTGGGCATGTATCACAACCGGAACTACAAGAAGAGTGCTCGAATTGTTGGTGAAGTACTTGGTAAATACCATCCGCACGGCGATTCGGCTGTCTACGACTCAATTGTACGGATGGTACAGGATTTCTCTCTCCGATATCCGCTTATAGACGGCCAGGGAAATTTCGGATCGGTAGATGGCGACTCTGCAGCGGCCATGCGATATACCGAGGCGAGGATGCAGCGCATCGCCGAAGAGATGTTGACCGATATCAACAAAGAAACGGTCGACTATCAACAGAATTTTGACGACACCCTCCATGAACCGACCGTGCTCCCCTCACTTCTGCCTAACCTGCTGGTCAACGGAGCATCCGGTATCGCTGTTGGAATGGCGACCAATATGCCTCCCCACAATCTGGGAGAAGTGGTCGACGGAATTACCGCTTACCTCGACGATCCCGACATCGAGATCAAGGAACTGATGCAGCACATCAAGGCTCCCGACTTCCCGACCGGTGGTATCATTTACGGTTATGATGGTGTGAAAGAGGCTTACGAGACAGGTCGCGGAAAACTGACCCTTCGGGCCCGTGCCAATGTTGAGGAGCTGCGCAGTAACCGGGAACAGATCGTGGTTACCGAAATTCCCTATCAGGTCAACAAAGCAACACTCATCCAGAAAATTGCCGACCTGGTCAATAATGAAAAGATCACCGAAATCAGCGAGGTTCGTGACGAGTCGGACCGCGAAGGGATGCGGGTTGTGATTATTCTCAAGCGTGGCGCCAATGCCGGTGTCGTCCTTAATCAACTCTACAAGTATACCCAGATGCAGCAGACGTTCGGCATCATCAACCTGGCCCTCGTCCAGGGTCGGCCGAAAGTCATGGCGATCAATGAGTTAATCAAACACTATGTAGAGCACAGAATCGAGGTGATCATCCGCCGGACGATGTACGATCTCGACCAGGCGGAAGCTCGAGCCCATATTCTGGAAGGACTGAAAATTGCGCTCGATAATCTGGACGAAGTGATCAAAATGATTCGTGCTTCAGGCAGTCCGCAAGAGGCGAATGTTGCACTGCGAAAAGA
>SLKI01000124.1 GCA_007134695.1 Balneolaceae bacterium
CTGCCCGCGATCCCCGATTGTAAACAGGACCGTTCCATCTCCCGGAAAGACAATTCTTGACCCGTAGTGGCGCCCGGCACCGTAAGCCGGGTCCTGACGGTATAACTCCTCAACATCGGTCAGTTCGCCATCTGCAAGCCGGGCACGTGCCAGTGCAGTAGCTGTTTGGCCGTCAGCCGGTGCCGAAAAGGTAAAATAGATCCAGCCGTTCTCTTCATAATCGGGATGAAGGGCGATGTCGAGTAATCCCCCCTGTCTTTGAGCATGAATCTGCGGCAATCCGGAGATCTCGGCGATCTGATCCCCATCTACATGCTGCAGACGGCCGGAGCGCTCAGTGATTAACTTACTGCCGTCCGGAAGCCAGGCCACCGCCCAGGGGTGGGAGAGCTTGCTGACAAGACGGACAACTCGAAAAGTCGCTTCTTCCGATTCTACACGGTCGAGAATCACGGTGCCGACGGTTTCTCCGTTGTTGTTAATGCCATTTTCACTGGTATCGACAACAGCCGGCATCTCTTCGCTGCAGGAAGTTACCGTCAATCCTGCGCCTGCTGCCAGAAAAAGGGAAAGAATCAGCGTTCTGTTCAGCGTTAGAGTAAACCACGAGGAAGTAAAGCGTCGAAACATAAGTCTGGGGTAGAGTTCATGATTTCCGGTTCGGCATCAAACAGGCCTGCATCAAATGTAACATATATCGAAACTTGATGTAATTTTTAACGGCCGGAACCATATTGTAGTTCCCAACAACACAGATACAGACTACAGATCAGCGAATTCGGGTAACAGACTGAGTTTCTCTCAGATCTCCCGCACGGAACTCCAGAAAATAGACTCCCGAAGAGTAGTGCGAACCGTCAAGCCGGAGATGATATACTCCCGGCCCTTGCAGTTCGTCCACTAGTGAAGCGACCCTTCTCCCGGCTGCATCATAAACCGCCACATGAACATCTTTTCGCTGCGAAAGCTGATATTGAAAAGTTATCTGCTCCCGGAATGGATTGGGATAACCGGGTTCCACCATCGGCTCATCCACCAGCGTCGTAAAGCTCCAAGTAGAGCCCAGATCGCCCGGACCCGCCTGGTTGATCGCCCGAACCCTCCAGTAATAATCGGCAGCCGGTTCCAGCAACCCGTCGGGGAAGTAGGTTGTATCGCTCACCTCCTGATTCAGTACAACTTCTTCAGTTATGAAAAACGGGGATGTTGAAATTTGCAAGAAATAGGTGTCTGCCCGATCATTTCTCCTCCAGACCAGGGCTGAGTCGGGCGGCACCTGTACGGCACCATCCTCAGGATAGACCATCTCTACAATACCTGGCCTTTCGACAGTTGTCCTTAAAAGCCACTGCTCACTCCAGTTGCTGTATCCTTTGCGATTTTTTGCCCTCACTCTCCAGTAATACCGGGATTGAGTCTCCAGGGCAGGTATTGCCCGGTGAACAGTATCTGCCAGGTGATCGTTGACAATCAATTCCTGAAAATTCGGGTCTGCGGAAAGTTGCACCCTATAACTTGTCGCATCATCCTGCGGTCTCCAGGCCAGGGTAAACATTTCCGGCGGAACCTGGCTCTCGTCGGCCGGGGCAAGAAGCTCCGGGTGGTCAGGAGGCCCGGGCGGGTCGACCACAGGCTCACGATAGGCAGAGATAAAATGTCGTATCTCATTCATGCTTCTTGCGTTATCAGCGGGAGCATACTGGCCGGAGTAGGATCCGGTCGGTACGCCCTGGTAGGTAATATCCGGATTGGAAAAGTGAGCCACACGAGTCCCCCCTTGCGGATATGTCATAACGGATACATATTCTCCTCCCGACTGTCCGCTCCATCTCCATCCAGTAGAATATTCAAATACGCCTCCGCTTTCTGGTGCGGTTTCCTGCGATTGATTGCGACTATGATGGTTCCCCATATTGTGCCCCAGCTCGTGAACAAGTGTATAACTGGTTGCCATCTGCTGCACCCGATTAACTGAAAAAGCAATTCTCGAATTCCCCTTCGGGTCGTTTAAAAGCCCCGCCAAACCACCCACATCCGAAATATGAGCAAATAATGCAACCAGATCGACACCATACTCATTTCTTAAAATATGTACTTCGTCCAACTGGCCTTGGCCAGGCATACCTGGCGGAGAGATCAGTTCCGTATAAATTTCGCGTCCCGTAAGGCCGGATTCATCGAATTCTGTCTGATGCGTATGAACCAGGCGCAGTTCGACCTGTACATCACTGTTATCGATAGCCAATTGTGAGCGGTTTAAAGCTTCGGCAATCACCACCGCTACACTTGATTGCCCTTCCATCCAGACCCTGGCCTGCGGTGTATACACTATCATCAGGTCGATGGTTGCCGTTGAATCCTGAAAGGTTGTCTGGCCGGATTGGATCTTGCTGGTTTCGGGGCTGGAAATGAGGTTTTTGGTTCCGATTCGCTGATCAAGCTCATCCATCAATTCACTTCTTTTCCGCTCAATTTTTTGTTGATCCACAACAAAGTCGTGATCCACACCACAATCGAGTATGTCGGTTTTTTCCGGGTCGATCAGGTCGATATAACTGGCCGGCAATCTCTGGTCGTAACCAATCCGATACAGCGCATCATCATCCGGCAGATGGAGCGTTCCGATCACTTGATCCCCCTGAACAGTCATGGAGAGATGATTTGCCTGGCGTTGAACGTCCCGGCTGTCGATCTTTTGAATCGAACTGTCGGACGGCAGATGATCACTTCCGGCAGAACTTCTTGCCAGAATCGAAAGGGTACCTTCGGTATAACTTGAAATCCGAACCACCTTCAGCTCTATGTGGACAGAGTCGATCTTCAGGCCGACCCGGTCGCCAGCCATAATATGACCATCTGTCAACAGTTCGTGATTGAGTTGAATGGAATATCGCCGGAGAATTTTTTCAGGATCCTGGAGACCTGCTTCAGGTAATGCCTGATACTCATTTTCTGACTGATGATCTCCTTTAATGAAAGTGGAATCGGCCAGATCGTTTCTGCTTTCAATCAGAAGCTGAGACTCTTGCTGCTGAGCAAATATCAAGCCGGGAAAAAAGGTTAGAACAGACCAGGCCAGAATAGCCGCCGGTAGTTGTCTCATAGATGAAATCGTTTGCATAGCATAGGTTTAGGTAATCACACGACCCATTCTACGAGACAGATCTCTCTTTGTTAGGTAAAATTATGAAAACCCGAAATCGGCAGGCTCTGGTCACTGTAGATTCAGGATTCAGCAGGTCTTGGACTTGGCAGGCCCAGGTCTCGGCAGGCTTTTCTCACACCAAGCTTTGTACTCGACAGATACCAGCCCGCATCAGACAGAAAAATCCCTTAGCGAATCACCGTAAAACGCTGGAGATCACTGAAATTCCCGCCGGTTCCGTTTGCAGATCTGGCAGACATTCTTAGAATGTAGACGCCGGAAGCAAGGCCGGATGCGTCGAACCGGATGGAGTAGATCCGTGGCTCC
>SLKI01000080.1 GCA_007134695.1 Balneolaceae bacterium
ATCGGCACCGGTCCACTCCAGCAATCGGGCCACCGTATCGCCCAGCACTGCGTTTCGACCGTGCCCGACCGTCAGAGGACCGGTTGGATTTGCGCTGACAAACTCTACCAAAATCCGTTTTCCACTGTTGGTATTGCTTTTGCCGTAATCTTTTCCTTCCCGAATCAGCTCCATCAGAGAATCATGCAGCCAGGCATCGGCAAACCGAAAGTTGATAAATCCCGGGCCGGCAATTTCGACCGACGAAATTTTTGTCGGATCTGTTTCGAGCCGGTCGGCCAGTTCTTCGGCGATCTTCCGCGGATTATTGCGAAGCGGCTTTGCCAGTTGCATCGCCAGGTTGGTAGCTGCATCTCCGTGTGAAGGATCTCTCGGTTTCTCAATCTCGATCTTCGGCCACTCCTCCTGTTCGATATCGAACGTTTTCAGAGCATTTTCAAGAATCTGTTTCAGGTATCGGTTCATCAGGCTGGTTTCTGCAGTTGATTTCAAAGAGCTCAAATATAACGGTTTCGGCACCTAAACCTGAACCCTTACATCAAATCAAAGCAGCCCCTTGCTTCGGAAGCTGACAAAAGTATCCCCGGCAATGATGATGTGGTCGTCAACCGGTATGCCGAGCAGTTTTCCCGATTCGGAAATTCTCCGGGTTAGATGGATGTCGGCACGCGACTCCTTTGTTTGCCCGGAGGGATGGTTGTGGAGAAGAAGAATGCTGTTGGCACGATTCATCACCGCTTGCCTCATCACCTCCGCCGGTTCTACAATCGTTGCCGTTGAACCTCCCGACGAAATTTTTTGATACCCGGTCAGATTCTTGGCATTGTTCAGAAAAGCCACAAAGAAGGTTTCATACGCCAGATCTCTCAGTCTTGGAGAAAAGTAGGCAGCGGCATCTTCCGGCGAGCGGATGGTGATCTTTTCTCCGAGAGAAGCAACTTCGAGCCTCCTCGAAAATTCGAAGATCGCCTCAAGGGTAATCGCCTTTACACGGGCGATTCCGGGAATCACCTTGAGCTCCTGCCAGTTTTTCCGGGCAAGTCTTCTTAACCCCCCGAAATAGGTGATCAGGGTTCTGGCTGTATCGATGACGTTCATCTCGCGGCTGCCGGTTCGCAAAATAATTGCCAGCAGCTCCGCTTCGGAGAGGCTTTCTGCTCCAAATTTGATCAGCTTCTCCCTGGGCTGCTCATCGGGTTGCATCTCTCGAACCGTTTTCCTGATATATTCACGGGAGTCGAAATCGCAGTCGACGCCCTTTTGTTCAGTCTCTTCCATGGTCTCTCGTTGATTTCAAAAAAATTCGGGTTGGCAATGGCAACTCGCGGCAGCCGTGCATTTCCGACAAACCGCTTACAGGTATGATTCCAAACCGGGTCGATCCTTACAGATTAATCTGTATAAGGAACAGGGGTACCGCAATAACCACTTAAGGAAGCTGGAAAGGAACACTGATCTCCACTCTCATTGCCACGGTTTCTCCCAGATAGATTCCCGGCAAAAAGCTGCCATTCTCCAGAAAACCAATAATCAAATCTTCGATTCCGTGCCCCAACTTGTCAATTATTTCGAGATCCTCAATTTCACCCGATGAACGGACGGTCAGATGCATCCGGGTAACCCCCTCGATCTGATTCCGACGCGCTTCTTCCGGGTAACCCAGTCCGCGAAAGAACTCTGCAGGCGATCCGATCGCTTTTGGAATCCTCTCTACCTCACTGTCCTCTACCCGTTTCAGCTCCAATTTTCCATCCGCATCCGCCACAAATACACCGACAAGTTGAAACAGATTAAATGATTCGGGCTCTTGCTCTTGAACAGCTGCCTGTTCGGCTGATGAACAGGAAGTCAGGGCAATGATTAGCAGTAAGCAGCTCCCATTTTTGACGATTTTAGCCAATGTTAGACGATTTATATCTTGCTGAACGATGTAACCAATGTTGGACGCCTGTACTCATAAGGTACAGATTGTATCGATTTAAAATAGGTTTTACTCCGGCCCGCCCATCAGCGGTTCGTTGATCGCCCGGATATTGGCGTTGGGCAGCCCTTCCGGGTTACTCTCTTTGCTTTTCCTGAGCGCTTCGAGAACAATTTTCAGGTGAAGCTCTTTGGAGTTTTCATAGAATGATTGTGCATAACTGCTAAGTTTCGGCTTGCCGTGCAAGGGTTTGTCGCTTACGCAGAGCAAGGTGGCAAACGGAACCCGGTATCGATATCCGTTGGTCGCTACTGTGGCCGACTCCATATCGATCGCAACACTTCGGCTGATGTGAATCTTCTCCACAGTTCGCCGCTTGATAAACTCCCAGTTCCTGTTGTCCGTTGTGTAGACTGTCCCCATCCGATAGGGACGCTCATACTTTTCCAGAATCTCCATCAGATAAACATTGAGCAGGTGGTTGGGGGTAATGGGAATGCTGAGCGGAAGCAGTTCATCAAGTACCCCGTCGTCGCGCATAAATCCGGTGGCCAGAACAAAATCACCAATATCCTGATGGTTTCGCAGACCACCGCAATGGCCTACCATTACGATAGCATCGGGCCTGAGTACCGCCACATGATCGGTTATCGTTTTCGCGTTGGACGGCCCGATACCGATATTGATCAGTGTATACCCCTTGTTATCGGGCAGTTTGTGGTGGTAAGCCGGCATCTGGACAGGACGGTCCGGCTTGATGCAGTCAGGAAAAAGAGACAGAAAGACCTCAACATGCATATCGTAATTGGTAAACAGGATATATCGCTGAAAATCTTCCGCTTTTGTACCCGTGTAATGCCCCAGCCGGTTTAGTGAAATGTCGATCCTCTCCGGACTGAAGAGAAACAGTTTTTTCTGCGTTATATCCCAGTCATCCTCATCCACATTGTCGAACAGGCCCGGATCGCTGAGAGATATGGCCGGACGGGAGGGAAAAATCTTTATCTCGGCTCCTTTACTGAGAAGCTTGTACAGCTCCCGTGTGAGATACCAGCGATAAGCGTTCGGAAAGGCCATTTCGCCGGTAATGATCGGGTTGTGTTTCGACCAATTCCGTTTGACGGAAAGTTTCGGATAGTCTCCGTTACGGTAGATCTCCTCCATCAAATCACAGGCGCTTTCGATAGCCTCTCTCATTTGTTTTTCATTGGAGAAATCGTCTTTATAAAGCTCTAGTCGCTGACTCATAGGTATTCAATTTACCAGTTATGACAAGTCGTACCCGGGTTGTTGATCCTGAAAGATAAAAAAGTATTTGAAACACCGATTCTCGATCTGCGCGAAAACGTATCGGGGTCGTGCCGGGGTTGTGCCGGGGTCGTATCAGGGTTGTGAGAGATTCAAAGTTGTTCGTTTGGTCTGCCATTTCGTATTATCATGCACTTTCTGTCCAGGGTGGAACTTCGAAAAGAGGGAAACTTCGCAGAAACAGATCCGGTTTAAAGGAAAAAATAGAATATGGTTCGCAAAGGAGACACTATAAACACCGATTTTGAACTCGACATTGTGCAGGGCGGAGAAGAGAAGAGGGTCAGATTTTCGGAGCTTCTCGATCGGCCTGCAATCGTTTCTGTCTACATGAGAAACAACACTCCGGGCTGTGACAAACAGAATCGGAGCCTGGCTGAGAGCGCCTCCTGGTTCGACCAGAAAGGGTACAATCTGATTGCATTGAGCAAAGACAGATGCGGCTCTCATCAAAACTATGCCAGAAAATTCGGGATCAACTACATCCTGGCCTCCGATCCGGAATACCGATTTGCCGAAGCGACCGATTCGCTGACCCGAAAAAAGATGTTTGGAAAATCTTTTACGGCCCCGTCCCGTTCGGCATATGTGATCGACCGGGACGGTACAGTTCTGGATGTAATCCCGAAAATTGACACAAAAAACCATGCTGAGGAGCTCAAGGGGCTCGTTGAGCAGTTGAAATAGAGGATTTGCAACAATTTTATGAAATCACTTGTCATTGTAGAGTCCCCTACAAAAACCAAAACGATCAAAAAATATCTGCCGGATGAGTACCGGGTCGACTCGTCGATGGGGCATATCCGGGACCTGCCATCATCTGCCGCAGAAATTCCGGCCAGGCTGAAAAAGGAACCCTGGGCTAATCTGGGAATCAATACCGAGGAGGGATTTGAACCGGTCTACGTTATCCCCCGCGAGAAGAAAAAGGTGGTGAAAAAGCTAAAACAGCTATTAAAAGAATCGGATGAGCTGATACTGGCAACGGATGAAGACCGGGAAGGGGAGGCGATCTCCTGGCATCTGACAGAAATTCTCAAGCCGAAAATTCCCGTCAAGCGAATGGTCTTCCGGGAAATAACACAGGAAGCGATCCAGAAAGCGATGGAAAACTATCGCGATATCGATATGAATCTTGTTCAGGCCCAGGAGGCACGGCGGCTGATCGATCGGTTGGCAGGATATACCATTTCGCCGCTGCTTTGGAAAAAGATTGCTCCCGGGCTATCGGCTGGCCGGGTTCAGTCTGTTGCCGTTTGGTTTCTGGTGGACCGGGAGCGCGAACGCATGAAGTTTAAAAGCGGGACCTATTACGATCTCAAGGCACACCTGACAAAAAGTGCCGAACAGAAGCATGATGCCGCTTCGACTTTTCCCGCAATTCTGACTCATCTGGACGACAAGCGCATTGCCACGGGCAAGGATTTTGACGAGACGACGGGAAAACTCAAAAAGCCCGATAGTGTTGAACTGCTGGATGAGCAAAGTGCAATGAAGCTGCGTGAGGAACTTGAAGGTGCCGACTGGCAAGTCGATTCGGTCGATCGGAATCGGAAAAAGAGAAACCCTGCGCCTCCATTTATCACTTCGACCCTGCAACAGGAGGCTCACCGGAAGTTCGGCATGTCGGCCAGGGATACAATGAGTGTTGCACAGAAACTCTACGAGAATGGGTTGATCACCTATATGAGAACCGACTCCACCCACCTTTCGGGACAGGCGATCTCGGCAGCCCGGCAAGCGGTAACCGGACAGTATGGAGAGGAGTATCTGTTTAAACGTGCAAGAAATTACAGCAGCAGCTCTTCGTCTGCCCAGGAAGCACACGAAGCGATTCGGCCCGCCGGATCAAACTTCATCCACCCCGGTAAAGCCGGGCTCTCCGGGCGTCAGTTCAAACTCTACGATCTGATCTGGAAAAGAACAATTGCTACCCAGATGGCTGAAGCAGAACTTGAGTTCACCAATGTCCGTATCGAGGCGGCGGCCGGAGACCGCAAGGCCTCGTTCAAGGCAAACGGTAAGAAGATTCTTTTTCCGGGCTATTTCAGGGCCTATGTGGAGGGAAGCGACGACCCGGAAGCGGCACTCGAAAATCAGGAAATATTCCTTCCGGAGCTTTCGGAGCAAGACCCGGTCGACCTGCATGAGCTCGAATCGATTGGACATGAAACCAAGCCGCCTGCAAGATATACCGAGGCAACACTGGTTAAGGAGCTTGAAAAGCAGGGGATCGGCAGACCCAGTACCTACGCCACCATTCTTGGAACAATTCAGGAGAGGGGTTACGTCAATACAGACGGCCGGACTTTGATTCCCACCTACATCGCTTTTGCTGTCACGGAACTGCTTGAAACTCACTTTCCCGATCTTGTCGACAGTGATTTTACATCCGAGATGGAAGATAAACTCGACCGGATTGCCCGGGGGGAGTTCAACTCCCAGGAGTATCTGAGATCCTATTACCGAGGAGATAAGGGCCTCAAAGATATGGTAGAAAAGCAGGAGGACAAGATCGATCCGCAAAAGGCCAAAAAGCTCAACTTGCCAATTGAAGGCCTGAATGGAATCGGAGTTTACGTCGGCCGGTTCGGGCCCTATGCAAAAATCCTGAATAACGGAGAGGAGATCTCAACCTCTCTGCCGATCGATCTGGCGCCCGGAGACTTGACGACAGAGAAACTGAAAGAGCTGCTGACGGCCGAGAAGAAAGGCCCGGAATCGTTAGGCAAACACCCGGAAACCGGAAAAAATGTCTATGTGTTGACCGGAAGATTCGGTCCCTATGTACAGCTGGGCGAAACGGACGGCGAAAAGAAGCCGAAAAGAGTCTCACTGTTAAAAGGGATGAAGCCCGAAGATGTCGATCTGGAAACTGCCCTGAAACTGCTAGAACTGCCCAGAACTTTGGGTAAACACCCGGAGTCAGGCAAGGAGGTTCGTGCCGGCATCGGCCGATACGGACCATTTGTTGTTCATGATGGAACCTTCAAATCGCTTACCAAGAACGACAACGTGCTAACCGTCGGCCTCGACCGGGCCCTTGAGCTGTTGAAGCAGTCAGGCAAATCGCGGCGAAGCTCCGAAATCAAGGAACTGGGGACTCATCCGAAGAACGACAAACCGATTCGCGTCATGGACGGCCGGTATGGCCCCTATCTGAAGTATGGCAAAAAAAACGTATCGCTTCCGAAGGGAGTAAAGCCCGAAAAGGTGACTCTTGATGAAGCAGTGCAGATTATCGAAGAGAAAGGCAAGACCTGAACGCCGGATAAAACCTGAGCGAACTACGCTGAGATAAACTGATCCGGCGAAGAAAGTACCTGAAATCGGATGCATGTTGATTGTATGCAGGGGAGCCGTTATTATGGCAGTTCAAACTGATTGTCGGCGTTCGTTGCACCGATAGCCCGAGCCATGGAAAAGCGATCCGAATATCACTTCAGGTACCCGCCCAACATTCACGAACTCGATCTTGCCACGATGGTAAGCATGTACCGGGCGAGGGGAGAACCCCGGAAAGCGCCTCCCGGAACCTATCTCGCCTGTGCGATTACAAGAAAACTTCTGAAAGAGGGAAAGTGGTGGTTCGGCCTCTACTACAGTCAGAGCTCCTGGAATTCGCTGCTTACCAAACACTCCGAAGGGTATCCGCTTACAGAATATGAACTGAATATTCTGGGCCTCGTCAAGGTACTGTCCGACGAACCGCCGCACAGAGATTACGTTGAGAAAAATTGTGGTACTATACCCAAGCTGGCTTATCTGATCGTCAATGATCTAAAACAGTTCGGGTTTATGAGCGAAGATGAACAGGGATTTCTCACGATCGAATACCGGGGTGAAAAAGCACTTGACGGAATATCCAGGCGAATTTATGAAAAACGATTTACCGCCGACCTGTTGAGCGGCCTGAAAGATCGACTGGGTGAGGATATCTTCAAATTTTCTCAAAAAAGCAGCAGCGAACAAACTTCTCTCTTTTAAGATCCAAAAAAGCTTGTTATACTTGCCATATCGTAAGAGAGGATGCCTTAAGCTCATTGATTTAAGGGTATTATGGGCAAGGCAGATCATATCACCTTGAACTGGAGATCTGTTCCTGTTTGGTTTATTCGGGGAAGTCTTTCACATCTCCATTTCGAATAACATTCGGGTCGGATGCCGGCTGAGCAGCGCCATTCATCATCTCCGGCTCGCAAACAAAAAACATATGAACTCAGTTATGAACTACGCTCCGTTGGTTAAAGCAATTCAAGAGGGAGACCAGAAAGCAGCCAACCGGCTGATTGAACAAGCACGGCCTGTACTGGTCCGGATGTTGATGGCACGCATGAACGCCTCGCAAGAGGACGCGGAAGATGCTGTACAGAAAATGTTTCTCTATGTGATCGAAGCCATACAGGAGGACCGGATCGAAAACCCGACCGGTTTTCTCTCCTACATGATTATCACATGTCGACATAACTATTTGAAGGCCAGGAACGGGCTCTCCTTTACTCCTCTGGACGATCTGATTCATGAGCCGTCCGAAAGCCCGGATCAGGTCGACCGACTTATGAGCGAAGATCAATATCGGATACTTACCGAATGTCTGGAGCAGTTGTCCGAAGAAAACAGACAGATCTTCTCCTACTGGCTTCAGAAACCGGAAGCTAGCGCAATAGATGTCAGTGAACGATTCGGCATCAGCAAGAGCAACGCCTGGACAAAAAAGCACAGAATCCTCAACAAGGTGCGAAAATGTGTCAAGTCAAAACTTGATCTTGCCTGACAAACAGGGATTTTTCCAAAATTTATTGTAAGGAATAGCTTAAAAGTTGATCATACTCATGGGTACAACCCTAATTACAACAGATAAAACACCCGAAAACACCGATTTCCGGGTAATTTCAGGTCCCTGTTTCAGAAGGGTGAAAGCCGTTACAGAAAGCTTAAGACCGTTGACAACAGGCCTGACAGCAGATTTTAAACCACAGGTGAATGAATGATGAGAGAAGAAGAGATTATCAGACAGATAGACCTCTATTTACGGGGTAAGCTGAGTGAGGAAGAGATCGACCAGCTTTGGGTTGAATTCCTGAAAAACCCGGAGTATATGGAACTTTTTCAGATCGAAGCGGGAGCTCGCTATTATTACGCCGGCAAGAAACAGAACGCCAACAAAGAGCTGCAGAAGATGCAGGCAAATTCGAACCAGGCCGGGCCGCAAGCACCGGCATCCTGGTATTTACCCGGTAGCCCGGTTATCAGATGGGGGGCGGGTATCGCCGCCGCAATGCTTCTGATGCTGCTCGTTTATAACTGGTTCTCTGCAGACGGTTTGGAGCGGGAACTGATCGCATCGATCTCTCCGCATGAAATGGTGACCACCGATATTCAGCGAACCGACGATCTGGCATTTGATCCGCTGGATGTGGATCTGAACAGAGGGTACGAGGCGGCTGTTTCTGGCAGAACCGAAGAAGCGCTGGAAAGATTCAGTTCACTGTTAACGGAAGAGCTGGACGCCCGACAGAGCAGTATCGCCCACCTGAACCTCGGCATACTATACTATAATGACTCTCTATTTGAAGAAGCAGCTGATTCGTTCTCCCGTTCACTGGAAGCCGGGGAACTGGACCCTTTTGTCAGGGAAAAGACCTGGTGGTATCTGGCCAATGCCCGGTTAAAGGCCGGCGAAATTGAAGAAGCATACCACACGTTGCAGGAATTGATCCGGTTCGAAGGACTCTATCAGGAGGAAGCCGAGCGTTTAATGGAACTCATACAGTAAAGAAAAGACCTTCTCCATCCCGGTTTGATAGGAGCCGGTTAAATTTGATATGTGCCGGAAATCATTGACTCGCCATGGCCTCCCCGAAGCTACACTCTATTGGTGAATTGATTCGAAGTTGACTATAATACACCGAGACGCCTCCCCTGCAGTTTGAACCTGCCGCGTTCAACAACGGACTGAGGCGCGATCTTTTGTGATTCCCGAAATTCGTCCCGGCTGTTGATCCCGGTTGTTGATTAAATCGCTTTTTATCCGTGCAAAACCCTAATCTCGACCCTTCCAGAAAAGAAACTGCATTCGAGCAAAATGTCCGGCCGTCCTCTATCGGCGAATTTATCGGGCAGGAAAAAGTGATTCGAAATCTTACCGTCTTTATTGAGGCGGCAAAAAAAAGAGGAGAGGCCCTTGACCACGTGATCCTCTCCGGCCCGCCGGGCCTGGGCAAGACGACACTCGCCTATATAATAGCACGTGAAATGGGAGTGCAGATCCGGCCGACAACCGGGCCCGTACTCGAAAAGCCGGGAGACCTGGCAGGAATGCTGACCAATCTGGAAGAGGGCGACGTCCTTTTTATCGACGAGATACACCGTTTGAACCCTCTCATAGAAGAATACCTCTACTCGGCGATGGAGGATTACAAACTGGATATTGTGATCGATTCGGGCCCCAATGCCCGAAGTGTTCAGATCGAACTGGCCCGTTTTACCCTGGTAGGAGCTACAACGAGAAAAGGTTTGCTGACTGCACCACTTCGTGCCCGGTTCGGCATCGATATGCGGCTCGACTATTACGATGTGGAGTTGTTACAACGAATTGCACTCAGAAGTGCGAGCATACTCGACTTTGGAATTACCGAAGAAGGGGCGCACGAAATTGCCAGGAGAAGCCGCGGTACACCCCGAATTGTCAACAAACTTCTCCGGCGTACGCGTGATTTCGCCCAGGTCGAAAACCTCGACTCCATCAATACGAAAGTAGCCGATAAAGCACTTAATGCGCTTGATGTAGACCAGAACGGCCTGGATGAGATGGATATTCGTATTCTGAGAGCAATCGTGGAAAATTATAACGGAGGCCCGGTCGGGCTCGGAACCCTCTCTGTAGCTGTTGGAGAAGACAAGGGAACCATCGAGGAGGTGTATGAACCTTATCTGATCAAGGAAGGGTTTATGCAGAGAACACCCAAAGGCCGCGTTGCCACGCCGAGAACTTACGACTACCTGGGAATTCGTTCCGGCAAGCAGAGGAGTGACCTGTTCAGTACGGAAGAGTAGGTTGTGACTTCATCACTATTCCGATACGGAAAAAGAAGCACCCTGTCCTGAAACAAACAGGGTTTTTTTGTAGCTTCAATTCTCAACTCAACCAGCTTAACGGTACTCTGTTATGAAACATCTCTTTACCTCCGAATCTGTTTCCGAAGGACATCCGGACAAAATTGCCGATCAGATTTCTGATGCTATTCTAGACACCATTATATCGGGTGATCCCGATTCCCGGGTCGCCGTTGAAACCCTGGTTACAACAGGCCTGGCAATCGTTTCCGGAGAGGTGACGACCGATGCCTATGTTGATATACAGGAGGTGGTGAGAGATGTGATCCGCGAGATCGGTTACACCAAACCGAGCTACCGTTTTGATGCAGATTCCTGCGGTGTGCTTTCTACCATCCATCAGCAAAGCGAAGATATCGCGTTGGGAGTAGATACAGACAGCGGCAAGGAGCAAGGTGCCGGTGACCAGGGGATGATGTTCGGTTATGCGATCAACGAAACGGATGAGCTGATGCCGGCAACGCTTCTATATTCGCATCACCTGCTCAAAAAGCTTGCCCACATTCGCAAAGAGACGGCTCTTATGTCTTATCTCGGGCCCGACAGTAAAAGCCAGGTGACGATCGAGTATAGCCCGGATGGCAAACCTGCCCGAATTGCAACAATCGTTCTCTCCACCCAGCACGATGCCGATGTGGACCTCTCTCAAGTTCAATCGGATATCAAAAAGCACCTTATCACCCAGGTGATTCCCGAAGATTTAATGGACTCCAACACCATTCTGCACGTAAATCCGACCGGTCGGTTTGTTATCGGGGGCCCTCACGGAGACACAGGACTGACCGGTCGAAAAATCATCGTCGACACCTACGGCGGGTACGGCGGCCACGGCGGGGGTGCTTTTTCGGGTAAAGACCCCTCCAAGGTGGACCGCAGCGCCGCATATGCCGCCCGCCATATTGCCAAAAATGTCGTTGCCGCAGGGCTGGCGACTGAATGTCTTGTACAGGTTGCCTATGCGATCGGAGTGGCTGATCCGGTCTCCATCAATGTTAACACTAAAGGAACCGGTAAAGTTAAGGATGAAGAGCTGGCCGCAGCGATCGGTAAAACCTTTGACCTGACACCTGCCGGCATTATCGAGCGATTCAAATTGAAGCGGCCAATCTATCGAAAAACCGCCGCTTATGGTCATTTCGGCAGGGATGAATTCCCCTGGGAACAGCTCGATTATGTCGATAAAATCAGCAATGCGCTCTGAGCCTCATCAGCCTGAATATAAATTTTGTTGAAAGCATCATCTTCGCTCCCTTGTTTTCCGGTTCAAGATTGCTTAGTTAAAAGGATTTGAACACCCCTTAACCCTAAATCTTACCCAAAGTGCTCATGTTATATTTCAGGACCTTGCTTCTCCTGATTGCATGTGGATGGTTTGCTGTCGTCGCCGCCGCTCAGGAGCGGCCCAAAGCATTTGTCGGCGCGGAAATCATTACAGCAACTGGAGAAAATTTTCAAGACGGCGTAATGCTGATTCGGGATGGCCGAATCGAAGCGGTCGGAAGCCGCCAGGAGGTCGACATTCCCGGTGACGCCGAAGTTTACGACGTAGAGGGTAATGTGATCATGCCCGGACTGGTTGACCCGCATTCCCATATCGGGGGCGGAGACGGTGGTGACCGATCGTCGGCACTGCATCCCGATGTCCGGATCATGGATACCATCGACCCGCGAAGCGACACGATACGCCGCGCTCTGGCGGGAGGCGTAACAACTGCCAACATCATGCCCGGTTCCGGCCATCTGATGAGCGGCCAGACCGTTTATGTTAAACTGAAACCGGCCAATACGATCGAAGAGATGCTTGTCACGGTCGACGAAGAGGCGGGTATCTACGGCGGAGTTAAAATGGCCAACGGAACCAACTCACTGAGGTCTTCTCCATTTCCGGGAACCCGTGCCAAGTCTGCGGCCATGGTGAGAGAGCTCTATGTTCAGGCCCAGGAGTATAAAGCACAAATCGACGCAGCAGACGGCGATCCAGACAAGATGCCCGAACGAAATCTGCGAATGGAAACGCTTGTGGAGGTACTCGAAGGCAAACGAATTGTTCATAACCACACTCACCGGCACGACGATATTCTGACTGCAATCCGGCTTGCGCAGGAGTTCGGTTACCGAATGGTCCTTCATCATGTAACCGAAGCGTGGAAAGTGGCCGAAGAGATCGCCGAAGCGGGATATCCCGCCTCGATCATCGTCCTCGATTCACCCGGTGGCAAATTGGAAGCCGAGCACCTTTACTATAAGACCGGACGTGTGCTGGAGGAAGCCGGCGTTGACTTCGGCTATCATACCGACGACAGCGTCACCGATTCCCGGCTCTTTTTGCGCTCCGCTGCGTTTGGGATCCGGGAGGGGATGAGCCGTGAGAAAGCGGTTGAATCCATGACGATCGCCAATGCACGGATGATGGATATGGAAGATCGGGTCGGAAGCCTGGAGCCCGGTAAAGATGCGGATTTCATTCTGCTTTCCGGAGATCCTTTCAGTGTTTACACTCAGGTCCGGCAGACCTGGATTGAGGGTGAAAAAGTTTGGGACCGTGAAGACCCCGAAGACCGAAAATATGCGACTGGCGGATACAACGTCATCCAGAGATCAGCATTCGGCCATTATGATCACTATAACCTGGGAGGAAGCCAATGAATAGATTAATCACAACTCTTTCTCTGACGATTCTGTTGACCGCCGGCCTGCTGGCCCCGGAAACGGAAGCACAGCAGATTGCCGTGAAAGGTGAAACCGTCTATACGATGAATGGTGAACCGCTGAGCGACGGCGTGGTACTAATCCGCGATGGCGTGATCGAAGAGGTAGGCCCCGCGTCTCAGGTGGAGATTCCAGGCGGCTATACCCTTTACGAAACCGAAGTAGTCACCCCCGGGTTGATCGACTCCCGATCGACTGTCGGTTTTTCCGGTATTTTGAATCAGGATCACGACCAGGATCAGCTGGAAATGTCGAGTGCATTTCAGCCCGAACTTCGGGCGATCGACGCCTATAACGCACGGGAAGACCTGGTCAAATTCCTGCTCGAAACAGGAATTACAACTGTACACACCGGGCATGGTCCGGGAGCCCTGGCCAGCGGCCAGACGATGATCGTGAAGACATCCGGAAACAAGATCGAATCCGCCCTGATCGACTCCACAACCGCCATAGCGATTACACTCGGCTCAGGTATCAGCGGAGGTTTCAGCACTCCCGGAACCCGGTCGAAATCGGTTGCTATGTTACGCCAGCAGCTGCTTGATGCCAAAAGTTATGCCGAACGGCGAGCCTCCGACAATCCGCCCGGAAGAAACCTCGCGAGAGAAACTCTTGCCGACCTGATCGACGGCAAAATTTTTGCGCTGGTAGAGGTTCACCGGGCCCATGACATCATGACCGCACTTCGATTGCAGGATGAGTTCGGTTTCAAGATGCTTTTATCGGGAGCTACAGAATCCTACCTGGTCAGAGATGAGATCCGACAGGCAGGCGTTCCGGTAATTATTCATCCGACGATGACCCGAACCTGGGGCGAATCGCAAAATGCCAGCTTTGAGACAGCTGCAAAGTTGACGGAGGCGGGAATACCGGTCTACTTTCAGAGTGGGTATGAAGGATATGTGCCGAAAACCCGCGTCGCACTCTATGAAGCTGCGATCGCTGTAGCAAACGGGCTGGACCGTATTACCGCACTTGAAGCACTGACGATCGAACCCGCCAGGCTCTTCGGTATTGACGATCGTGTCGGCTCACTCGAACCCGGAAAAGACGCCGATCTGGTGCTGTTCAACGGAGACCCCTTTGAATATATAACCACAACAAGAGCCGTAATTGTGGATGGAAAAGTGGTAAAGGAGGAGTCGTAATTTCAAACAGTTCTGAACTGTGAAAAGAGCCCTTCTTGTAATAAGTTAAAAAAGCCGCATCCTTTTTAAGGGGTGCGGCTCTCTTTTTCAGATCCCGATACCGATAATCCCGAATAATCTTCTGCCAATTCACCTTTTATCTTTGCCATGAACTGCCAATATGTAACCGCTTTGTTTCCAATTCAAATATCCTTTCTGATTCTCGTTACAGGTCTGTTGATCTACGGCTGTGCACCGAATGAAGCCGTGCCGGAAAATGAGCTCGTATACTCCATTCCCGAGCAGCCTGAGCTGCCCACCGGCTACACGCCAAAACCAGGATGGGAATTTTCCGAGTTTGCCGTAGCTGCAGCCAATCCGCTGGCAGTGGATGCAGGCTACCAGATCTTGCGGGCGGGAGGCAGTGCAGCTGATGCTGCCGTAGCTGTTCAACTGGTTCTGACCCTGGTTGAACCACAATCCAGCGGAATTGGGGGGGGCGCGTTTATGCTTCACTGGGATGGTGAGAACTTGCAGGCGATCAACGGCCGGGAAACCGCACCGGCAGCGGCAGACGAAACACTTTTTCTGGATGCAGAGGGCGAACCGCTTACGTTTACCGAGTCGGTCATGAGCGGATTGTCGGTCGGAGTCCCGGGAACCCTGGCGCTGCTGAAAACAGCCCATGATGAGTATGGCCGTCTCGATTGGTCCGATCTATTCCTTCCAGCCATCACCCTGGCTGAAGAGGGCTTCCGCATCAGCCCGAGGCTCCACTCTCTGCTCGATCGCGACGAATATCTGAAAAGAGATGACGTGGCAAGCCGCTACTATTATAATGAAGATGGAAATGCATTGCCCGCGGGGCAACACTTGCGCAATCCGGCATTGGCCCAAATTTTCCGGGAAGTCGCAGAAGAGGGAATTCTCGCATTTTATGAGGGAAGGGTGGCAGAAGATATCGCCCGGCGCGTTCAAAATCACCCGGAACGGCCCGGCTTGATGACCGTCGAGGATATTTCAGACTATCCTCAGCGACAGATGAAAACCGAGGCGATCTGTACCGAGTGGAACGTATATGACATCTGCGGGTTTCCTCCGCCCTCTTCCGGGCACCTGGCAATCATGCAGATTCTGGGGATTCTCAGTCATACAGATGCACCCGAAGCCTTGCAGGACACTCTTCCCCCGGCCGACTGGTTCCACTACTATATGGAAGCGGGTAAGCTGGCCTTTGCCGACCGGAACCGGTATGTAGCCGATCCGTTCTTTGTCGATCCGCCGGCCGGCGACTGGGCCAGCCTTCTCAACCCCGACTACCTCGCTTCAAGAGCCGATCTGATCGGCGAGGAGAGTATGGGAAGGGCCGAACCCGGTACTCCCGATCCGAACTATTCCCGCGCCGGCGTACAAACCCAAGAGTCCGGACGGGGAACCAGTCACATCAGCATCGTCGACAGCGACGGTAATGCAGTTGCGATGACGACCACGATTGAGCAGGGATTCGGGAGCCGGATCATGTCGGATGGCGGTACCGGCCTGACCGGTGGATTTCATCTGAATAACGAACTGACCGACTTCTCGCGGGTTCCGATCGATGGAGAAGGCTTGTCGATTGCAAACCGGGTTGAAGCGGGAAAACAGCCGCGATCGAGCATGTCGCCAACCCTGATTTTCGACCGCCAGACCGGCCGGTTTGTCGCGAGCACCGGGTCCCCGGGTGGAGCTGGAATCATACACTATACGGCCAAATCAATACTGGGAATGCTTCAATGGGAGTTGACACCGCAAGAGGCGATCGACCTCCCCAATTTTGCCAACTACAACGGCCCTTCGCTATTGGAGTCCGGCCGTTTTCCCGAAGAGACGATACGACATCTCGAAAACCGCGGCCATACAGTGGAAGAGCGAAGCATGACCAGCGGACTGCACACGCTTCAATGGCTTGACGGGATTCTGTACGGTGGGGCCGACCCCCGGAGAGAGGGAGTTGTAAAGGGGCAATAGGAGCCAGGGCACGCCGGTTTTCCGGGAGTTATTCAGCCCGGCCGCCTTCCAGAATTTCGGTCATCTTCTCCCGTAGAAGTTTCAACAGGAGATCGATCTCTCCGAGATGTGTTCGTACCGAGAGAATAGCCAGTCGCAACATAAATTGGCCGTTGATGCGGGTAGTGGAAAAGAAAATCCGCCCGTCGTCGACCAGCCTGCGGTGAAGCTCCCGGTTGAATTCGTCCGGATCGACACCGGGCGGTTTACAACGAAATATGATAACCGACAGGTCCGGCTCCGGTCCTGTTTCGAATCCTTCAAGTTGCGACAACTCCTGCCAGACATATTTTGCCAGTAACAGCTTTTCACGAAGGGAGGCCCGAAACGCTGCCACACCATGAATTTTCAGCGGCAGCCACATCCGAAGCCCTCGAAAATGCCGGCTGAGCTCTGGGGAAATGTCGGCAGGAGATGGTATTTTCGAATCGATTCTGGCATCCTGCATGTAGTCGGCGCTGTAGGAGTGTGCTTCGGCCAGGTTCTGCCTCTCTTTGATAACCAGTGCACCCAGTCCGTACGGCAGAAAAAGCCCTTTATGAGGATCCAGAACCACAGAATCGGCTTCACCGATCCCTTTCAGCAAGCTCTTGCCCTCGTCGGTCAAGAGAAAAAAACCACCATATGCAGCATCGACGTGAAACCAGAGTTCCTCCCGACGTGCCGTTTCAGCAATTTCATCCAGCGGATCGATCACGCCGGTGTCGGTCGAACCTGCATTGGCAACCACCATCCAGGGCTTGAGGCCGTTTTTACGATCCTCGCGGATCGCCTCAATCAGTTCACCGGTCCGCATACGGTATCGTTCATCCATGCCGATAAATCGGCGCCTGGCACTTTTTAGCCCTGCGATGTTTAACGCCCTGTCAACACAGTGATGGGCCTGCCGGGTCATATAGACAACAACCGACGAAAACTGCTGAGGTTCCAGCCCGGCCGTGTCCCGCGCTGCCACAACAGCTGTCATATTTGCCATGCTGCCGCCCGAAGCGAGATAACCGCCCGCCTCGTCACCATAGCCCACCAGATCACACATCCAACGCACAAGCCTCGTTTCGAGCACTACGGCCCCGGGAGAAGAAAAGTAGACACTCGCATATCGGTTCGTGGCAGCAGCCAGATAATCTCCGATAGCAGAGGTCAACAACCCGCCGCCGGGAATATATCCCATGTGGCCGCCGGACACCGGATTCAGGCCGGGTGGCACAACCCGGCTCTCCACCTGATGCAGAATCTCATCAGAGGGGATTGGCTCCTCCCCGATCGGCTCGTCGAGCAGTTTGTCGACACTATCATCAAACCGCCTGTAAGCTTTCTGATGCGGGATCGTCTCATAAAATCTGCGCACAAAATCGTCGGCCTGCGACCGGTACCGATGCTGATCTTCTGTTTCCGGCTCGAGCGCCGATGCGGCTTTCTGCAGCTCAAGGATTTTTTCTCTCATCACTTCAGATAAATTCAAATGTTTCGCCGTCGAACATCCCTTTGTCACTGATTTTGAGGCTTGGAATCACCAGTAGTGCCATAAAAGAGATCACCATAAACGGAGCCTTCAGGTTGCTTCCCATCTCTTTGGCTGTCCGGTCGAGCCGCTCATATCCTCCGGCCACCTCCTCTCCGGTCTGATCGCTCATCAGGCCCGCCACGGGAAGCGGGAGAATCTCTTTTCGGTCTGCATCAACCGCGGCGACCCCTCCCCGGTGTTCCATCACCAGGTTGACCGCTTCACTGAGATAGCGATTGCTGCTCCCGACAGCGATAATGTTGTGGGAATCGTGTGCGACCGACGATGCGATCGCCCCTTCCCTGATACCGAAGTTCTTGATAAACCCGGTCGCCGGCAACGCCTCTTGGTACCGGTTAACAACGGTAATTTTTAATATATCCCGGCCGGGGTCCGGTTGCAGGTCCCCCTCAGCGGCAGACAGCGTTTCGAAGCTTTTTCCTGTAACAATCTGGCCATCCTCGGCGACGATGACGGGAACTGTATCCCTGCCCGCATCGACCCGAAATTCCGACGGCCGGGTGGTGCGTGAAACAAAGTTGTTGATCGGATTTACTTCGACCCGTGGGATCAATACGGAACCACGGTCGTACACACACTCTCCATCGATCCAGGTCTGGATCACTTCCATCGTCTCCGGTTCCTTTACGACAATAAAGTCAGCCGGATCACCCGGCTGAAGTTTGCCGACATCGAGTCCATAGTGGTCGATCGGCAAGATACAGAAGGCTTTCAGCAGGTCGAAAAGATCGTAGCCTTTCGCCAGTGTCCTTGCGGCCAATTGATCAAAGTAACCGCGAATCAGATCATCCGGATGCTTGTCGTCCGAACAGAACATGATTTTGCCGGGATAATCTCCCAGAAGAGGCAGCAGTTCATCGTAATTGCGGGCGGCGCTTCCCTCCCGAATCGCGATTTTCATGCCGGCTTTCAGTTTGTCTACCGCCTCTTTCAGGGTGAAACACTCATGATCGGTAGTTATTCCGGCTGATGCGTACTGCTCGGCTTTATCGCCTGTCAGGCCTGGAGCATGGCCGTCGACCGGTTTCCCTCGCTCCCGGGCGGCATGAATCTTCGCCATCACTTCTTCGTCCCGCTGAAGCACACCCGGCCAGTTCATCATTTCCGACAAGTAGGGGATCTCCTCCCGGTCGAGCAGCCTGGTGACTTCATCAACCCCGAGAACCGCACCAGCCGTCTCGAAAGGTGTGGCGGGTACGCAGGAGGGAGCGCCGAAATAGAACTTGAAAGGCACCTTCTCCCCATTCTCGATCATATACTCGACCCCCTCCATGCCGCAGACATTGGCAATTTCGTGAGGATCGGATACCGTGGCGACCGTCCCGTGCCGAACCGCCAGCCGGGCAAACTCTGAAGGAACGAGCATAGAACTTTCGATGTGGACATGAGAGTCGATGAATCCAGGCAGAACAAACTGGTCCGGCACTTCATCCGCCTCCCGAATCTGTTTGATGCGGCCCGATTCGACCTCGACTACACCCTTGACGATGCGCCGGTTAACAACATCCAGAATCGTTCCTTTCACCTCTTGCAATGTGATGTCAGAATTTTTGGATTCAGATTACTCGTTCAATTCATTGGGTTTTCCGGCCGCATCACTCATCTAAACATGACACCTAAGATTCACTCCCGTCATCACCGGACACCTCCTGCATGGCATACTCTTTTTCAAGTTCCTCCTGCTCCAGAGACATCTCTTCGAGCGTCCTGCCCTTGGTCTCCTTGACAAATGCCCTGACCATAAAGAATGCGACAACTCCAAAGAGGGAGTAGATGCCGTAGGAAAGGCCGAGGCCGATCGATGCAAGAAGGATCGGAAATGTCAGTGTTATTGTAAAATTGGAGAGCCAGTGGATCAGCCCGCAGACAGCAAGCGCCGCACCCCGGAATTGATTGGGAAACATCTCACCCAGCATGACCCACATGATCGGGCCCCATGTTGTTGCAAAGAACGCAATATAAACGTTGGCAGCGATCAAGGCCCACATTCCCTGGGTGGAGCTGAGCTGAAGCGCTCCTTCGGGAGACAGGTCTCCGGTCTGGAATATGAAAGCCATCACCGCAAGCATCACCGCCTGCCCGAGTGCACCGATCAAAAGCAGCGGTTTTCGGCCGACCTTGTCGATCAGGGCGATCGCCAGAAAAGTGAAGGAGATATTGACCGCCCCGCTGATCACGTTGGTCAGCAGCGCATCGGCTTCGGTAAATCCTGCCGATTGCCATAGAATTGCACCGTAGTAGAAGACTACATTAATCCCGGTAAACTGTTGAAGCACAGCAAGCCCCAGGCCCACCCAGATGATCGGATGAAGCCTTTTTGTCTTTCGAATAAACATATCCGAAAGCCTCGGCTTGCGCTGTTCCGTGACTGTCTCACGGATCTGTTCGACAAGTTTCTTTGCTCTTGAAGCCTCGATCATTGATGAGAGTACCGACTCAGCCTCTTCGCCTTTGTCGGATGCTACCAGATATCTGGGCGACTCCGGGATAAAGAAAAGTGCAATCAGAAAAATGGAAGCGGGGATGATTTCGGCCCAGAACATCCACTGCCAGGCTCCGAAACCGGCCCAAAGTACCTCGGAAGCACCTCCAGCCATACCGGCAATCACATAATTGCTCAAAAAGGCTGTAAAGAGGCCGATCACGATCATCATTTGCTGTAATGTCGTGAGCCGCCCCCTGTATTCGGGCGGTGCGATTTCGCTGATGTAGGCGGGAGCAAGAACACTGGCCCCACCGACGGCAAGGCCGCCGAGAATTCTGAAGAAGACAAACTGTTCCGAGCTGCCCGATATTCCAGATCCCCAGGCGCTGATAATAAATGCGGCCGCGGTTAAGATCATCATCGGTTTCCGGCCGTACTTGTCGGCAAAGGACCCGGCAAAGAAAGCGCCGATCGCACACCCGAGAAGCATGGATGCGACGTTAAAGCCGGTTCCTACCTCATCCGAGTCAAACGCCTGTTGAAGTGCGTCGACCGTTCCGTTGATTACACCACTGTCAAAACCGAAAAGAAACCCTCCCAGTGCCGCTACCCCGGCAAGAAGGATCACTCGAGACATGTTCGTTTCCCCTGAGCCGGTCGGCGCAGGCGTATCCGTTTGATTCTTCATTATTCGTCTTTTTTTAATTGGTGATCTGAAGCAGAAGGCTTGCAGCCATAGATGTCTGGACTGAGCCTCCGTGACCGATAAGACGAAGCAGGACCGGGAACGAAACAGAATAGGTAATTCCACCCAAAAGTCATAACCACAGTTTCCGGAAAAGGACAATTTTTCGGGCCGATTCACCGGGCCGAACTTCATTAGATTTTGCAACCGATACGCCGGTCCGATCCTCATAAGACTGTACAGCCGGTACGTCAGGCCGATCCTCATCAAGATTCCAAACCGGTACGCGAGGATCGATCCTCATCAGCCTGCCCGACCGGTTCGCCGGGCCGGAGATTCAAACAGGATATTGCGGGGTCAGCAGAGTCTCTTATATTCAGAGAAAAACTGAACGATATGCTGGTACTGGTTATTAACTGCGGCAGCTCTTCCGTAAAATATCACCTGATCGAAACGGAAGAGACCGCCGAGGGAGAGACTCTTTGCAAGGGGATGATCGAACGGATCGGGGCGGTTACCTCGATTGTCAAGCATGAACCTGTAGGAAAGCGCCACATCAAAGACTCCAAAGTGATTTCCGACCACAACGAGGCGATGCAGGAGATCATGAGCTACCTGCTCGACGAAAAGAACGAACTGGTATCTGATGAGGTCAAAATTGAAGCGGTCGGCCATCGAGTGGTTCACGGCGGCGAGATGTTCAAGGATTCGGTTCTGATCGATAACGATGTGCTTGAGGCGATCGAAGAGGCATTCGATCTGGCTCCACTTCACAATCCGCCGAACCTCAAAGGGATCGAAGCGGCCAAAAAACATCTGCCCGATCTGCCCCATGTCGCTGTCTTCGATACGGCCTTCCATCAGACATTGCCGCGCCGGGCCTATCTATACGGGATACCCAATCGCCTCTATCGCCGATACAAAATCCGGCGCTACGGCTTTCACGGAACTTCTCACTATTACGTCAGCCGGCAGTATTACAAAATCACCGACCTTCCGAAAGAGGAGACGCGAGTGATCTCCTGCCATCTCGGGAACGGTGCATCCGTAACGGCTATTGATGGCGGCAGGTCGGTGGATACGTCGATGGGCTTCACACCGCTGGCCGGGCTTGTCATGGGGACCCGAAGCGGCGATATCGATCCGTCGATCCTCTTCTACCTGGTAGAGAAGGAGGAGCTCTCTCTCAACAGTCTGCATGCACTGCTTAACCGTCACAGTGGCCTTCTCGGAGTGAGCGGTTATGCCAGTGATATGCGAGATCTGATCTCCGAAGCGCACAACGGCGACCGCCGCTGCCAACAGGCGATCGACCTGTTCTGTTACCGCGTCAAACAGTATATCGGTTCCTACTACGCCGTGTTAAACGGGTGTGATGCGATCCTTTTTACGGCCGGTATCGGAGAAAATTCGCCGCTGGTTCGTAAAAAATCGCTTGAAAATCTCGACGGGCTCGGGATTGAACTGGACGATAAAAAAAATGAATCGGTGACCCCGGGAATGGTCGAAAAGATCAGCTCCGACAACTCCCGGGCCGACGTCTACATCGTGCCGACCAATGAAGAACTGGTCATTGCGATCGACACCGCTAAAATCGCACGGGCAACGCGGCATTCACCCTGAATTCCAGAAAATGAAATGATGAAAAAGATCCTATTACTTGGCGCCGGCCGGGTCGGCAAGGCAATCGCAGATGATCTGGCCCGTGACTTTAAGGTCACCGCTGTCGACAACGATCCCCGGAACCTTGATCAGCTGACGGACGGGGTCGATACCCGACAGGCCAGCCTCACCGGGCCCGATAGAGAAGATACTTTGAGAAAGATCTGTGAACCATTCGACCTGGTCGTTTCAGCCCTCCCCGGTCATCTCGGTTGCCGAACCCTGGAGCATCTGATCGAATTTGGTAAAGATATTGTCGATATCTCCTTTATGCCCGAAAATCCGCTGAGTCTCGACCGCAAGGCCAAAAAACGGAATGTAACGGCTCTTGTGGATTTCGGTGTAGCACCTGGATTGAACAACTTCATCCTGGGACAGTTCGACAGGCGGATGAAGGTGCAATCCTTCGAATGTATGGTGGGGGGATTGCCGTTCAAACGAACACTGCCTTTTGAATACAAGGCGCCCTTCTCCCCGGTCGATGTGATCGAAGAGTATGTTCGGCCGGCCCGAATGAGAGTTAACGGCAGGGAGGTCGTTCGGCCGGCCCTCTCGGAGGTCGAATCGGTGGAGGTGGAAGAGGTCGGAACGCTGGAAGCATTTAATACAGATGGCCTTCGAACCCTGCTGGAAACTCTGCCCCATATTCCCGATATGAAAGAGAAGACACTCCGTTATCCGGGTCACGCCCGGTGGATGAAGGGGCTGCGTGATGCGGGCTTTTTCGAGGAAAAACCGCGGGATCTCCGTGGTGTTACCGTCTCTCCTATCGAGGTAACCTCGGCTCTGCTTGAAGAGAAGTGGGCCCTCGAACCCGACGAAGAGGAGTTTACCGTCATGACTATTCATATTGAAGGGAGTGAAGAAGGCCGGAAAAAGGAGGTGTGGTGCCGATTATTTGACCGGTACGACAGGGCAACAGGGTTTTCATCCATGGCCCGGACAACGGGGTACGCCTGTACGGGTGCGGTACGTCTGTTGCTGGATGGGGTTATCACCTCCAAAGGGGTTCTTCCTCCCGAGCTTCCCGGCAGCGATCCGGATTCCTTCGGCTGGATGATGCGTCACCTTAAGGAGAGAGGAATCGATATCAAGTTTACAGAAAAGACCGCATCGGATTGAGGCGCCTGTTCGTCAGCCGCCGCCCGGCCTCTGCCAATTGAATTGCCCCGATTCCTTAAGCACCGACGGCAGTCAATCTTCTGAAACCGAGTCGGCTGCATCATCTCCGCCGCTTTCCTCCGGCTCCACATCCAGGCCGCGCCGAACCAGCAGGTGGCGAACATCCGGTTCCTGGCCCCGGAAATCAAGATAGAGCTCCATTGCATCCCGGGTTCCTCCGCGCGAAAGGATCGTCTGCCGATAGTGATCACCATTTTCACGGATCAGTCCGCCGCGCTCTCGCATAAAGGCAAATGCATCTGCAGCCAGCACTTCACTCCAGATGTAGGAGTAGTAGTTGGCTGAGTAACCTCCGGCAAAAATGTGGGCAAAATAGGGGGACTTATAACGCGGTGGTACCCGATCGTCGTAGAGGTTGTTACTCTCCAGTGCCCGTTGTTCAAAATCAGACAGGTCTTCGGGAATCTCATCGGATGAGAGTCTGTGCCACTCCATGTCGATTACAGTCGCTGCGAGATATTCCTGTGTGTCGAACCCCTGGTTGAACTGCCGCGCCTCGATCAGCCTCTCGAGCAGCTCCCGGGGAATGGGCTCTCCGGTTTCGTAATGTTTGGCGTAATTGGAAATCACTTCGGGATGAATGGCCCAGTCCTCTTCAAAAGTAGAGGGAAACTCTACAAAATCTCTCGGAACCGATGTACCACTGAGTGAAGGATAGTTCACATTCGAAAAGAGTCCGTGAACCGCATGTCCCATTTCATGAAAAAGCGTTGTAACGTTACTGAAGCTGATCAGTGCCGCATCCCCTTCCGCTGGAGGCGGAATGTTTAGAACATTGACCACAACCGGTTTTTGATTCATCAGTCGGGATTGTACGACAAACGAGTTCATCCAGGCCCCACCCCGCTTGGAGTCCCTTTCGAAATAATCTGCATAGAAAAGCCCAAGCCGAGATCCGTCTTCATCATGGACGGTAAATACGCGGACGTCAGGGTGATAGACCGGCAGATCGTCCCGCTCTTCGAAAGTGATACCGTAAAGGCGCTCCATGGTATAAAAGACTCCATCTTGCAGAACCCGTTCGAGTTCAAAATAGGGGCGAACCTCCTCCTCATCCACCTCGTAACGAGATTGACGTACGCGTTCTGCGTAGTATTCCCAGTCCCACGCCCTGAGATCCTCCTCGATGCCATCTTCGCGCATCAGTTCCCGAATCAGGTCGGCTTCACGCTCCGTATTGGCCCGTACCTGCGGCACCAGATCATCGATCATTTCGACGACTCGTTCAGGTGTTCCGGCGGTTTGTGGTTCAATGGTATAGGTCGCCCAGTCGGAATATCCGAGCAATTCTGCACGTTCAGCACGCAGCTCCACCAGCTCCAGAGCGATCGGCCGGGTATCGATCCCGCCATCCAGTCCGATCCCCCGATAAGCGGAAGCCTCCCACAGGCGCTGCCTTACCTGACGGTTCTCCAGGCTAGCCAAAAGGGGCTGTCTGGTGGTATTCGTGATGGTGAGAAGGTATCCTTCGTCATACCCTCTCTCTTCTGCTCTCTGCCGCGCCGCTTCAATCCGGCCTTCGCTTAATCCCCGAAGGTCACTACGGTCGGCAACATGGACAGAGCGCTCTTGAGTCATCGCCAGCAGCTTTTCCTGAAATTCTGTCGTCAGCGATGAGATCCGCTCGTTGATCTGCCTCATTCGCTCCTGTTGTTCATCCGAAAGTTCGGCACCGGCACGGATAAAGTTACGGCGGGTTTCTTCGAGCAGGCGCAGCGATTCTGCATCGAGATTGAACCTGTTGCGTCGTTCATAGACCGTATTCACCTGTTCAAATAGCTGCCGGTTCAGATAGATGTTGTCAGAATGAGCCGCCAGCCGCGGGGCGATTTCGGCCTGAATCTCCTGAATTTTTTCGTTGGTATGGGCCGAGGCAAGATTGAAAAAGACTCTCTGTACCCGGTCGAGCATCACCCCGCTCTTTTCCAGCTCAAGAATTGTATTCCTGAAGGTGGGCTCTGCCGGATTTGCCAGGATTGCCTCTACTTCCTGCAGCTGCATTCTCATCCCCTCTCTGAATGCCGGTAAAAAGTGCTCTTCGTCGATCTGGTCAAAATCCGGGGCCTCAAAAGGCAGCTTGCTCTGCGTAAAAAACGGGTTGTCTTCGAATTGATCCGTTGGTTCGGAGATCTCGTCAATCACAATCAGTTCCACTTTGGGCGATGAACAGGCTGCCATCAACAGAGTTAACAGGATGGCGGTGTATATGGTGGATCTCATTCAATAAATTCCTCCAAATGCTGTGGTTGGTGTCTCGCGGAAAAACAGTGCGAAGCTCCGCATAATCATTGTGGTTACAAAGCCGAAGTTCCGGCCCGGACGGCGGTTCCAGCTGCCGGTCCTGCCGGCCAGGGCAACACCATTCCGGTTAACGGTTCAATTGCCAACCCGCTCGCCAGGTCATCAGCCACCCGCTCGCCAGGCATTGCCGGCCCGAACGGCGGATCAGTTGGACGCTGCCCCGCTGATCGTTTGTCCAAAAAAGACCGAATTCAGAAACAGTTTGTTGGTCCCGAACCAGAAGGCCCGGAAATTGGGGTTGTCGACCATCGTTATCACTCTTCCGCTGCCGTGACTGCTAACAATTGTTGACGCCGTGCCGCCGATTAACTCAAGATTTTCATCCGAGATATATCCGCTTGCCAGTGGGTTTTCCAGGTCGTAATAGAGTGGTGTGGCGAAGGGATTTTCCGACATTTTGAGAAACGTTGTCGAATTGCGGAAAATTGTCATCTCCTCATTCCGATAGCCATAACCGAGCGGATGGGTAGTATCAAGCCGGGCGTTAAAGATCGACCCCCCGATCACCTGGGCTCCCCTCAGGTCCTGCAGATCGGCGTACCGCTGAGGCCCGAAGTCGGGCATCTCGCGAGAGATGTAATCCACATTGGCCAGCCCTGCATTTCGGACCCAGCCGATCGCTCCCCGAATTGCTATAATTGTGCCGCCGCCGGCAACCCAGTTTCGAATCTTCTCCTCATCTCTCTCCGATATATCGTTATAATTGCCGCTGGCCATAACCAGCACATTGTAGCGGCTCATGTCCGCCGCCGGCAAGCGGCGTTTCTCAAGAATTGTTACCGGCAACTCAATTCGCTGATCGAACAGGTGCCAGATCTCACCAATCTCATACATGCTGGTTCCCTGGCCGGCCATTACAGCTACTTTCGGCTTCTCCAGCATGTTGAACGAAGGACTTCCCAGATCGATTCCTTCCTGTGTGAGGCCAGTCTGCATCGAGTAGACCGTAATTGCATCGTTTTCGGCAATTTCACCGATAATCTCATGAATCTTCTCTTCGTCGACATCCTGAATACCGAGAGAAACCAGAATGGTTCCATAATCAAAATCGTGAAGTCCGGCGGTTGTGATTGCGCTGAACGGACGTGAAGCGACCAGCGTCCGTACACCGGCGCTCTGCAGCCGGTAAAGTGCTCTCGGGGCGTAATATTCATCCCACTCGAACAGGTAGGCATAGCTGCTTCGCCCGCCGATGATCTCTCCTTCCGGAAACCCGGGATAGATCGCCCGGCTGCCCAGCAGGTCCTCATCATATTGCCGGGCATCGAGCTCGGCATACGGCATGTTAAATGCATAGGGGAGAGTCCAGGTGGAGACATCGTAAAAGAGACTGTCTTCAAACGCGGTTCTGCGCTCAAACATCGATTCGACCAGTTTGTACTGAGGTTGTTCGGCAGGAATAATGTATGCTTCCCCGGCCCTGAAAGTTGTCCCATCGACATCAAGGTCCCGGCCGAGCGTATAGATTTCGACATTGTGCGGAGCAATCATATCAGCCATATGCCAGGTGCGGGCGAGGTCGTTTTCATCACCGAACACCCAGGCTTTCAGATTGCCGTCCCGAGCTTCCTGTACTGCGTCCCGATAGAACGCACGTCTGTAATCGTGAAGCTCCTCTCTAAGTTCCAGGGACCCTCTCAGCGTCGAAAATGAGGTGATCATCTGGTTTTTAATGGTGGACGGAAAGGTCTTGACTCCATGAATGCTTTCCTGAGCGTGACCTCGTGAGCTGGCCTGTTCAAACAGGATCCCGACCGTTCCCTGTATATCGGGATAGGTTGAGCCTTTCCCGTAATAAAAGTCGTCGAACCGTTCCCGGGTATAGTAGAGATGCTGAATTTCGTCCAGTGCATCAGCGTGATACTCCGCCAGCGCCGCCGTCAGATCCTGGTTAATTTGCGGGGTGAGCGGATGAGTCCGCGAAGGAACTCCCGGCTGAAAAAAGTAGGTAGCGTTAGTGCCCATCTCGTGATGGTCGGTCAAGACGTTCGGGTGCCACTCCTGGTATTTGATGATGCGCCCCCGGCTCGACGGATGCTGTACCGGCAGCCAGTCACGATTAAGGTCAAACCAGTAGTGATTTGTTCTGCCTCCCGGCCAAACCTCATTGTATTCACGGGCATTCGGGTCGGTTACCGTGGTATGGCTTTTATGCATATTGACCCAGGTGGCAAATCGATTCAATCCGTCGGGGTTGAGTGACGGATCGACCAGAACCACCGAGTTATCCAGTATTTCGAGAATTTCATCACTTTGGCCTGCGGCCAGCCTGTAAACCACCAACATCGATGCATTGGATCCGCTCGGTTCATTGCCGTGCACGCTATAACCCAGGTTCACGACGACCGGCATCTCTGATACATCCAGATCGCCGGAGCGGTCCGGATCGGAGAGGGCCTGATGGTTTTCACGAATCTCCTCCATTCGATTCTGGTTCTCCCCGGAGGTGATTGTCAGCAATACAACCGGGCGATCTTCATAGGTTTTGGCATGCTCGTCGATAGTAACACGGTCGGATGCCTCTGCCACCGCGCGCATATACTGTATAAGTTTATCGTGTGTTACATGCCACTGGCCCACTTCGTGGCCGATCACCTCTGCAGGTGTCGGGATACCGGGATCATACGTTTCGCCTTCGGGCAGATAATAATCCAGGGTTACATCCTGGCCATATGCCAACGTGGTTACAAAAAGAATCAGAGCAGGAAGGAGTAGGATTCGCTTCAACATAGATTTTGGTTTGGTTGTAAATATCCGGACATGCCGGTGCAGCGACGATCCGTTATTGCATTTCCGAATCGTTTCCGGCCCATAAATATAAGAACCCCGTCGGGTCAAAACAGGGGGAACTCGCAAATCGTTTAAAATCTGAACAGTGCTGCAATCGTCGTGGCGTGAGGCATCTCTTTTTTCGGAAGCACAAACACTTTTCCTCCCTGTTCAAACGCCTTCAGCGCTGTCCAGTTCAGCAGTTCCTGCTTTTTCCCTTCCCGGCCGTTCGAAGAGCTTCCGGCAAAGTGTACCGTGTGGTTATTCTCGTCGTAATATCCCCAGTTGGTTTCATTCATGGCGATAAAGAGCGTGTCGGTTTTTCCCATGACGGTCGACTCGACGATATCCGAGAGGTTGTTGGAGACCCGTTCACTATTCTGCTCCTTGAACTGGTCGATCGCATTGTACATCTCACTCAAAAAGTGTTCCTTAATGATCTCCCAACCGGCCTCCTGAAGCTCTTTATCCTTCATTTCACCCGGAAAGCCGAGAATCGCTTTATCCAGGACTCTTTGGTATTTGTTGATCGATCTGTACATGGAGACCATCTCTTCGGTCCCGGCGAGAATCATCGGCTCCATCGTCTGGTTCAGCTGCCGGGTCACACTCTCTTCTACGCCCCGAAGATATTTATGCACGATCACTTTTTTATCCTCCTCGCTGCCTCCATGGCCAAAAAACATCCCCTCTTCTCTGGAAGAACCGGTGTGCAGCTGAATCTGTACCTCCGGTTTCTCCTCGATAAACTCCTCAATACTCCGGAAGATGTCGTCGGGCGTTACATCCGCTGCATAATCTCTTCTGCAGTGCAGCATTCGAATATTTTTTTGGCTCACCGCCAATATTTTATACGTACCGGAGAGGCTGATCATCGGCAGCAGCGGTGTGATCAAAAACTGGTTATTGATATAAGTACGTTCCTGAAGGGGATAGGGGAGTTTGTAGAGCTCATATGAGGATCGATTCATATAAACGGCCAGACCTTCATCTGCATGATTCCAGAAATGAAGATCGTCAAGAATCTGAGACGGCTTCTTCAGCAGTTCTTTGATTTCATCCTCTTTCATCCCTTTACTTTCCAGCTCCTCCTCTACATTTTTCAGCAGGTTTTTGAACCGGATCGGATCTTGCTGCACCTCTTCACCAGTTTTATGAGTAGGCATTGTGATGGAGATGTTAAACTCATTCGGCTCCGTTTTGCCGACCAAATCTTGGATTGTCTGCTTGCTTATCATCTTTTACAGGCCTTTTTTGTTCTGGTTATCCGTTTATAGATTAGCGGAACTGAAAGATAGCGATATAGAGCAGTTGACAGGTAATGAAAATCCTTACATTCTTGACGGTTATTTTCAACACAATTCACCGAACGGTCTTGCGGGCATTTTTTCAACAGGTTTTTGCACGTTTTATTCTGTTAAAAACCCTCTGCACCATTCTGTTACTGTTAACCTGTTTTCCATCGCTGTCGTTCGGACAGCTTTACAACAGTGAATACAAGGTGCCGGGCCAGGATTGGCGTCAACTTAAAACCGACCACTTCCGGATCATCTTCCCGGCCGAAGAGAGAGAAGCGGCATGGCGGTCGGCCCGCATCCTGGAGCTCCAATACGATGATGTACGTGATCTCGTCGGTGGAGATCTTAACAATTTTCCCTTTATTCTCAATTCGACCAGTGACCGTTCCGGCGGTTTTGTCTCCCCGCTCAATTTCCGGTCCGAAGTGGAAATTCCTCCCCGCAAAGGAAAAACGATGAACCCCCGCTCCGGGGATTGGCTTGAACTGGTTCTGCCCCACGAGCTGGTTCACGCACTCCATATGAATTCCGACCCCTCCTCTCTGACCACCTTTCTCGGCCTGCTTTCACCCGATCTGAGGCGCTCCGTCCATACTGCTGCCCCGCTCGGAATACTGGAGGGTATCGCGGTCGAACATGAATCTCACGGCGTCATCGAAGGGGGAGGCCGCGGCAACTACCCCTGGTTCACCAACCGCACCGCATCCCATTTTGCACATGATGACGCCTGGTCGATGGGGCAGCTGATCCATGTAACCACCACCACGCTCCCGTTCGACAGACATTATCAGGGCGGATATGAGTTTACTCACTGGCTTCAGAACCGATTTGGTGAAGAGACCATGAAAGAGGCGATCGAGTCTCATTACAAATGGCCGTTCCTCGGTTTTGGCGTAGCTCTCCGGAGAACAACCGGAGAATGGCCCGGCTCTCTCTACAAGGAGTTTCGCCAGGACTATCAGGAAAATAACACAGTGTGGGCGAAAAACGATGAGTCCGGGTTTTTGGAGCAGATCATACGTCTGGACCATCCCTACAACGGGTCGCAATGGCGCCGGCCCGTCTGGGTGGACGAACAGAGGCTTCTGGTACACGGACGATTCTACAACGCGCCGCCAGGCTTTTACATCTACGACATCAACACCGGATCCCCTGATTTTCTGTTCGAAACCGGCAGCGTCGAAGATTTTCGCTGGACCTACCTGCCTGAAGAAGAATCCCTCTATTTTGCAGATTATGCTGCAGACGGCAGATATCACAACACCTACTATTCCAGAATCCACCGCTACTCTCTGGATGAAGATCGAAAAACCACTCTGTTGCCTGATGAGCGCCTTTTCGCACCCTCTCCCGGAGAAACCTTTTACGCGCTTCAAAGTCACGGGTCGGGAAACCGCCTGGTAGAGATCACCCGGGATCCCTCCGGCAGCCGGCAGGTCGAAATTCTGCTGAAACCGGAGCCGGGAAATTCCATCATCGAAGTTCTTCAACACCCTTCCCGCAACCTGGTCGCCCTGATTGCACGAAAAGGCTCCGTGCAAGCCCTGTGGATTGCCACTCCCGGTGAGATCAGGAGCGCTTATCAGGGGCCTCCCGACGTGGCATTCGACGGCGGCTCGATCTTCGACCTCGACTGGCACCCTTCCGAGCCCCGGCTGCTCTTCTCTAGCGACCGAACCGGTGCGTTTCAGGTCTACGAATTTCAGATTGATGAAAACCGGATCGAAAGGCTGACCGACTATCCATTTAACCTGTTTGAGGCGAGCTACAGTCCGTCCGGAGAGCAGATCGCCTTGATCTATCAAAAGAGGAGTGAATTTCATCTCGGTTTGATGAAACTCGAGAACAGCTTCGGTGAGATCGTAACCGAAAACCGGAATCCAGGTGAGGAGCTTCTCCTTTCAATGAACAGGCCTCTGCTTGGGAGCGAAGAGATGCCCGACGAAGAGCAGTGGCAGGAGAGCCGCTACCGTTCAGGTTTGTCCTGGTTAAGGCCCAGAACTATCCTGCCTCACTATAATGAGCCTCTGCAGGGGGTTAACGAGTTTGGGGTAGAGTTTCACTCAACCGATCCGATGGGCAGACACAACTACGATCTGACCTTATCGGGTGTCCAAAACAGGCTCTGGTACGATCTCAACTACCGTTATTCCGGTTTCCACCCCGGATTTGGCTTCGAGCTCTCGAGCCGCCCCACATTTCCGGTAATAAGGGATTCAGATCAGGAACTCGACGGACCAGTCCGGTTTCTGCTTCAAACCCGAAAAGCCGGGGTCAACATCCCCTTTACCTACACTTTTCGCAGAGATACACGGCTAACCGCACTGCGAATTACTCCTCAATACAGCCTTTCGAACGTTCGATTTATGAGGCTGGATGTAACCGATTCTCCATTATCCGACTTTGAATCTATTCACTCCCTGGGAGTGTTTGCTGTTCTCAACCTGCGTCTCCGTCAGCACCTTCGTGATCATCAGCCAAATGCAGGCTGGGTTTTCTATGCACAGACCGATTACGATCTTAATGAAGCTCCTTTTGACTTTTCCCTCTTTGACTACCGTTTTACAGGTCGTTTTGTAGACCGGAAAAGTTTTCGCGGCGGGTTTTACCGCTACCTGGCGCCCCTGGGAAGGTGGAATCAGACTTTGAGAGTGGGGGCCCACTTTTTAACACAGTCCGAGATCGGACATTACAACCCTCAGAGCATGTTTTCCCGTACTTTTGACGGAGATCTCTTCCCGGAAGCACACAATTACGGTATGGTCGACCTGCGATATACAATTCCGCTTTCCTATCCGGACGAAGGAGGGTTCCTACTGCCGCTCTATCTCGGAAATCTTTATCTTGTTCTCTTTTCGCAAACCGTCGGAGACCTGAATCGCGGAGATTTTTCAGATATCCTAAACGAGTCAAGAACGGCAATCGGAGCAGGTGTTCGCGCCCGTTTCCGCCTGTCCAATCTTGCACTGGATTTGGGAATCGGTTTCGGTTACGAGCCGGCTCGCGATCAGTGGAGATTTGTATTCGGTCAATTTTAATCAGATCATTGTAGACATTCCGTTTACACCGACAGTATTTCTAACTGCTTAACCAAAACCCGACAACTCACTTGAGTCTTATGAAACTTCGCACTTTCAGTGTTTTAACCCTCACAATAGCTCTTCTTTTAATGGTTTCTGCCTGTGATACAGAAATAACAGAGACCGAAGAGGTTCCCGAAAATAACGACGTTGTAGAACACCGATTGAGCCCTGTTGCCATTTCAGCAATCAGTTACGATGATACCTACATCAAGGTGGTTTACGGCCAGCCCTGGAAAAGAGGGCGTACTATTTTCGGCGAACTGGTTCCCTATAACGAAGTCTGGAGAACCGGGGCGAATGAAGCTACCGAAATCACTCTGACTCAGCCTGTTCAGATGGCGGGCCATGAAGTGGAAGCCGGCACCTATGCGCTATTCACAATTCCGGAAGAGGAGCAATGGACTGTGATTCTCAATACCGACCTGGGCCAGTGGGGTGCATTCAATTATGATGAGGAGAGCGATTATTTACGATTTTCCGTTCCCAGTCACCGTACCGATCAAGTTGTGGAAGGATTTACTATCTCCTTTGATGACACGGAAAATAGCAGCACAATAATGCACCTGGCCTGGGACGATACACGAATCGAGGTTCCGATCGAGTTTATCTGATCTTGACCTTTTTTACCAGTTCATCCGGAACCTCAAGTTCCATCTGGAGCAGAATCGAAGCGTGCGTTTTTCCCTGAGCATCCAGCTTCAAAGAGACGGTTCCGCCTCCATCCAGACTGTCATTCAGTATAAAATTCAATGCATGAAGGTTGGGCAGTTCATACCGCTCTACAGATCCGTTACAGATATGTTTCATCTCCTCCTTGACTACTTCGGGAGTAAGCTTCTCTTTGAGAAAAGGATAAAATTCCGGGTCCCTTGCAATGATTCCCACATTGCTTGCATTACCTTTATCTCCGCTTCTTCCGTGTGCCAATTCAATCAGTTTCAATTTTGCCATAATTTCACCTGACAGTTCACCTGGTTTTGTACGTTGGTATTATTTAGCAGTGCATCCTCTACGCTACAGTAACCTTCCCTATATCAAATGCCTGTTCTCCTGCCGTATGGATTTTCTTCTTCACCTCACCCGCACTGTCCGGATCCGCAATCACAATCAATCCGGCACCTAAATTAAATGTTTTGCGCATATCCTCTTCCGGAACATTTCCGGTTTCCTGGATCAGTTCAAAAATTGCCGGCCTTCTCCAGCTCTCCCACTCGATAGAAAGAGCCAGGCCTTCGGGAAGAATTCGTCTGGTATTACCTTCAATCCCTCCACCGGTGATATGAGAAAAACCGTGTACACCTTTAATATTTTTTATTTCCGAGATAGCTGGCAGATAGGATTTATGAATTTCAAGAAGCGAATCTGCAAGTGTCATCCCCAAAGAATCGATCTTTTCATCCAGCTTGAATTGTGGAAGAAGAACTTTTCTGGCGAGTGAATAACCGTTGGTATGGAGTCCCGAACTTGGAATCGCAATGAGTCTGTCTCCCTCTTTTATCGATTCACCTGTAATAATTTCGTTTTTGTCGACAATTCCGACAATAGTACCTGCCAAATCGAACTCTCCCTCTTTATAAATATCGGGCATTTCAGCCGTTTCACCACCGATCAACGCTACTCCACTTTTTTTACATGCCAGTGCAAACCCTCTGATAACTTCATACGCTACATGTTGTTCCAGATGTCCGGTCGAAAAATAATCGAGGAAAAAGAGTGGTTTTGCACCGCTAACGGCAATATCGTTGATACAGTGGTTAACCAGATCCTGCCCGACTGTATCGTAACGTTTTGCCTTAAATGCAACAATCAGCTTGGTACCGACACCATCCACACTGCTGACAAAAACCGGTTCTTTCAGCCCTTTAAGGTCTGGAGCAAACAAGCCTCCGAAACCTCCGATTCCAGTGAGAACCTGCTCATTATGGGTTTGACCGACCAGAGACTTGATCGAGTTTACCAGTTTCTCGCCGGCTTCGATATCCACACCGGCATCCTTGTATGTAAATTGCTTTTTTTGATCCAATTTTTTGTCCGGAACCTCTTGGGTGAAACGGTTGATCCGGGCATCTCTTCCCGAAGTTTCAAAGGTTAAATATAGGAAGAAAGTCTATCAACCCGGAGACCATAAACAAGATCAGTTCTTTTGAATCGATCCTCAAGAGAAAACAAAAAGAGTTTATCCACAGGGTAAAAAGACAAATAGAATTAAATTTTAAATAGAGTAGTAGTTTGTAGGAGAGTGTGGAAATGTGGAGAACATTTTTTTACACAGAAGCAATAAATAGAATGTAGGGATGTGTAAAAAATGGTGGATTATTGGCTGATAAAAAACAGCAAGTTAAAAGATTCTTGTTTACTCCTCCACATCGA
>SLKI01000023.1 GCA_007134695.1 Balneolaceae bacterium
CAGGTTCAACTCCTGCCTCATTCGTGATTCCGCACGGAGATTATTCCATCTTTCCCGACCGCACAGACCGTCAAGCAGCCCGGAAAAAACTGAACGAGCGGACCGGGGAGAAACTGCAGATCGAACCCTCCACCCGGTTGATACTTGCATTTGGTGCGATCCGAAACCGGCAAGAGCTGGAACTCGGGATCGATGCTTTCAGCCAGGCATCTCTGGATGATACAGCCTACCTGATGGCCGGCAAGCTACCCTACCGGTTCAAATCGAACCCGAAACATTTCAGCTCACGGAAAAAACTCTATCTGAATCGGTGGAACAAGCGTATTCTGACCGACGAGAGGATCATCATGCCGGAGGAGGTGCAATACTACCTGAACTCCGCCGATCTGCTTTTTATTCCGAGACTCGACACGCTCAACTCCGGCAATGTGGCGCTCGGCTTTACATTTGGCCGGGTTGTAGCTGGGCCTGATGTGGGAGTTATTGGCGAAATTCTCAAGGAAACCGGGAATCCGGTCTTCAACCCGAAGAGCGCCGATTCGGCGGCAGGGGCGATCAAACGGGGGCTTCAAATGGCTGATGAGGGCCATGGCGAGGCGAATCGAAGCTATTGCAAGGAAAAGATGAACTGGAACCGAATTGCGGAGATGCATCTGGAAGTATTTAAAGAGCTGAAAGATTAAAGCTGAAAGCTGAATGGAGCTGATAGCTGAAAGTTCAAAGCTGAAAGGAGATTAAAGCTCAAAGCTCAAAGCTGAAAGGGGTATCGAGCTGAAAGCTGAAAGGTGCATTGAGCTGTAAGCGGCTGATTTAATTAACAATAGTGATTGAATAGACAGGGAAATGATCCGGAAATTTAAAAAACTGGCCGAACGGGCCCGGCCGATTCTGGCGACTAAAGAAAAACGCAGGGAGCTCTGGCCGGAAGCCAGGAGGCTCTCCGAACGGCACATTCGAAACTGCAGGCTGATCGTCAACCGCTATGAGATGCTCAAGGAGGAGGAGATTCCGAAAGGGGGGACCTATGCAGAGATCGGTATCTGGAAAGGGCACTACTCGGCACATATCCTGGAGAACCTTCGCCCCACCAAATTGCATCTGGTCGATCTTTCCCGGATGGCCGTCGATACGGTGACCGAACAATTCAAAAAACAGATCGACGACGGCCTGGTGGAGGTTCACCACAGCGATTCGGCCGAATGGTTGCTATCGATGCCCGACGAGCATTTCGACTGGATCTATATCGATGGAGACCACAGCTACGAGGGGGTACGACGGGATCTGGCAGCCGCACACCAAAAAATCAAGCCCGACGGAGTGATCTCCCTGAACGACTACATTTTTGTAGGCTCCACCGATCTGGCCAAATATGGAGTAATCGAGGCGGTCAACGAGTTTTGTATCGAGAACGATTTCGAGCTGATCCATTTTGCTCTCCACGGCCGTATGTACAACGATGTGACGATCCGAAAAATCAGAGAGTGATTACCTGACGTTCAATCGGTGATCACCGGATATTCAAATGGCGATCTGCTGTACACCTGATGGTCGCAGAAAAACCTGATTTTGACCGGATCACCGGATCATCGGACCGTCGAATCACCGGACCGTCGAATCACCGGATCAGCAGCATTTTCTGGCTCAACACCTCCTCCTGCGTTTCGAGCCGATAGAGATAGACGCCGGCCGCCAGGTCCAGCGACGAGGCTTCAAACGTCGCCAGGTAATTCCCCGGAGCCATCTGCCGGTCGACCACCCGGTACACTTTGCGTCCGGTTACCGTGTAAACAGACAGACGCACATTCCCCGGCTCCTCCACCGCATAGGGAATTTGAGTCGTTCCCCTAAAAGGGTTGGGATAGTTCTGCCCCAGGTAGTTCTGGTATTGGGGGGTAATTGCAGGAGTTGGCCGTCCTGTCAGCCGGGAATAGCGAGACAAAGCCTCCAGAAAATAGTAGTCGGCGTAGATTAGTCCGCGTTCGGCGTCACCGCGATGGATCGTCCCGCGCATCAGCAGTGAACTCATCTGCCCCGAATCGTCCAGATACTCCGGTTCGGACAGGGCCAAAAGCAGCATCCCGGCCGCCTCCATCCAGCGCTCCTCACCGGTCAGTTCGTAAAGTTCGATCAAGCCTGATGCGGCCACTGCCGACGCCGAGGCATCCTTGGTGGTGTTGGGGATGGCCGGGTCCAGGAAATCGTAGAAAGGCACACCGTCATTGGGCAGGTGTTCCAGAAAGTAGCCGGCCATTTTGCGCGACGCATCGGCAAACTCTTCACGGCCGGTAAATCGGTAGGCCATGGCGAATCCGTAGATGCCCCACGCCTGCCCGCGAGCCCAGGTCGACTCCGGCCCATACCCCTGGACGGTCCCTTTCCATCGGGGCTCGCCGGCAGCATCAAAGTCGACGATGTGATAATGGCTGCCATCATCACGAATATGGTGCTTCAGTGTAGTAAGGGCGTGCTGTTCGGCGATTTCACCCAACCGCTCATTTCCGGTAAACTCCGAAACCCAGAAAAGAATCTCCAGATTCATCAGATTGTCGATAATGACCGGATAGTTCCAGTCCCACGGCTCCCACGGCTCCCACGATTTGATCGCCCCGATCCGGGAATCAAACCTTGTGGACAGCGTTTGAGCTCCGGTGATGACCACCCGGGAATCAGGCTGGCTTTGCAAAAGCCGGAAGGCGTTGCCAAAGGAGGTGAAGATTTTCAAACCAGTATCGTGATCCCCGCTGTAGGTCATCTCCGGTTTCAGGTCATCGGTATACAACCTGGCGTGCTCACGCCAAAAGTGATCGCCGGTCAATTCATAAAGCAGCCAAAGTTTGCCGGCAAAATAGCCGCTGGTCCACCATCTTCGGGAGGTGTACTGAGGGCCGAGTACCCATCGGCCGGTAGCCGGATCGGTATGGCTCGGATGGCGCCAGGTGCTGTTTCCAGGCCGGTTATCGAGCTCCTGAATCGTCTGCAAGGCGGTCTGTTCGGCCAGAGGCAGAATCAGTTCTACCAGGCCGGACAACATTCCATCCAATAATTCGCCTGAATCCACCTCCACATCAGCATAAAAGCTGTGAAAAGTTTGATGCGGACTGCTTCCTGCAGAGCTGGTAACATCCTGATGCGGTCTATAACCAGCGTGGCAGGAGAGAGTTTGGTACGGGAAGCGGACCTCGGAGCTGGACAAATCCTGATGCGGGCTGTCACCGGCGAGGTTGGTGAAAGTCCGAAGCGGGTTGTCCATGGAGAGGCCGGAGAAGGCCTGAAGCAGAAAAAGGCTTACAAGTAAGGAGATTACCCAAAAACGCCTCGCAAGACTGCCGGCCGGGCAGCCACACATCAATTTTGTGCCCTCCCGAGCGGCGGATGGGTCAATAAGGTGGTAATATTATAGCAAGCCGGATCTTCGAGCAACTCCTGGACAAACTCTTCATATTCGCTCCGCATCAGGGAGAGGGCAGCCGGCCGGTAGATTTCGATAAAACGGCACTCATTAAAAGGGTTTCTTTGCGGAAAATTCCACTCCTGTTGTCCGGAGGCGTATGGCAGAAGCCAATCGAGGCCTCTCTCGATGGAAGCGTCAACCGTCGAGCCGGACATCTTATAAAATGTGTCAGCTTGATTGCCTTCGAAATTGACTGTGATAATATTATCTCTCATTTCGGCCTGGTAGATATATCCCTTCAGGTTAAACCAGGTATAAAAGAGACCGTTATGCCGGTTGAGTTCAGTCGGCATACCACCATCTGCTGAAAATTGCATGTTGATCCGTTCTTCAACAGGAAGCAGGTGATTACGGTTATGGAGTAACTCTGTCTGATCAGTAAAGAGAGTATAGATAGTTTTTTGTGCATCCAGCCAGGTGCCGATGTTGGAATTCCCAAATGAGTTGTTGTTGTAGTTTCTACCGATCCACTGCTGAAAGTTAAAAAACCACTCTTTGAGGTCACGATGGTCTCTGCCCGACCAAGCCTTGCTGTTGTAAATCAGTGTAGCTCCTTCGATAATATGGATAAAATCACGCCCCTCCACGATCCCCTGGGCGCCTCCATCTCGAACTCCGGGCCAAAACTGGGCATATCGAAAGTGAGGGTTCATACGGGTTTCCTCGTCGAGAAACCAGGTCCGGATCAAGAACGCTGCATGCTCGGCATACACCTCATTCTCGGTCAAAGACCAGGCGAGTGACAACTCCTCAACGGCGCGGGAGAGCCGGGCAAGTGACTGGCGGTCGTAGTTAGCTCCTTCCGGATTTGTCTGGCCGTCCCGACGCACATAAGGCAAGCCATCTTCGGTATTTGGATTGGGCCAGGTAAATGTATCGAGAGTCACATAATCGTGGGGGTTGTTCGACGGTCCGTAAAAAGCTTCATCCTTGAACGTGACCGACCAGGGCCCCTCTTCCAACCATTCGTCGGCGTGCTTGATCAGCCGTTCGAGAATTTCCCGATAGTGCTCTTCGTGCTTGTCGATTAACCGTTTAACGGTTTCCAGATTCTCCTCTGTGGTCAGATAGGGGCCGGTGTTGGCAGTCGACATCGGGGGAACCGGCTGAACCTCCTCGAGTATCGTTGAACAGGATCCGAAGACACCGGGGGCTAAAATCAAAAAGATAATGCCGATCAGCAAACTTCTTGATTTGCAGCAAACTGCATCCTCGCCGGCAGCTCGCGGTCCGGCATTGGTGAACATACTACATTGATACTTTTTCATCGTTTCGTCAACCCCGAAATCTTAACGCCTTTTCACTTCTGGCCGAAAACAGTGATTGGCTTGAGACAGTTTGGACAATCTTTAGAATACGCTAACTTGCAACCTTTAACATCTGGAATGTAACAAACTCCGGAAAAATTTCGGAAATTCTGAATGACACTTTATGAGCTGATTGTCGAGAGCAGCCGGAATGGGGTCGCCTTGCAAGACAGAAGCAGCGGGTCGATGCCGGCCGGGCATAACGGTCCCTACCACGACCCGGAGACCCCGGTACGAAACACCGGCCACTGGCTGATACTCTTTCTGAAAGCTCATGAGATCTCCGGAGAGCAGGATTTTGCTGATGCGGCTGAAAAAGCGCTGGGCTACCTGATGAGTCTTGCTGCACGACCCTATGGTGCCGCATTTTATCATCGCAATAGTAGCGAAAAAGATCAGTGTAACGGGTTGATCGGCCAGGCCTGGACCGTGGAGGCCTTGGCAGAGGCTGGCCGGCAACTGCAGAGTGATAAACCGCTGGATCTGGCCCGAGAGGTATTTCTTCAGCACAATTTCGATGAGGAGAAGGGCATATGGCATCGTCTGGCGGTAGAGGGGAACGACTTGCCATACGATATGACGTTTAACCATCAGCTCTGGTTTGCAGCGGCAGGAGCGATGATCGATAATCGAAGATCGCGGTTGAGTACGCAGCCGAAATCGAAAACGGATTCGAGTGGGCCCATCTCGGAAGTGGCGCGGCGCGTTGAACGCTTTCTGGAGCTTTTACCGGATCACTTCAGAATCTACTCTTCCGGGCTGATCTATCATCCGCTGCTGATCAAATTCACTTTTAAGGAGAAAATTCGGGATATAAGGCGTATGCTATTAAGCCGCCCTTCCAACCGCAGGGCATGGCGCTACAAGGCGATCGGCTATCAACTGTTCAACCTTTATGGATTCGGGCTGATCCATGAGCAGTACCCGGAGCACAGCTTTTGGGAGGATCGAAAATTTAAAAAAGCACTAAAGTTTATTCGCTCGCCCGGCTTTCTGCGGAGTATTGATGAAAATGCCTACGGCTACCCCTACAACCCGCCCGGCTTTGAAATGGCGTATACAATCGAGCAGTTTGATCTGGGACGTGACCCCGATTCAGGCAGCAGCTTCGAACTGGGGAGCGAAGAGGAACGCCGACGCTGGGTCAGCCGTCAGGTCGGCCGGTGCTATAATCCGGAGAGCGGGTTGATGGATCTGGAAAGCGAAGACCCGGCCACTCAGGCGGCCCGGCTATATGAAGCGGCTCGGCTGAAAGACCTGGAACTGGAAGAGCTGTCCGGTGAGGAGCTGAGACCATCGGAAAAAGAGAAGAGATGGTATTTTCAGTGAACAAAATTTCATTTTTTTATTAATTCAATTAGTTAAACCTTTGTGTGATTTAGCAATTAATAAATCACTTAATATCTCATCACAGACATACATATGAACTGTTGGATTGTTAAACTGGGTCAGACAGTATTCGACGAGAATGATTTTAAAAAAATTAAAAACGAAATTGGTAATCCTCTTGCGTTACGGAAAAAACAATTCTTCGAGTATAAGTCTGAAGGTGTTCACTACGTATCCATCTCTACATCATCTGAACTGACTGAAAAAAAATATCACAGCATTAAGAATGACTCTTTAATTGCATATAGCGGTTTGTTGGCTGGTTTCGATCCCGACCTGGATTTGAGGTCAGCTGATGTTCTTCGAACCGAATTGGATGAGTTGACGGAAATAACTCAAAAAGCTGATGGTCAGTTTGCACTTATTATGGCTGCAAATAACAAATTTGAGTGTATTGTTGAGCCATTGGGAACATATAAGGTGTTTTATTACGAGGCACCAGATAACACGGTATATATTTCCAATCAGGTACGTTTGATTCGATTATTTAAAGAACAAGAGTTGAATTACCGGTTTTATATGAATTGGATCTGTTCGAATGGCAATTTTGGATACATGAGTAATGAAAAGAACGTCTTTTTGTTACCGGAATTTGGAAGGATCGAATGGAGTACGCTTTCAGGTTTAAAAGTAGACAGTTACGATAATATTGAGAAGCTTATCAATCCCAGTGATAGGCCGGAAATCTTTCTAACCAAGTCTGCAGAAGAATGGAAAAATTCCGGCAAGTACCTTGTTAAATATCATGCACCAGTTATATCTCTTTCCGGGGGTTTCGATTCAAGAGTAATTCTCTATCTGTTTTGGGGGATGGGAGGTTTCAATCTGGAAACATTTACATATCCGGATCTGACTTATGATTCGGTCTCTGCCAAAAAGATAGCCGCAGATATGGGTGTCTCACATAAATTTCTTAAACCTGCAGAACTTCCGACAGTAGAACAATTAGACAAATTTATATCAGAAAACTCAAGACCATTTCTTTGTTACAGCATGGTAGCTGATTACGTAGTGTTCGATGAGATAAACTCGGTTCTTGAAAAATTGTCCAAAGTTAAATTGACTGGTACCGGTGGTGATACTGACTTGGGACTTAGGAAGTATAAAAGTGCGATTGCAAATAGTATAGACGAATCTATTAAGAATCTTGCCCGTTCCTTCATCAAATCTGAATTTTTAAGAGTTGAGTATCAACAGGAACTATACAACGAGATCCAGGACTATTATCACAATAAGTATGCCGGCTTATTAACTGGTGATGATTCTGCAAATAAGTTACTACCCATATATTACCATTTTGAACGATTTCGAGCCTACCAGAGCTACAAGCTAATTAATAATAATTTTGTAAGTGATAACCATGTGATTTATGGCAATGTAAATTTTCTGAAATTTGTTTTTGCTACAGATATAGGCAATTTATACAGGCACAAAAAAGAGTGTGTTCATCATCAATATGTGAAAGCATTTTCAGGTAATGGTGCGGCGCATATTCCATTCAGTAAGTCAGTATATTGGGATGCAAATAAATTTGAAAGAATTAAATTCAGGTTGAAAAGAAAACATTTAGACAAATACAGAGAGAAACTATTCGGGCCGAGATTGAAATTCTTTGAAAAAATCAGGAGGGATTTTTATGAGAAAAATGTCGATCACTTCCGAGAAGTAGTTCATTCAAATACGAGTTCCAGACTTTGGGACTTTTTGGATAGGGATGCAATTCTGAAGTGTGTAAATAGTGATGCGTCTTCTATAGAGAAAAAAAGGCGAATCGTATTGAGAATTGTGCCAATGTTGAAAGATGAGATGGGTGACCTTTAATCAAGCTACATTTCTACATTTAACAGGTATTAAACTAAGATGGTCAGTTTTGAATTAACATTTAATGATTAAACAAAAGGATATATCTGTTATAATACCGGTATTTAACAATCCAACAGGTATTAAAAGGTGTATTCTGTCATTGAAAAGGCAATCCTATTTTCCTGCTTCATTTGAAATTCTGATTGTTGATAACGGTTCAACCGACGCTACACGGAAATCTATATGTAATACTATCTCTTCGATACAAACCGGGCAGGAAGTTGAAGGTAGAGAAACTTCGAAGATCCGGCTCCTTAATGAAGACCGTATCCGATCCCCTTATGCTGCCCGAAACCGGGCCTTGGAGCAAGCAAGGGGAGAAATTATCGCATTTACCGATTCCGACTGCGAGCCGGAGCCCGATTGGCTGGAACGGGGAAGCGATCGGCTATCTGAAGGGTCGGCAGACCTGGTTGCAGGGGAGGTTCAGTTCAGCTATTCCGGCCGGCAGACCGCCGCAGAGCGGTATGATTCTCTTATCAATCTGGAGATGAGGCACAATGTAGAAACACGTGGTGTGGCCAAAACCGGGAATCTTTTTGTGCGCAAGGAGGTGTTCGATCGGATCGGCCCATTTCGGGAAGATGTGCGTTCCGGTGGTGACGTCGAGTGGACCGGCAGAGCGACAAATACCGGGTTTCGGATTATTTATGATGAAGATGTTATCGTTAAAAAACAGGCTAGGAAGCTCGGCCCGCTGCTCAAAAAGCTCTACCGGGTGGGGAAAGGGCAGCCTGCGATCTGGAAGGAACAAGAAGGGGTGACCGGGATGAAGGCATTGGGCCGGATTCTTTACGATCTGCGCCCGGCGACACCCCGGTTCATCCGAAACCAGATCAAGTTTCGGGGACATAAAAACGTTCCTAACAGCATGATCTCACTCATGGGGGTTGCGTGGCTCTGCAGGTTGGCCAACGGAGCGGGAAGAGTACACGGATTGTTCAGATTCACACGCTGAGTGGATTTACTCAAATGGAAAGCTCAGTCAATATGGAAAGTCCAGTCAAACAGAAAAGCCACAAAACTTGTATGAAATGGGGTCGTTTATAGCACTTCCCGGATTCACACTATCGTTGATTTCAGATTGATTCGAAGAAAATTTGATAAAATCTTCCATTTTAATACAATAGCGTATCTTAATTCTCTTGACTGATCTCTTTATACGATCCAGATGACCCACACCCCTTACAATTTCGTTTCGGTGATTATTCCGGTTCGAAATGCCGCCAAAACATTGCCGGAACTGTTGAATGCTCTCCTCCGACAAAGTTATCCGGCTGATCGGTTTGAGGTGATAGTTGTGGATGACAATTCTGAAGATGAGACAGTTGAACTGCTTGAAAAGTCGAGAAATGAATTTCAGCAGGCCGGTACCGGCCTCAAACTTCTGAAAAATATGGACCGGCTTGGTCCCTACACCTCCCGAAATCGAGGGATGGAACTGGCCGAAGGGGAGGCTTACGCTTTTCTGGATGCGAACAAAATTCCCGACCAGGATTGGCTCGAAGAAGGGATCCGCTCACTCAGCTCAATCGGAGAAGAGGGAACATATCGGGATCAGGACATGGACGAAAATGAAGGGCAAAAGAGCGAAGGAGAGGAGCCCAAAGAGTCTCCATACACGAACAATACTGTCCCCGGCCTTGCCGGCGGTGAAATTCTGTTCGATCTGCCGGAGCAGCCGGGCATCGGAGAAGTGGTCGATGCACTCACCTTTAACAACAATCGCAACCTGGTTTTAAATGAAAGGAGTTCAGCAGCGGGCAATCTTTTTGTAGACAAAAGGGTCGCAGAAGAGATCGGCCCGTTTCCATCCGGATTTCGTTCCGGTATGGATATCCACTGGACCCGCCGGGCGGTGCAGGCCGGATTTCCGCTGGTCTTTGCCGACAAGGCGGTCGTGCGATGCAAACCCCGAAAACTGGGAGCGACCTTTCGAAAAGCAGTGCGCACAGGCCGCGTCCATCCTCTGAATATGCAGCAGGAGGGGAACTCTGCCTGGTCGATTTTCAGCCATACCCTCAAGACCTTTCTATTCCCGCGACCTTCGCAACTGAAAGCCGGCCTGATGCAGTTTGAGCAGCGTCAGAAAGCTCAAATGCGCCAGAAAATTGAAGTGCAATCAAAATCGGAAAAAGAACAACCAGAACCGGAAAAAGAGCAAGCAGAATCTTCAAAAGGGCAACCAGAACCGGCAAAAGGACAAGCAGAGCCCACAAAAGATCCACCTGACAAACAGACAAAGCCTGCAGAAGAACAGGATGGCAGACCCACAGAACCCGAGACTCTCGCATCAACCGGTGTTTCTGCACCCAGCTTCTTCCCCTTGTGGATGGGTGTCTGGTTGATGCGGATCGGTATGGGTTTTGGGCGGCTGGAAGGGCTGCTGCAAATGCGGCGGATGAAATCGCAGCTTGATCAATGGAACGGGGCCTGGACGGCTGATTCACCGCCCGAAAACGATGCAAGCTCAGTGGAAGACCCGCAACCTTCTGCAGCCGAATCGGCGGATGATGCCACCGCCTCAGCCAATCCGGCGGATACTGCCGCTGACTCGGCTGCATCCGGCTCAAAAACGAAAAAAACCACTGAAAGTCCGCTCGAGCAGGCCGCCAGTCCGCCCGCGCAGGCCGGCAGTCCGACTACCACCAAAAAACCTACCATCGCTTACTTCTATTACAATTTCTACCCGGTCACCGGAGGCGCATCGGTTCACGGCTATCATCTGGCCAAAGAGCTCAGCCATCTCGGGTACAACCTGATCAAGATCAATGGCGATCCGGACCCCTGGACCGAAAAGAAGAGCCGCACGCCACTTGGCCTTGTGTCGGCCCTCCGCCAAAGCGATCTGGCCTACATTCGGGTCGATTTCTTCTTCAACTTCCGGAATATGATCGCACTGTTGGCACTTCTGGCCGGTAAAAAGGTTGTGATCGAACTCAATTGCCCCTCGGATGAACTTCATCTGTTTGGGAAAAGCCGCCGACAGATCCTCCGCAGAGACCGCTTTTGGCGAAAGTTTCTCCGGCGAGCCGACCGGGTCATAGTGGTCAGCGAAGCAGTGCGGGATTACTGCGAAGTGGCGCTTGAACTCGAAAACGTTACACTGATCGAAAACGGCGGTGAAGTGTTTGACCAAGACAAGATCACCCCGGGCACCGAGATTCAAAAGCAGTACGAAGAGATTCGCAGCAGATACAATAAAGTGGCGATATGGGCCGGATCGATCAATCGGATGCAGCAGGCCGATTGGCTGAAAGAGATTATAGAGCAGGATGATGGAGAGACAGCCTTCGTAATCATCACCCGGCAAGGACAGAGCGGAGAAAGGAGTGAACAGAAGGCCGATCGGGAACAACACAGATTTAAGACATTAGCCGAATTCAGCAATGTCTACCCGTTTGCCGATCTCGATCGAAAGGATGTGGGTTGGTTGATAGCCGGTGCGGATATCGGTCTGGCATTTTACGACCAATATGACTGGTCCCGATGGGGATTCTACAACAGCCCGCTCAAAATATTCGAATTCCTCAACAACGGCCTCTGGACGATCACCAATATTCACGGTACGGAAGTAATGCGATCCTCCGATCGATTTATCCGGGTGCGAACTCCCGAGGAAGCTGTCGAGGTTCTTCGGAATAAACCGGCTCCATCGGGCCGGAAAAACAGGGCTGATGCGACCCTGGCCGGTATGGCCGACAAGAACCGGGCCGGTTCGCCCTCCACAAACTCACCCGCATCGAAACCGGAACCGGTTCGAACCTGGCAGCAGGTCGCAAACCAGACCGCCAAAGTGTTTGACGAGGTGATCGAAAAAGATAATTGACGAGCCATCGAAGAAAGATATTTGAAGCGGTGACGGAGAGGGCTATTTTTTATATTCCATCTGATATTGGCAAAACCACAGAACCAGCCGTTAAGTGATCAACCTCAACCGCCCCCACAATCTGATGGCAGTCGTTTTTCTGCTGCCTTTTTTCCTCTATGAGGATCTGATACTGGCTGCAATGATCTTTGTGGCCGGGATGGTGATCATCTGGCTGGAGCAGTTCAGAGAGCGCCTGTCCACGTTGCAGCCCCGCGAATACCTCTTCTTTCTCTTCATGTTTCATATGCTCTTTGGAGAGAGAAACTTCGCCTACCTGGGGCTGGAGCCGATCTTTATCACCGAGGTGATGATCGCTTGCCTCGCCTTTCTCTACCGAAGAGAGCTGCTTCAGGTACATCGGAATCTCCTGATCTACTATATCCTTGTAGCCTTCGGGCTTCTCTGGGGGCTGGCCTACGTCTATGATTACCGGATCGACGCCTTGCGCGATTCACTCATGCTTGTCTATGCCATCTGGGTGCCGATCATCTATCACGTCTTCGCTCGCCGCAAAAGTTACGATCTGTTTTTCGACCTGCTTAAACTTTTCATCGTTCTCAAGGCGATCGCCTACCTGTACGAAGGCGCGATGATTTTGATGGGGTTGCAGAGAATCGTTTTTGAAGGCTTCCGCTTCAACGTTGGCTATGTGGTACCGTCACTGGTTGTACTCACCATTTTCCTGCCGTTTCGGCACATAGGCCTGCCCTATAAAATTCTGGCACTCATGATGATTCCGGCGGTATTTACACTTTTCCACCGGTCGATCTTCCTCGGCCTGTTTCTCGCGATCCTGATTCTCTTTATTGCCGGGCGTGTACCCGTCAAGAAGATGGTACTTGCCTACGGGACAGCCTCGATCGTGCTGCTGGGCAGTTTTCTGGTGTACTACAACGAGCTGGTTGATGTGGACCTGTTCCTGATCCTGGAGGAGAAAACCCGGACCGATGAAGGTAACA
>SLKI01000071.1 GCA_007134695.1 Balneolaceae bacterium
AAATTCCGGATTGAGCTGCTTCATCCGGACAGCGTATTCAAACGGCTCGGGGTCCTCCTCACCGGGCGGTTCAAATGAGAAACTTCCATGCAGCCGGTAAACCGGTACAACACCAAGGTAAATTTCCGGGCAGAGCCGGCGGTTCAGTTCCACCTCCCTTTCGCAGTAATACTTTCGTTTCTCCAGGGTGCTGAAATCGAGAAACTCGAGGTCGAGCGGCTTTTTGAATTTGTAGACATAAGGAGAAACGATAAAGACGTGAGAGATATGCGTCTGAATATGCTCCACCCGCTCCGGGCCGTGCGGCCACGACTCCGGCTTCCTGAGAAACTCGATAAACTCTTTCGGGATGGAGGAGGCCATGCCGGATCGCCTTACCTCTTATCCAGGCTCACATAATCGCGTTCGGTATGCCCAACATATAGCTGACGCGGTCTTGAAATCGGTTCATTGTTGTCCCTCATCTCTTTCCATTGGGCAATCCATCCGGGTAGTCGTCCCAGGGCGAACATGACGGTGAACATCTCGGTCGGTATACCGATCGCACGATAGAGAATACCGGAATAGAAGTCGACATTGGGATAGAGTTTTCGCTCAAGGAAATAGTCGTCGGAAACGGCAACCTCCTCCAGGGATTTAGCAATGTCGAGCAGGGGATCATCAATGCCGAACTCTTCCAGAACATCGTCACACGCCTTTTTGATGATTTTGGCCCGCGGGTCGAAGTTTTTGTAAACGCGGTGGCCGAATCCCATCAGGCGAAAACCGCTCTTTTTATCCTTCGCTTTTTCGACCATCTTCTTGACATCTCCCCCATTCTGCCGGATCTGTTCGAGCATTTCGATCACTTCCTGGTTGGCTCCGCCATGTAGTGGTCCCCACAACGCGCAAACGCCGGATGAGATTGCAGCGTAAAGACTTGCATGGGAGGAGCCGGCCATTCGAACAGTCGAGGCGGAACAGTTCTGTTCGTGGTCGGCGTGCAGAATCAACAGGGTATCCAGTGCTTTCTCAACGGTTTCGTTGACTTCGTACTCCTCGGTTGGAAGAGCAAACATCATGTGCAGAAAGTTCGCACAGTAGCTGAGCCGGTTTTGCGGATACATGATCGGGTGCCCCTGAGACTTCTTGAAGGACCAGGCTGCGATTGTTGCACTTTTTGCAATCAGCCTTTTAACGGTTACATCCACCTCGTCGGGGGTCAGGTCCGCCTTTTGGGCATCCGGATAAAAAGTTGACAGGGCACTGATCATCGAGGCCAGAATTCCCATCGGGTGGGCCTTGGCCGGATAGCCTTCGTAGAACTTTTTCATATCCTCGTGGATCAGCGTGTGACGCGAAATTCCGGAAGTAAAATCTTCGAGTTCCTTTGAAGTCGGCAGCTCTCCGTATATGAGCAGGTAGGCGACCTCCAAAAAGGTCGATTTTTCGGCAAGTTGCTCGATCGGATAACCGCGATATCTCAAAATACCGTTCTCACCGTCCAGGAACGTGATGGCACTTCGTGTCGACCCGGTGCTTTTGTAACCGGTATCGGAGGTGATATATCCGGTGTCGTTTCGTAATCTGGAGATATCGATCGCCTTCTCTCCTTCGCTCCCTTCTATCACAGGTAGTTCAAATTCCTTGTCGTCGATCTTGAGTTTTGCACTGTTCATGGGTATCTCGGGTTAATTTCCTGATGCGGTTTGTCTTCTGGGCTAAATATATCATTTCGCGAGGAAATCATTAATGAGAGAATCCATGAGTAAAGTGTGAGGGTGGTTCCTACAAATTTCTTTGAGATCGATTTACAACATTTGGATTGCGGCCAGGCTAATTTTAATTAGTAATCGGTGTTTTAATAGAGCGGCTGATTGGTAAAGAACAACCGGCCAGATAATAGAAACCTGAAATATAAAAGAGAGTCAATCAGATGAGATTTATAATATCAACATTGATCGTACTACCAATTCTTGTGTTTGCCGCAACTGAAACTACAGCACAGCAGTCCGACCGGACACAGCAAATGATGATGCAGCAAGCTCAGGAGATGCAGGAGATGATGAAGCGAATGAACAAAATGATGGAGCGTTCTCATGAGATGACCCGACAAATGAACGTGAGAATGGAGCAAACCAGAAATGAGCAGATGCGTAATCAATTCCATATGATGCATCGATTCGGCGAACAGATGGGCATAACGCTTGGAAACATGAGGAATGCTGCCGAACGATGTGAATTGATGCTTCGTGACCGGGAGATGATGCGCGACAGTGAGATGCGCCGCGACATGGATCGGATGAGGCGGCATTTACAGGATATGACCGACGAAATGGAAGAGGCCCTGGAGACGATGGAGAGGATGACCCGCAGGTTGATGGAGCACCAGGAGGAGCCCTGATTTGGTCGGTAAAAGTGTCGGTTTTACAGGACGAGTGTTTTCCAGATTGATGACCGGCATAATTCTGTCTGTCATACTGCTCATGGCCAATAAGGGTGTAATCGCTCAGTCCTTCACCTGGTCGGGCAGTTTTCAATATTCCGGTGGATCCTACTACTTCACCGAACGAACGGACAGCTTCTACTTTACAAACAGCCTGAGTGTGGCAGGTGAGCGCACCAGAGTTACGTTTAATATTCCTTATGTGGTCCAATCAACTCCCTGGATTTCATATGGGCCGGAAGGAGTTCGGCCGACGGGAGGCAGCCGGCATGGGCAGGTAGGCATGGGTTCCGGCGCCGTCATGATGCCGGGCGGAAACCCCCAAGACCGCAGAAGGGATCGCGTCCATCTTCCCGATACCGACATTGGGCGACATTCCGGTTTTAGCGATCCAAGCATGAACTTTTCATTACGCATTACGCAGATGCATTTGAGGAGACCGACAGTTCATTTTAATTCCATGCTTAAAGCACCACTGGCAAGTCCCTCCTCCGGTTTTGGCAGTGGTAGCTGGGATTTTGGGTTCGGTATATCGTTGTTACAGCCGATCGGAACTTGGATATCGTTCGCAGATGTTATGTACCTGTGGATGGGCGATATGGAGGAGTTGGAACTCAAAAATCCTTTGACCTACGGCATTGGACTCGGCAGAGGGTTTAATGAGGGGCGATGGCTAATGAGCATCTCTCTGAACGGTATGACAAGGTGGATCGACGAATATGACCCTCCTGTGAATGTCGGAATCGGTATCACTTATTCCATATCATCACATATAACACTCAGTACATCTGTTTCGGCAGGGTTTACCGAAACGTCTCCCGACTTAACGTTGGGAGCCGGCTGGAATGCCCGATTCTGAATGAGTGTCCTGAAAGCTTCCCCATAAAGGCATAAAAAAAACCTGGCGTCGGGTCGGCACCAGGTCTTTCACTCGTTCTGTCTCTCTCTT
>SLKI01000049.1 GCA_007134695.1 Balneolaceae bacterium
GCAATGCACAGCTTCGCTATTTCAGTGAGGTCTATGGTGACACCACACTGGCGGAGATGCTTTCGAAGCGTCAATCTCTTCTTGGGGTAGCTGAATACCATGATTTTGAAACGTCATTTCGGGAAGCAACGGGCAGTTCCTACAGCGATTTTTATGAGCGCTGGCGAAAGCATATGAATATCTATTACAACTCACTTGCCTCAAAGATGGATCGAGTCGATTCTCTGGGAGTTGACCCCGAGAGCCTGCCTGGACGCTATTATTTTGACCTGAAATACCGACCTGATCGCAGTCAGATTGCAGTGCTTTCTCTACCTTCACTGCAGCGACCTGTACGAAGGCTCTACCTTGTAGAGAACGATTCGAATCGTACTGCCGAAATTTTAGCTGAAGGGCAGATTCGGAACGACATGGCCTGGAGTCCGGACGGCGGCCGGCTCGCCTACTCGAGAACCGTCCGAGGTGAGCGAAGCTCGCTGGTTAATGATATATTTCTCATCGACCTGGATCGGAAGAAAGAGGAACAGCTTACCCGAAGCCGGCGGGCGATCTCACCGGCATTTGGTCCCGGAGGGAACCGGATCGCCTACATTGTTAACCGCGGGGGAACCGGTAATGTGGTTGTACTGGATCTGGAAACGATGGAAGAATCGCAGGTAACCCGGTACGAAGGGGATATCCAGGTGATCACCCTCAATTGGAACCGGCACAGGAATGAGCTGATCTATCAGAGGTTTGATGAACAGGGTGACCGGTACCTGGTTCTGCTCAATCCGGATACCGGGTCAAAACGGACGATCGATCGGGGTGAGAACGACAATCGAATGCCGCTTGTCGGTCCTGATGGAAACAGGATCGCCTACACTTCACTTCGTGACGAAGTTCCCAATGTTTTTATGGTCGATCTGGATGCCGATTCATCCTGGAGGGTGACCCATCTTTTTACCGGCGGTGAAGCATACGACTGGATTGCCGGTGATGAATCCAATCCGGATGGGAAACTGGCGATCAAGACGACCGAAACCAAAAGAAGTGAGCAGATCTATCTTTTAGATGCGGCTACCGTTCTGGATGCGGCCACTGTCCAGGGCGAAGGAGCAGTTCGGGATGCGGCAGCAGTAAAAGATGCAGAGCTCGTATCGGAAAAAGTGGGTGATTTAGCAGCCGATCACTCCTCTGCTGCGGCGGATAGCAACAGAGGTGCTGAATGGAGTCGATCTGCCTATGCTACATGGCGTACCCGGCAACCGGAAATGAACCTCCCGGAGAAAATTGAACCCGATGAGACCCAGATTCAGCAACGATACGCATATCGCTCCCTGTCAAATCTGACACATGTTGTTACACTCGCACTACCCTACTATGCCGGCCCTGCCGACTATGGAATTGCGGGATTTACAAGCTGGGTCGAGCCCCTCGGCAAGCATGCACTGGTTGCAGGAGGAAACTTTTCGGCTGGGCAGCTCTCTAACAGTTTCGGTGTCCTGAGCTATATGAATAATCAGCTCTACCCCACTCTGAACTTTTCTATTTATCGCACCCCATCATCCGGCCGGTTTTACGGGAGTGACTATCTGGTCGAAGTTGCTACCGGTGGGGATATAACTCTTCGCTGGCCGCTGGATCGACTGGAAGGCCCTTATAGAGAAAGCTGGATCGACAGCAGACTCAGGTATGCATCTGTCACTCCCCACACAATTGGCGAATTTTCATATACGCCTTCTCTGATGGTTCCCGAGTCGGGCCGGTTGCTGGATTTCCGGCTTGGTTGGGCTGTGAAAAAACAGAGGCCTTATTATCGTAATCTGATCCATCCAGTCGATGGATTCGGCTTCCGGGTTTCTGCCGACGGAGCTTCCGATCGTCTCGGTTCAGACCGCACGTGGTTTACCACTGATTTTGAAGGGTGGATGATCCTGCCGGCACTCGGAACACACACACTCTTTCTGCATGGCCGGTTTCAGGCTCAGTTTGGAGATCCGTTCCCACAACAGGCGATCGGGTTTTCAAGATTTGATAATATATCCCTTCCGATTGAGGCCGGGCCTGTCAATCTAAAATCAGTACCTGTTGAAAGAGTGCGGGGCTACCGGGAGTTTTTGGCTGCCAAGCAGGTAGCGTTTGGAACTTTCGAATATAGAATACCGTTTTTGCCCTCCCTGAATACGAGGATTCTCGGATTTTTAGAGCTGGGAAATACTTCTCTTGCACTATTTGCCGACGGCGGAGCCATCCGGCAGATTACCATCTCCGAAACTTCCTTTGAAGGCGGTATTCGACTGGGAACGGGCCTGGAATTGAAGAATCTGGTACGCATCGGGCCGTTGCGCCTGGTACACTCATTGGGAGTAGCTCAGCCGTATGACCGGTTGCTGGAAGAAGATTATGATCTCTATTATCGGGTGCGTACGGTGATTCCGTTTTAAACCGAGGTTAACCAACGGCCCTGGTCTGCAAGAAATAGTAAAGTAGAAACATGATGATGCCAATTGATAGCATATTAGCAGAGATAAAGTTGATTCGGCGGGGAAGCACCTCTTTATTCTCTTTAATTGCGACAGCTGTATGTTTCCAATAGGCAAGCATCTGTCCCGATGTGTAAATAATGATGAAGCACCAGACCGAAAAGATCAGTTCGGGCCATGAGAACGGAAAGAAGGAAAAGATCAGGCAAGGAATGGTAAACAGCAGAAGATATTTCAGGCTGTTAACGAAAAAGCGTGGAGGTTTTTCTGATTCCGAAGCTGCAATCAGATAGGATACAACGTAACTTTTTCGAATCCAGAGATAGACACTGCCTGTGATCAGTATCGTTCCAAGGGTTAGGTAGAAGAGTGAAAACCATCTGTAACTTAATTCTTCCAAGTTCCGGGGCTTGTCTGGTCGGATCGATTTCTGGAAATTTAAGGCACAAATATACGGACTAACCGGAGAAATTCAGATGAACAATCTATTACGGGAAGCGTTGTTTCTCATACTTCTGATTCTGTTTGCCCCGGCCATCGTAATGGCTCAGGTGGTGATTGATACGTCATCACCGGAAGAGCAGCTTCTTGATCGTGTAAAGGGTGAATCTTTCTATCTGACCTCTTTAATCCAGGTAGGCGGAAACCTCTCGCTGCTTGATGATCACTATCTGGGAGGCCAGACATTCCGTGTGGCGAATGTCAGATTCGGAGTCGGGGGGCAGCTGAGCAGAAATTTTGAATATCGGGCACAGATGAATTTTTCAAGAGAACCGAATCTGCTGGATGCGCACCTGACCTGGAGAGGAGGCAGACAATTTAATCTGCGTGTTGGAGCTCAAAAACC
>SLKI01000025.1 GCA_007134695.1 Balneolaceae bacterium
CCTTGCTTCTTATATTCCTAATCCTGACGAGGAAACTCACCGGGAAGGTAGTGAATTAGACCTGCAGAATGTTTTGGAATTAACAGATGAGGAGTTACAAAAAAATCCGGAAGGGCCATCTCCACAAATAGGGTCCGGACCGTCAGGAGAAGTTTTAATTCCTGCCATTACCCCCGGAATTTGGTATGCCGGAGTTAATGCAGAATTTAACAATGTTGGAACAGCCTTGCTATCCGACAGCGAAATGGAGCCCATTGAAATTGAAGGACATACATACGATGCAGCAGCGGGAACGGTATTGGGTATTGGAACTATAAACGATGAGCAAGTAGGATTAACCTGGAGCTATTTGAACCGCGATGACCAAGAATTGAGTAAGCCTAAGTTGGAAATTTTTGATGAGAGCGGTAATCACGTTGCTCATGCAGAGTTACCTTCTGAATGGACAAATAAAGTTGTAAAGACTGGAGATAATGCTGTTTATGTTCGTGAGGCCCAACCCTATCAAAGGGTGGTGAAGTATCGGCTTATTCCGGATTGATACATAGTCAATAGGTAATTGGTCACCGAGCGACCCACTGTCACCTCGTCATCAAGTAGTTTATTTGTCCGACGTCTTCCCGATTCAATACTCACCTCATCTATTTTTAATGACCTCCGCACACGATTTTTTTATCTTACGGGTTTGTTCTATGGCGGCAAGATGAAACCGATGACCAACTCCGGATAATGGCTGAACAGACCCTCGTAACCGAAACCAAGCGCAAACCCGCTTCCGACCGGCCCATTGTGATCAAGGGAGCGCGGGTGCACAATCTGAAAAATATCGACGTCACCATCCCCCGGAATAAACTGACGGTCATCACCGGGGTTTCGGGATCGGGCAAGTCGTCGCTGGCATTCGATACTATATACGCCGAGGGACAGCGCCGTTATGTGGAGAGCCTTTCGAGTTACGCCCGCCAGTTTCTGGAGCGCATGGATAAGCCGGATGTCGATTTCATGCAGGGGATTTCCCCGGCGATGGCGATTCAGCAGAAGAACACGACGACCAATCCGCGCTCGACCGTTGGCACGACCACCGAGCTGTACGACTACATCCGCCTTCTGTTTGCGCGGGTCGGCCGCACCTACTCGCCGGTGAGCGGACGGGAAGTCAAAAAGGATACCACCGAGTCGGTCATCAATGATCTGCACGAGCAGCTGGAGGAAAAGACCAAATTTTTCGTCCTGTTCCCGCTTCAGTATTCCAAAAAGAAGGATGTGGAGCAGGAGTTTGAGATGCTGCGCCAAAAGGGATTCAACCGGATTCTGCTCCCCGATGAGACCATTGTGGATCTCACCAACGATCAACCCGACCTGAAAAAACACAAACCCGACAAGCTACGCGTACTGGTCGACCGGTTGGCGATCAAAAAAGACGATGACGACACCCGCGCCCGGCTCTCCGATTCGCTGGATCTCGCCTTTCAGGAAGGCAAAGGTCGCTGCAGCGTGAAGTTGCGTGGCGGAGAGGAGCTGCATTTCAGCGAGCGGTTTGAACTTGATGGCATCGACTTTGAAGAGCCGACTCCGCAGATGTTTTCGTTCAACAGTCCGTACGGCGCCTGCCCGGAATGCGAGGGATTCGGCCGCATCCAGGGACTTGATGAAGATAAAATCATTCCCGATCCGGATCAGTCCATTCGCAACGGTGCTATCGCTCCGTTCAACGGCAGCCGGTTTCAGAAACATTTGAAGGATCTGGTCAAAATTGCCGCCCGCTACCAGCTTCCCATCGACGAGCCTTACCGGATGCTGGATAAATCCACCCGCGATATCATCTGGAACGGTAAAGATGAGTATGTGGGGATCAACGGGTTTTTCAAGCTGGTGCAGCAGGAATTCTACAAAGTCCACATGCGGGTGTTTTACTCCCGGTACCGCGGATTTTCCCGCTGCCCGGAGTGTGACGGTTCAAGGGTTCGGAAAGATGCGCTTAATGTGAAAATTCAGGGATTGCATATTGGGGAGGTCACCGAGCAGACTCTCGGCCACGCCCGTGAGTTTTTTGATCAACTCGAGCTGACCGAATACGAACAAAATGTAGCCAGCCAGATTCTCTCTGAAATCCGCAAACGACTGCAATATCTGGATGAAGTCGGGCTGCATTACCTCACCCTGGATCGCCTGGCCAATACACTTTCCGGTGGGGAAGCCCAGCGAATCAATCTGGCCAATGCCCTCGGCAGCTCGCTGATCGGCAGCCTCTACGTGCTGGATGAGCCGACCATCGGACTGCATCCGCGCGATAACGACAAATTGATCAGCATCCTCAAGTCGCTGCGGGATATTGGCAACACCGTACTGGTCGTCGAGCACGATCCGGAGATGATTAAAGCGGCCGACCACTTGATCGATATCGGTCCGTTTGCCGGTCGCCATGGCGGGGAAATTAGTTTCAGCGGAGAGTATGGTGATTTGCTTGAATCTGCTACCCTCACAGGAAAATATCTGAGCGGGCGCAAGGAGATCACGATTCCTGAAAAGCGGCGAAAAGGCTCAGGTAAAAACCTGGTATTGAAGGATGCCTCTGAGCACAATCTCAAACACATCGATGTCGAGTTTCCGCTGGGAACAATGACTTGCGTGACCGGCGTCAGCGGTTCTGGCAAATCGACACTGGTACACGGCACGCTATATGCCGCGATCATGAAAGAGCTGGCCACCTGGAAAGGCAAAGTTGGGCGGTATAAAAAGCTGACCGGTCTGCAGAATATTAAAGATGCGCAGATGGTAGACCAATCGCCGATTGGCCGTTCAACCCGATCCAATCCTGCCACTTACACCAAGGCGTTTGACGGCATCCGGGAGCTTTTTGCCGGCACGCGGCAGGCGAAGATTATGGGATTTAAGAGCGGACACTTTTCCTTCAACGTGCCCGGCGGGCGTTGTGAAGAGTGTGAGGGAGAAGGCGTTCAGAAAATTGAAATGCAGTTTCTCGCCGATATTGAGCTGCCGTGTCAGGAGTGTGGCGGGCAGCGGTACCGCAAGGATGTGTTAGGCATCAAGTATCAGGGGCACAATATCCACGATGTGCTGGAGATGTCGATTTCGGAGGCGTTGGAGTTTTTTGAGGATCAGCCTCAGATCACCTCGCGCTTGCAGGTCATGGAGGATGTCGGTCTGGGCTACCTGAAGCTGGGTCAGAGCGCCACTACACTTTCCGGCGGAGAAGCGCAGCGGGTAAAACTGGCAAAAATTCTATCCCAGGGACACACCGATCATACACTCTACTTTTTTGATGAACCGACC